>CALKHQ010000001.1 GCA_937988735.1 uncultured Alphaproteobacteria bacterium
GATCACCGGGCTGATCGGCCCCAACGGCGCCGGCAAGACGACGCTGTTCAACCTGATCGCCGGGGCGCTGCGCCCGAGCTCGGGCACGCTCGCCTTCCTTGGCCGGCGCATCGACGGGCTGCCGCCCGAGCGCATCTTCCGCCACGGCATCGGCCGCACCTTCCAGATCCCGCGGCCGTTCGGGCGGATGACGGTGCTGGAGAACGCGATGCTGGGCGCGCCCGGCCAGGCCGGGGAGCGGTTCTGGGTCAACTGGCTCGCTCCCGGCCGGGTGCGCGCCCAGGAGCGGGCGCTGCGCGAGCGGGCGATGCACTGGCTGGAATTCCTGCGCCTCGACGGGCTGGCGGCGGCGCCGGCGGCGAGCCTTTCGGGCGGCCAGCGCAAGCTGCTCGAACTCGCCCGGGTGCTGATGGCGGCGCCCAAGCTCATCCTGCTCGACGAGCCGGCGGCCGGCGTCAACCCGGCGCTGCTGGAGCTCATCGTGGACCGCATCGCCACCCTCAATGGCCAGGGCACGACCTTCCTCATCATCGAGCACAACATGGACGTGGTGATGCGCCTGTGCGACCCGGTCATCTGCATGGCGCAGGGCCGGATCCTCGTCGAGGGCCCGCCGGCGGTGGTGCGCAGCGACCCGCGGGTGCTGGAATCCTATCTGGGGGAGGCGGCGTGAGCGCGCTGCTCGACGTCGCGGGCCTCGAGGCGGGCTACGAGCCGGGCCTGCCGATCGTGCGCGGTGCGTCGCTGACGGTGGGCGAGCGGGAGATCGTGGTGCTGCTGGGGCCCAACGGCGCCGGCAAGTCCACCCTGATCAAGGCGATCGCCGGCCTGGTGCCGGCGTCGGGCGGCAGCGTGCGGCTCGACGGCCGCGATATCACCGGCGTGCGCGCCGACCGGCTGCCGGGGATGGGCCTTGCCTTCGTGCCGCAGACCGAGAACGTGTTCGGCACGCTCACCGTCCGCGAGAACCTGGAGCTGGCGGCGGCGATCCTGCCCCGCAGCCGGCGGGCGGAGGCCGTGGCGCGGGCGCTCGCTCTGTTCCCCGACCTCGCGGCGCAGGCTGGGCTCAGGGCGCGCCGGCTCTCCGGAGGCCAGCGCCAGATGCTGGCCACCGCCCGCGGGCTCATCGTCGCGCCGCGGCTGATCCTGCTCGACGAGCCGTCGGCCGGGCTGTCGCCGAAGCTGGTGGACGACGTGTTCCGCCAGCTCGTGCGGGTGCGCGACAGCGGCGTCAGCATCCTGCTGGTGGAGCAGAACGTGCGCGCGGCGCTTGCCATCGCCGACCGCGGCTACGTGCTGGTGGACGGGCGCGAGCGGCTGTCCGGCCGGCGCGACGAGCTGGAGGGCAATCCGGCGGTCGGCGCGCTCTTCCTCGGCGGCGTGCCGGCGGGGGAGGCGGCCTGATGCCGCTGGTCCAGGTGCTCGCCGACGGGCTCGTCGTCGGCGCGATGATCGCGCTCGGCGCGGTGGGGCTCACCCTCGTCTACGCCATCCTGCGCTTCGCCAACTTCGCCCATGGCGAGCTGATCGCGTGGGGTGGCTATTTCGCGCTCAGCCTGCTGACGCTCGCCACCGGCTGGCTGGGGCTGGAGGCGGGCGGCATCGGCGGGCTTTCGATCGGCTGGGCGCTGCTCGCCGCGCTCGCGGGCGCGATGGTGCTGACCGCGGCGCTCGGCATCGGTCTCGACGCGCTGCTGTTCCGCAGCCTGCGCCGGCGCGGCGGCGCGATCACGCTGATCATCGCGAGCTTCGGCGCCGCGCTCGCGCTGCGCAACCTGATCGCCTTCCTCTACGGCCCGACCCCGACCTACTACAGCCGCGCCATCCCGATGGCGCTGCCGCTGCTGCCGGAGGAGGTGGCGGCGGTGACCGGACAGATCCGGATGACGCCGGACCAGCTCTTCATCCTCGGCCTCACCGCGGTCCTGGTGGTGGCCCTCCACCTGTTCCTCAGCCGCAGCACCCTCGGCCGCGCGATGCGGGCGACGGCGGAAAACCCGGACCTCGCCCGCCTGTTCGGCATCGACACCCGGGTGGTGATCCGCTGGACCTGGGCGATCGGGGGCATGCTTGCCGCCGTTGCCGGGGTCTGCTTCGGGCTCACCGCCCAGGTCCGGCCGCAGATGGGATTCGACCTGCTGCTGCCGCTGTTCGCCGCTGCCATCCTCGGCGGCATCGGCTCCTTCCACGGCGCGGTCGCCGGCGGGCTCATCCTCGGTGTCGCCGAGAGCATCGGCGTCCACCTGATCGGCGCCGAGTACCGTCAGGCGGTGGCGTTCGTGGTGCTGATCGCCGTGCTGATCGCCCGGCCGGCGGGCCTGTTCGGCGAGCGCGACTGATGGCAGACCTCCTCGGCATCGGCGCCTATCTCGTCTTCTTCCTGGTCGTGGCACTCAACTATGCGGTCGCCTGCCTCGGGCTGAACCTGCAGTGGGGTTACACCGGGCTGTTCAACGTCGGCGTGGCCGGCTTCTTCGCCGTCGGCGCCTACACCACCGCCATTCTCGCCGGGCCGGACTACCCGGGCCAGTTCGGCGGCTTCGGCCTGCCGTTCCCGCTCGCCTGGGCGGGGGCGATGGCGATGACCGGGCTGGTCGCACTGGTGGTGGCGGTCCCGACGCTCAGGCTGCGCCACGACTATCTCGCGATCGCCACCTTCGGCATCGCGGTGGTGATCCAGCTCGTGGCGCAGAATGCGCAGTGGCTGACCGGCGGCGCCTTCGGCCTCAACCTGCCGCGGCCGCTGTTCGACGCGGTCGGCGACCCGGTCCTCTGGAACCTGCTCTACCTCGCGCTCAGCGTGCTGGTGGTTGCCGTGCTCTACGTCGGACTGGAGACGCTGGCGCAGAGCCCGTGGGGCCGGGTGCTGCGGGCGATCCGCGAGGACGAGGCGGCCGCCCGCTCGCTCGGCAAGAGCGCGGCGCTGTTCCGCATCCAGGCCTTCGTCCTCGGCTCGATGATCATGGGGCTGGCGGGTGCCATGTATGCGAGCTTCGTCGGCTTCATCTCGGCCCAGGACTTTCTGCCGATCCTCACCTTCCAGGTGTGGACGATGCTGATCGTCGGCGGCTCGGGCAACAACCGCGGCGCCATCCTCGGCGCGATCGTGGTCTGGGCGCTGTGGACGCTCTCCGGCCGGGTGATGGGCCTGCTGCTGCCGGCCGAGATGCAGGCGCGCGGTGCCGCGCTGCAGATCGTGCTGATCGGCGTCGTCCTCGCCCTGCTGCTGGTGTTCCGCCCCGGCGGCATCCTCGGCGAACGCCGGCAGGTCTCCCGCCACCTGTGACGGCGACCCGACGCGTTTCCCGGGCCGGGGCGCACCCGGCGGGAGATGCCCGCATCACGGACGGGGGCGCGCCTGGCGTTCGGCGGCGGCGCGGTCCCCGCCGGGGACGCGGCCGACGCGGCCGTTGAGGAGGTGGTAGGCGACCGAGTTGAGGTGGTCGCGCATGGCCTCGGCGGCACCCTCCATGTCGCGCTCGGCGATGGCGGCGACCAGGCGCTCGTGCTCCCGGAAGCTGTGGTGGGAGGAGGGCGGGCCCGCCCGTTCGGGCCGCAGCCGGCCCCAGACCACCGACCGGCGGATGGCGTTGAGGTGGTCGAACAGCGCCAGCAGCACCGGGTTCTTCGCCGCCATCGCGATCGTGCGGTGAAGCGAGTTGTCCCAGCTCTCGTACTGGCGCCAGGTCTCGGCGTCGCGGCTGCGGGCGAGGCAGATGCGCATCCGGCGCACGTCGGCGTCGGTGGCATGCAGCGCCGCCTCGCGGGCAAGCTCCGGCTCGAACAGGATGCGGGCGCGCATGACCTCCGACGGGTTGGTGGCGCTGGTGATCTCCGCGAGCGAGCCGGGCTCCTCGTCCGGCCGGCGGCCGACGAAGGTGCCCTTGCCGACATGCCGCCACACCTGGCCCTCGGCCTCGAGCTGCGCCAGCGCCTTGCGCAGGGCGCCGCGGGTGACGCCGAGGTGCACCGCGAGCTCGCGCTCCGGCGGAAGCTGGGTGTTCGGCTCCAGGTCTTCCTGCGCGAGGAAGGCGCGCAGCTGGACCAGCGCGGCATTGTCGTCGGTGCCGTGGGCGGGCATCGCATCCTCGTCCGAATCGGGCGGAAGGCACGGCCTTTTACCGCCCGCCCGCGCGACCGGTCAACGCGATTGGTTGACCAATCCGCACCATTGATCTAACCAATCCTGACATTGGTGCGCCAGTCTGGTCGCACCCAAGCACGGCACAAAGCCGGCGGAAGGGAGGAGAGGCCATGACGACGGGGACTGTGACGAAGCAGCGGCTCGCACTGGCCGGTGCGCTTCTCGGAGCAACGGTGCTGGCGGCGGGCGCCGCGCAGGCGCAGGACGCGCACATCGCCTTCGGCGACATCGCGACGGTGGAGACGCTCAACCTCCTGATCGCGATCGAGCGCGCCAGGGAGCGCGGCCTCGACATCGAGGTGACCTTCTTCAACTCCGAGGACATCGCGGCCCAGGCCGTGGTCAGCGGCGAGGCGGACATCGGCGTCGGCACGCCCTACGCCCTGCTGCAGCAGGTGGAGGCGCCGATCCGCATGTTCCTGCAGATGAGCAACCTGCGCTTCTACCCGGTGGTGAACACGGAACTCTACCAGGACTGGGCGGACCTGGACGGGCAGGAGATCGTGGTCCACTCGCGCGGCTCGGGCACCGAGGCGATCATGAACCTGATGGCCATGCAGCACGGCATCGAATACTCGGCCATGAGTTACGTGCCGGGCTCGGAGGTGCGCGCCGGCGCCATGCTGCAGGGGACGATCAACGCCACCATCGTCGATTCGGCCAACTGGCGCCTGCTGGAGCGCGAGGGCGGCGGCCGCTTCGCCCTGCTGCCGATGGGCGACATCTCCGCCACCGACGAGGCGCTCTACGCCAACACCGACTTTCTCGAGGAGAACCACGACGCCGCGGTGGTGCTGGTCGAGGAGGTGCTGAAGACCTGGCGCGACATCGCCGACAACCCGGCGGTCGTCGCGGAGCTGCGCCAGCAGTACGGGCTGCTGCCCGACCTGCCGCCGGAGCTGGAGGAGGAGATGGTGCCCTATTACCAGGAGTCGGTGGACGCCGGGGTGTTCCCGCTGAACGGCGGCGGCCCGGAGGCGGTGCAGGACGACTTTGCCTTCTACACCGTGGCCGGCCAGCTCGAGGGCGAGGCCGCGGACCTGAAGGTGGAGGACTTCTGGACCTTCGGGCCGCTGGAGGCGGCGCTGGCCAACGTCGGCCGGCGCTAGGGCGGGCATGGCGTTCACCGGCACCAGGCAGGGCGCCGAGCAGGCCGTGGCGGGCCGGCGCGAGGCCGGCTTCGCCGCCGGCCTCGCACGTTCGCCCGCCTTCTGGCGGCTGCTGTCGGTGGCGCTGGTCCTCGGCCTGTGGGAGATCGCGGGCCAGATCCCGGTCAACTGGGCGTTCCCGCCGTTCTCCCGCGTCTTCCTCGCCTTCCTCCGCATGATCGCCGACGGCAGCCTGCCGCTCGCCTATCTCGACACGCTCCAGCC
>CALKHQ010000002.1 GCA_937988735.1 uncultured Alphaproteobacteria bacterium
GGTCGACGCCGATCATCTCGGCCAGCAGATCGAGCACCTTCTGCTTGGAGTCCTCGAACGTCGCCCGTCCCATCGCGCTCTCGGACTGGCTCTTGGCGGTGTAGACGCGCACCACCCGCCCGCTCGTCTCGATGATTGCGAACTCGTCCAGCGGCTTGATGAGCGCAGCCACCCGCTCCGCCTCGGACTGGTCGGCGCACACGATCACCCGCTCGTCGTAGTAGCCAACGCGGATCAGCGCGGTCTTGCGCAGGTGCTCCGGGCTGGGGAAGCGCGCCCGGCGCGCGTCGTCCAGCTGCTCCCAGGCCTCGGTCACCGCCGCGAAGTACAGCCGGTGGCTCTCGCGCGACCGCTCGACCGGCGGCGCCAGCCGGTAGACCTCACCCTCGACGTACTGGCGGGCCGCGGTCAGCGGGCTCAGGGGCACCATCGCCGTGCCGTCCCAGCGGAAGCGCTGCGGATGGATACGGGGCTCACGCATCGGCCGTCTCCAGCAGCGCCTCGACCTCGGCCAGCAGCTCGAGCTGCGTCCCGAACTTGATCTCCCAGGTGCCGGGGCCGGCGTGATAGGCGACGCCCAGACCGCCCGTCCGGTGGTGTGCCGGGCACAGGGGCAGCGTCTCGTAGTGGGTCGACCGGCGGCCGATGCCGGTGTGGTGCTTGATGTGGTGCACCTCCGCCGGCGAGAAGACGCCTTCGTGCAGCAGGCACACGATGCAGCCCAGCGCCGCGACGCGGGACAGGTGGCGCTTCTCGTCGGCGGTCATGCGCAGGCCGCCCGGCTTTGCGGGAACTCACCGCGGATGTCGACGCCGAACTGGTCGCGCAGGCAGCGCGTGACGTCGATCGTCGCGAGGCAGTCGGCCATGGCGTTGTGCGCCTTGTCGTGCGGCCGCCCGAGCAGAATCTGGCACGCCTCGCTGAGGTTCGGCGTCTTGTTGTAGTTGCGCCCTGCGCGCATCATCGCCGGCGTTGGCGGCAGATTGCAGGGGCCGGTAGCGGCGCGACACGGATCGAACTCCCGCAGCACGCCGAACCGATCCTCCCGGCCCAGCCGCCGGCGCTCACCGCGGATGAACTTGTTGTCCCAGCGGATGTTGAACGCCACCAGCGTCTGCGCCCGGTCGGCCAGCGCGTCGAACATCGTCATCGCGTGGGCGATCTGGATGCCGTCCCTGGCGCAGCGCTCCAAGGTCAGCCCGTGCACCTTCCCCGCCTCCTCGTCGATCGCCCAGCCGTCGGGCTGGATGAGGCAGTGGAAGCCGCCGACCGGCGTGAGGGCGTCGTCGGTCAGCACTGCCGCTATGGACACAATGCGCGCCTGGTCGGGGTGATCGGCCGCAAGCTTGAAGTCCAGCATCTTGTTGGACTCGGTGTCGAAGAACAGGAACATCGCCCCCCCCTCTAGCTTCCCGCGATGGCGCGCCCGGCCTCGTCGAAGGCGGCTTCCACCGCCTCGCGCAACGGCATCTCCAGCGCGTCGATGTGGCTCTGGTTGCTGGCGTAGGCCTGGTTGAGGGCGTTGATGTCCTTCGCCGCCCGGAACAGCAGGATGATCTCGTTCGCCTTGCGCTCCGCCGGCGTGAGCCCGTCGGCGGGCTCCTCCGGCGTCGCGTCCGTCGTCCCGGGCTCGCCCTCGTCGGTGAAGTCCGACGGCTCCGGCGCCGCCGGGATCTCCACTTCCTCCGCGCCAAGGTCGATGGTCGGGCCGGCGTAGCGCTCGGCCTCGTCGCCGCTCAGCCAGTCGCCGATCTCCTCGGGGAAGGCCTTGCGCAGCGCGGCCGCCTCCGCCTGCTTCTCGAGCATGTAGTGAGGCGCCTGCGCCCAGCGGTCGTTGGGCAGGTCGGTGCCGCCCTGCCGCCCGTAGCCGGCAAGGAAGTAGCAGCGCGGGCCGGGGAAGGCGCAGCGCTGCCCGCCGATGATCCGGTAGACCGTCACCTGCGCCCAGTCCGGATAGGTGAGCTCGACAGTCTTGTCGACCCAGCGCTCCTCCTGGCCCTTCTTCTCCTTCACCCGGCCGGTGAACCTGCCCTTCTTGTCCTCTCCCCACACCGTTGGATCGCAGCCGGCATACTGGCCGGTGCGGAACGCAGTCGCGCGGTGCTCGGCGATCGACGGCCAGACCGTCTCCACCATCGCCCGCTTCTTGGCGTCGTAGATGGGCACGATGTGGACCATCTTCTTGAACACATCGAGCTTGCGGGCCTGGCAGTAGGCGAGCGCGAGGCACACCGCCTGCGTCGTCTGCGCCGACGGGAAGACGGCGTTCACCAGCGTCAGCCACTCGCTCTTGCTGATGTTGAAGCGCTCGCCGATCGCCGGGTGCCACGGCAGGCGCGGCGGCTGCAGCACCGCCACGTCCTGCGTCTCGGGCTTGCGCTGCTTCTCGGTCATCAGCGCACCACCGCAACGGTGTCTTCGAAGATCCGCGCGCCGCGGAGCTGCCGCCCGCCCGCCCGGATGAACGAACGCAGGGCCTTCTCCAGCCCGTCTTCCGGCAGGTGCGGGCGCAGCGCCTCGAGGTCGAGGGCGTCGCGGTCCTCGATGATCCCGATCCACTGCGTGCGCAGGCTGGCGACCGACCCCTGTTCGCCGCGGGTGCGGGAGAGCTCGGCCGCCTTCGCCGCAGCATCCCGCGCGGCACGCTCGGCCTCGGCGCGGGCCTGGGCGGCGCGCCGCTCGGCTTCTTCCTGCTGGCGCTTGCGCGCGGCCTCGGCCTCGATCTCCCGCTCAAGGTCGGCCTCGTTTTCCAGCCGGGCCGCCTCGGCCTCGCGCCGGGCACGCTCGGCCGCTTCCTCGGCTTCGCGCCGCGCGCGCTCCGCTTCCTCGCGGGCCTTGCGTTCGGCTTCCTCGCGGGCGCGCCGCTCCGCCTCGGCCTTGGCGCGCAGGTAGGTGGTCAGCCGCGCCTCGATGCGCTTCTTGAGCTCGGTCAGCGGGTCGCGGATGCGGCCAAAGAACAGGGTATCAATCTTGCGACAGCCGGCCAGGAAGGGCTCCTTCTCGGCCTCGTGGATGGACTTGCCGGCCTTGATGCAGGCGGCCACCTGCTTCACGAAATCCTGCACCCGCTGCACGGTCACCTCGTCGTCCAGCGTCGCGGGTACCCGCTCGCCGGCCTTCAGCAGCTGGCCGGCGCGGGTGAACAGCGCATCGTGGTCTTCCAGCAGCCGCGTAACCAGCGGATCCTCGTCGGCTGGCGGCCGGTTGTGGCCCAGGCGTTCGTCATCCAGCACTTCGATAGGCATCGCGTCCTCCTCAGATCAGGATAGGGGTGGTGTTGGGGTCGATCGGCCGGTAGGGGTCGGCCTCCGGCATTGCCGGGTTCCAGCGCACCGCCCAGCGGTGGCGGGCGATCAGGTAGCGGTAGCGGCTGCGGGAGATCGGGTGCCTGGCGCACCACGGCCAGAGCCGGTCGACGTCGAAGCGACGCCCGTTGGCGCAGGCCTGCCAGCAGGGCGCGCGGTCGAGAAGCCGCGGGAAGTGGGGATCGAGCGGCGGGCCGAACCACAAACGAACGGGCACCCAGGGTCCGCCCTTCACCAGGCGCGTCTGATAAAAGCCGGCGATGGGCTCGGCGGTGACGTGCTCGCGGGCGGCGTCATCGCGGGCCTCCCGCTGGGCGCGGGCGTGCTGGCCGGCCTGGCGCACGGCTTCAAGGGCGGCGTGCAGCGCGGGGCTCACAGCGCCCACCACAGCATCAGGGCGACCAGCAGAGCCGCCAGCAGCCACGGGCGCAGGGCGAGCCACACCAGCGCGTCGGCGGCATGGATGCGGGCGCGGTGCCAGCCGGCCTGCCACAGCCAGATGAGGCGGTGCAGGGCGGGGATCACAGCCGGAACCCCATGCTCGGCCGCCAGAACGCGGCGATGGCCGGCAGACCGCAGGGCCCGACCAGCAATGAGACAACGGCGAAGAGCTGCCGGTCGTCGCACCGGAACCGGCGGTTGAAGTCCTCGTCGTACTCGTGCCACAGGGAGGCGAGCATGCAGCCGTAGGTGGCGAAGGCGCAGGCCAGCCAGATGACGGCGACGACGAAGACAGCGGTGGTGCTCATGTGTTGCTCCCGGTGGTGTGGCCGCAGTAGCGGCAGCGGCGGATGCCATCGGCGGGCTTGCCCAGCCCGCGCTTGTCGCAGGACGGGCACGGCAGCTTCGGGCCGCGCTTCTGGCCGATCATGCTGGGGCGCGGGTGCATCCGCCGGGCATGGTCGTTGACGATTTGCCGGGCGATCTCGCCGATAGGGCGCAGTGCCATCGCCGCCTCCGCGTTGAAACAGGTTTCAGTGTCGGACTGAAAATCGGGAAACGTCAAGAGAAAAGTTTCTCGTGCTGAAACGGCGAGGGCAAAAAAAGGGGTCGCCGTGGCGACCCGACAAGGAGGGGGGAACCTATTCTTCGGTGAGGCGGGGCCAGAGCTGTATCACGCTCCCTTCGGTCTCGACCCCGCGCGGTAGGGGCGGGACGGCGAATCCTCCAGGCGGTCCAGGCGCCGGCGCATGTCCTCGATCTGCCCTTGCAGCGACATCACCATGGCCCAGAGACGATCAATCTCCGTGTGCACGTCAGCCCTCCTGCTGGTGGTTGTTGATTCTGCGGGGACTGAGTGTGGATTGTCGGAAGCACCTGTTAACGCAGTCTTGCCAGCCGCGTCGTCCACGAGAAGGTCCGCCGGCTGCACGTCCAGCGCCTTCGCGATCTTCGCCATCCAGTCGGTGTTGAGCCGGGTGTGTCCGTTTTCGAGCTTCCACACCTGGCTGCGGTTGGCGCCGATTCGCTCGCCCAGCCGGGCAAGCGACCACCCCTTCGCCTTGCGCAGCTCTTTCACCCGGTTCCGCATGGCCGGCATTCAAGCACATGGCGGAAATCCGCGCTGTTTCTCATCGGGACTAGGACCGCTTGACATCAGTATCAAATCGGGAAACTATGACCGCCACCTCACCGACGGAGATGGTCCATGCGCCTCGAAGATTGGCGGAAACGGGAAGGGCTTTCATACCAGGGGCTGGCCGACCGTCTCGGCGTTGCGCGGGCCACCGCCTACCGCCTCTGCAAGAGATCGGATCGCCGCGCCCCGCCGCCGGACCTGATGGAGCGCATCGTTTCCGAGACAAGGGGCCGGGTTCGCCCGGAGGACTTCTACCAGCTGGCGGAGGCGTCATGAGGGACGTGCTTGTCGGCATCGCCATCGTCGCGCTCACCGTGCTGGTCATGGCCGTCGGGCTGGCCGCGTTGTTCATGGGCCGCACCGACGTCATCCGCCTGATGCTGTGCGGGCTGGGGCTCGCCGGGCTCGCCTGGTTCGCCCATGAAATCATCTTCTGTATCCGCCGCTCCGCCGCCCATGCCCGCATGGCGCGCGACCTGGAGCGCCGTCAGTGATCCCAATCTGCCCAGGTGGGCCGATCCGCGCCGGCCGGTCGCCGGTAGTCCCCGTGTCAGGGGACCGTCCGCAACGGGCCGCCGGCGCTTCATCCCCGCCGGCGGCCACCCCGGAATACCAGTCCGCCCGCAGTGGGCGGCCTGTTTCGGTGTTTCCTCCCCAACTCGCGGCCGGCACCGCGCGCAGCGA
>CALKHQ010000003.1 GCA_937988735.1 uncultured Alphaproteobacteria bacterium
CGTGATGGAGGAATTCGCCAAGATTTCCGTCGGCGTTGCCTTCCCGGTCTTCGAATGCTGCACGGGGCCCGTCCGCATCGTGGAAACCTTCGGCAGCGACGCCCTGCGCAACCGTGTTGTTCCCGCCGTGGTCGAAGGCAAGATGCTGGTCGCCATCTGCATGTCCGAACCCGATGCGGGCACCGCCCTCACCGATCTGCGCACCAGGGCGGTGATCGAAGGCGAAGAAATCGTCATCAACGGCTCCAAGCGCTGGTGTTCAGGAGCGGGTCATTCGGAAGGCTATGTCGTCTTCTGCCGGTTCGATGACATTCCGGGGGCGAAGGGCATTGGCGCAGTCTATGTCGACAAGGACACACCCGGTCTCTCCTTCGGCCAGCAGGAACGGCTGATGGGCTTCCGGGGCGTGCCATCGGCCGACATGGCATTCGACGATGTCCGCGTCCCCCGCGAAAACCTGCTGGTGGGGGCCGGAGGCTTCGCCAGGCTGATGGGCCTGTTCAACATCGAGCGGCTCGGCAATTCCACCATGGCGCTCGGCGTCGCCGCCGGAGCCCTGGAACAGGTGACCGCCTACGTGCAGGAGCGCAGGCAATTCGGCAAGCCGATCATTGACTTCCAGGCCGTTCAGATCCGGCTGGCGGAGATCGCCATCAAGGTGGAGGCCGCCCGGCTGCTGATCCATCGGGCCGCCGCACAGGTCGAAACGGGCACTCCGGATCTGATGCAGACATCCATGGCGAAATGCTTCGCCAATGAAATCACCCGCGAAGTTACGGCCACGGCAATGCAGCTCATGGGTGGCTACGGTTATGCCAAGGAATACGGCATGGAGCGGCGTCTGCGTGACAGCTACGGCTGGGGCATCGCCGGCGGAGCGATCGACATCCAGAAGGTGAACATCGCGGCGCAACTGGTGGGCAGGCGCTTCAACCAGCGAGGCTGATCATGGCGACAACGGGCAAATGTGTGCTGATTGCCGGTGCGACCGGAGTGATCGGACAGGCTGCGCTCGCGCACTTCTCCAGCCTGCCAGACTGGAAAGTGGTGACCGTCTCACGGCGGATGCCGGGCGTGCCGGGGGCGCGGCACGAGCATCTCTCGCTCGACCTGACCGACCGCACAGCATGCGAAGCCGTGCTGGGGCGGCGCAATGACATCACGCATGTCGTCTATGCCGCACTTTTCGAAAAGGACTCGCTCGTCGCCGGCTGGCGTGACCCGGATCAGATGACCACCAACCTGGCCATGCTGCGGAACATGATGGAGCCCCTTCTGCGTGCCGGCTCACCTGTCCGGCACGTGTCGCTTCTGCAAGGCACCAAGGCCTATGGCGTCCATATCCGACCAATCAGGGTTCCGGCTAAGGAAGTGTGGCCGCGCCACAATCATGAGAACTTCTACTGGCTGCAGGAGGATTTCCTTAAGGACCTCGCGGCCCGTCACGGCTTCGCAACGACCATCTTCCGTCCTCAGGTGGTGTTCGGGTCAGCCGTGGGCGTGGCGATGAACCTGATCCCGGTGCTTGGAATCCTTGCTGCGGTCTCGAAGCTCGAGGGCCGCACTTTCAACTTCCCTGGCGGCCCGCCCTATCTGCTCGAGGCAGTGGACGCAGATCTGATTGCGCAGGCTCTTGCCTGGGCAGCAGAGGCCGAAGCTGCCCGCAACGAGACCTTCAATATCACCAATGGTGATGTCTTCATCTGGCAAAACATCTGGCCCGCCCTGGCCGAGGCTTTCGGCGTGGAGCCCGGTGAGGACGAGCCTCTTTCGATCGCGGAATATCTACCCACGAAGGAGGATGCCTGGCAGAAGGTGGTCGAGACGGAGGGGCTTGTGCCATCGACCATCCGGGGCCTTGCCGGACACTCGCATCACTATGCCGATTTCGTCTTTGCCTATGGCGCCAAACGGCCGCCGGCCCCAGCACTGGTAAGCACGATCAAGATCCGGCAGGCCGGGTTTGGCGCCTGCATTGATACGGAAGAGATGTTCCGCAAGCACATCCGCACACTGCAGGAAAACAACATCCTGCCAGGGCCGCACTGAGCGCAGGAGCGCTGCAGACCAGGGCAGAACAGGGAGGAGGATCACGATGAACGAGCACAAGCGCAGAAGACCGGAAGGCTCGAACTGGTGGGATTTCGGCCCCGACGACCAGGTGGGCCGGATGAACCTGATCACGCCGGAAATCCGTCGGCGCGCTGCCGAGGAAATCCAGACCGGCGAAGTCTTCTGCCTAAGCCTGCCGCTTGACTACCCTCCGCTGCGCAAGCCGCCGCGCTTCCTTCACGAGCGTCGCGGCGACGGTCACAACTTCAACTTCCGCCTGAACTACTACTGCAGCTGCTACAACGACGTCGTGTCCGACGACGCGGTGCTGCTGTACATGCAGTATTCCACCCAGTGGGATGCCCTCGGTCACGTCGGGCAGATGTTCGACGTCGATGGCGACGGCAGGGAAGAGAAGGTCTATTACAACGGCTATCTGGGCGGATCGAACATCATAGGCCCGGACGACGCCAGGGACGGCTTCGGGGCAAAAGCGCTCGGCATCGAGAACCTTGCTGTCACCGGCGTTCAGGGCCGCGGCGTCCTGGTGGATCTGGAAAAGCGCTACAAGCGCGAACGCAAGCTCGTCGGCTATGATGATCTGATGTCCGCGCTTGATGACCAGAAGGCCGAAGTGCGCGTGGGTGACCTCCTCTGCATCTACACCGGTTTCGCGGATCTCATCCTGTCCATGAACAAGCAGCCGGATGGAGAGGTGCTCGCCAATTCCTGCGCGGCGCTGGACGGGCGGGACGAGAAGCTGCTGCAATGGATAACCGACAGCGGGATCGTCGCGCTCTGCGCCGACAATTTCGCTGTGGAAGCCTACCCGGCGCGCGACGGAAGCGGCGACAGCTATCCCGGCCTGCCGCTGCACAACCATTGTCTGTTCAAGCTTGGGATCCACCTGGGTGAGCTGTGGTACTTCGGCGAGCTGGCGAAATGGCTGCGCGATCACAACCGTTCCAGTTTCTTCCTGACCGCGCCGCCCCTTCGGCTGCCCGGCGCTGTGGGATCCCCGGCCACGCCAGTCGCAACGGTCTAGACCGGTCCGCTTCCGTGTTTCGCAGAAACGCGGAAGCGATCCCGTCCCGAACCTTCTCTGGTTCCCGAACCGTCATCTGCATGGCGCCTTGCCGTCGCACCGGCAGACATCATCCCTCACAGCGCCGCGCGGTACAGCCTCTCGACGTCCTCCACGGTGAAGGCGCGGGGGTTGTTGTCGATCAGACGCTTGATGGCGAAGGCCTCCTCGGCGAAAAGCCGCAGGTCCTCTTCCTTCGCGCCGTGCTTCGACAGCCGCATCTCGATGCCAAGGCCCCGGCAGTAGTCCATGGCCGCGTTCAGGAGAGCAGCCTCGTCCGAGGCGTCAAGACCGAGATGAGCAGCGACCTCCCGGGTCTTCTCCGGGCGGGCACTGAAGTTGTAGGCCAGCACATGCGGGAATATGATCGCATTGGCGAGCCCGTGCGGCAGCTTGAGCCGCGTTCCCAATGGATAGGCCAGCGCATGGCCGCCTGCCGTATTCACCGGTCCGAGGCAGACACCGCCATAGTAGGATGCGAGCATCATGCCGGCCCGGGCCTCCGTGTCCGTTCCATCCGCCACGGCCCGGGCGAGGTAGCGGCCAACGAGCTCGATCCCCTGCCGCGCATAGCCGTCGATCAGCGGATG
>CALKHQ010000004.1 GCA_937988735.1 uncultured Alphaproteobacteria bacterium
GCAACGATCTGCGCCAGGACTGGCGGCACGGGGGCCACGAAGGGGCGCCCGTGGATGGCAGCGCGCCCGGGAGGAGGGCGACTGCGAGTTCCGGTCTGCCCGCTGCGGGGCGTTCTGGTTCCCCTCGGAGCGCATGACCGTGGCGCGCCCCAACCGGGGCCGGCCCGACCCCGGGGGCGCCTTCGGCCATCGCGGCTTCCGGATCTCGCGCAACCTGTAGCCGGAACGGAAACGGCTCCCACCGCGCAGGCGGCGGGAGCCGGGGATATCAGTCGCGGACGACCAGGTTTTCGGCCGCGAGCTTCCCGTTGCGGCCGGGCTTCAGCTCATAGGAAACCTTCTGTCCCTCGCGCAGCCCCGAAAGGCCGGCGCGCTGCACCGCCGAGATGTGGACGAAGGCGTCCTGGCCGCCGTCCTCCGGGCGGATGAACCCGAACCCCTTGTTGGTATCGAAGAACTTCACTGTTCCGGTCGTCATGGATCAACCTCTGACATGTCGAATTCACGAGTCCGCACCACGCGTGACCCGTCGGGGTAACGTCCACAATGTCTGGGATGACTCGAGCAGCCCGGGGTCGGGCTCTTGAAGACAACACACAAGAGCGACTGCGCAACGTACGCCCCCACACATAGCCCGCCCCCTGGGGGTTTCAAGGGGCCGTTGCAAATAATTTCCGTGGCCCGGTGCGTGCCTCGCGGCTTGCGCGAGCGGGCGAATCGGGCTTCGGTCTCGATGGGGCAATCGAACGCAGGAGGTGCCGATGGCGAGAAGAATCTGGCGCACAGCAACCGTGGGGATGGTGGCGGCTGGCCTGCTGGCGGGCTGCCAGGGCGGACGCTCCGGCGGGTCAGGGGCGGCCGACAACGTCCTGGCCCTGGGCTACCCCTTCGGCGCCCGCCACGAGTGCGACACCCGGGTCGCCAACGAGCTGCAGGCGCGCGGTATCACGCCGGAGGCGGTCGACGCGATCTGGTACCAGGAGCAGGAAAGGGTCGACACCCGCCGCGACGACAGGGTGGTCGGCTATCTCGCCCATGTTCGGCTGGTCGACCGGCCGGGTCTGCTGGTGGTCGAGACGGACGCCTTCTGCCTGATCCGCCAGGTCTACACGCGGGACGGCCTGGAGCTGCCCGGCATCCCGGCGTTCTGAGTTCATTGCTGCAGTGCGGCGACGTTAAGCCGAAGTTCACGATCGGGCGGCATGATCGGGGCCTTTCGACGGGAGCGCCGAATGGTCCGGTCATGCAGCCGCCGCCGACTGCAATCCTGAGCGGTGGCCTGGAAACCAGTTCCGGCGCCGGCATCGCTCCGATGCCGGGCGCGCCGGAGCCGCCTGACCTGGCAGAAGCGGCGCCCGCGGAAATGACGCCGGTGCTGCTGCGCCTGGGCAGCCAGCTTGCCGGATGTCCCGTCTATCTGGTGCCGCCGCAGCCCGACGAGGCGGCGGCAGCGACCGGCCTGCCGCTCGCCGGGTGGTGGGCGGAGCGGACCGTCATCAGTCCCGGCGGCGTGGTCGGCACCCTTCGCGCCATCGACATCCACGGCCGCCCCGAGCTGGCGGCCGTCCGTAGCAATGTCCTCGATGACCTCGCGGACCTGCTGGCCAACATGCATCACCTGCGGTCGCAGCTCGGCCGCACCGACCCGGTGAGCGGGCTGCCGAACCGGCGCCAGTTTCTTGACGACTTCGCCGCCCTGAGAACGAGGAAGACCAGGCCGCCGGACAGCCTGGTCATGGTGGCGCTCGCCGACCCGTCCCGCTACGCGGGGGTGGTGCGCGCACTGGGCCACGACTACGCCGAGGCCATCATCCGCACCGGGGTGGACACCCTGCGCGGCCTGCTGCCGTCGGGCAGCGGGCTCTACCATGTGAGCCCCCTCGGCTTCGTCTTCTTCGTGCCGAACTGCGAGCAGGACCTGCAGGACAGGGTCGAGGCCGTGGTCCGCGCGCTGCGCGGCCCGATTGTCTGCCGCGGCATTCCCATCGACACCCATGTCGGAGTCGGCATCGTCGGCCTCGAAGGGAACGTCGATGCTGCCGAGGCCTTGCGCGCCGCCATGGCCGCGGCGCAGGACAGCCGGGCGACCCGGCGCGGCTGGGCCGTCTATGACCGCGCCGCCGACGCCGCCTACCGCCGTGCGTTCACCCTGCTGGTGGACCTCCGCCGCGCGATCGAGGAGGAGGGACAGCTCAGCCTCAACTTCCAGCCGCGGATCGACCTCCGCTCGGGCGCCTGCGCCGGGGCCGAGGCGCTGATCCGCTGGACGCATCCGACCTTCGGCCCGGTCTCGCCGGGCGAATTCATTCCGCTCGCCGAGACGACGGCCCTCATCAGCCCGCTGACCGACTGGGTGCTGGACACCGCCGCCCGCCACGCGGCGGCGCTCGGGGACGCCGGCCACCGGGTGCCTCTGTCGGTGAACGTCTCGCCGAAGAACCTCGCCGAGCCCGACTTCGTGGACAAGCTGGAGCGCGTGCTGGAGCGTCACCGCATCGCGCCGGACCAGCTCGAGCTGGAGTTCACCGAGGGCATGCTCGCTTCCGACCAGAATGCGGTGCGCCACCACCTCGACCGCATCTGCGCGATGGGGATCGACATCGCCATCGACGACTTCGGCAGCGGCTACAGCAACATGAGCTACCTGACCCAGATCCCGGCGCGGATCCTCAAGATCGACCAGGCCTTCGTCCGCACCATGATGCAGAGCGCGAAGAACCAGCACCTGGTCAGGACCATCATCGGCATGGGCCAGGGGCTGGGCTACCGCGTCGTCGCCGAGGGAATCGAGACCGCGGAGGCGTTCACCACGCTCGCCGGCTGGTCGTGCGACGAGGCGCAGGGCTACTACATCAGCCGCCCGCTGCCGGCGGAGGCCTTCACCGACTGGCTCAAGGTCAACCGGGGCGGTTTCGTCAGCCGCTGACGGCCTGTCCCCGCCCGACGGCGCTGCAGTGCGGCGCCGCGTCCATCCCCCCGGACGCACCGGAACCGTTTGAAAGTCGCTTGAAGCCGGTGCAAGATGCGGCCATGGACGGTGATCGCCAGGGCCTGGGCAAGGTGGGGGCGCGGCTGCGGCTCGCGCGCCGGCTGCGGGGGCTGAAGCTGAAGGCGCTGGCCGAGAAGGTCGGCTGCTCCGAGAGCCTCCTGTCGAAGTACGAGACCGGCAAGGCGATGCCGTCGCTGCCGATGCTGCACCGGCTCGCCCGCGCGCTCGGCTTCAACATCGGCTGGATGTTCGAGGAGGACGAGGGCGACGCCGGCATCGTGTTCCGCGCCGGCGAACGGCCGATGATCGCGCTGGATCCCCTGCGCAAGGGCGAGGGCATCACCCTGGAGCGGGTGGTCCCGTACGACCCCGGCCACCTGGTCCAGTGCAACATTCACCACATCGCCGCCGGCGGGAAGAGCGACGCCCCGATCTCCCACGACGGCGAGGAGGTCGGCTACGTGATCGAGGGCGAGATCGAGCTGGAGGTCGATGGCCGGGTCTATCGCCTGTCTGCCGGCGACGCCTTCGTGTTCCGGTCCACGCTGCCGCACGCCTACCGCAATCCGACCGACCGCGCCGCCAGCATCTTCTGGGTCAACACGCCGCCCACCTTCTGACTGGCGCAACGTTCAAGTTGCTTGACGCAAGTTCATACGGGCTTGAATACTCGGTCTGCTCCAGGGTCGGGGCAGAAGGTCAGGGAGAGGACAATGACGAGGATGAAGCTGTTGGCCGGGGCCGCGGGGCTCGCGATCGCCGCAGGCGGGTTCGCCGCCGAGGCCGCCGCCGAAACGATTGCGCTGATCACGATCAACCAGCAGGCGCTGTTCTTCAACCAGATCAACGACGGCGCGACCGAGGCGGCGGAAGCGGCCGGCGTCGAACTTGTCATCTTCAACGCCAACAACGAGCCGTCGGCGCAGAACGACGCGATCGAGACCTATATCGTCCAGGGCGTCGACGCGATGATCGTGGTCGCCATCGACGTGAACGGCATCAAGCCGGCGATCACCCAGGCGGCCGAGGCCGGCATCCCGGTCATCGCCATCGACGCCCAGATCCCCGACGGCGACAACGCCACCTTCATCGGCGTGGACAACCTGCAGGCGGGTCGCGACATCGGCCAGTACTTCGTCGATCACGTGAAGGCGGAGATGGGCGGCTCGGCGACGGTCGGCATCGTCGGCGCGCTGAACTCCTTCATCCAGAACCAGCGGCTCGACGGCTTCCTCGAGGTGGTGGAGGCGTCGGACGCGGACATCACCGTGCTTGACACCGTCGACGGCCAGAACGTGCAGGACGTCGCCATGTCGGCGGCGGAGAACCTGATGACCGCCAACCCCGAACTGACCGCGATCTACGCCACCGGCGAGCCGGCGCTGATCGGCGCCATCGCGGCGGTGGAGAGCCAGGGGCTGGCCGACGACGTGAAGGTGTTCGGCTGGGATCTGACCGCCCAGGCCATCAAGGGCATCGATGAGGGCTGGGTCGAGGCCGTGGTCCAGCAGGACCCGTATGGCGAGGGCAAGGCCGCGGTCGAGGCGGCGATGACGCTGATCAACGGCGGCACCGTCGAGCCCGTGGTCTACATCCCGATCGCCATCGTCACCCAGGAAAACGTCGACGATTTCCGGTCGCTGTTCGAATAGCAGCAGCAGTCTTCGCCCCGTCTCCCTGCCGTTGCGGCCGGGCCCGACCCGGCCGTGACGGCGGCGGGGTGACAGGAACGGGCAACAAGAGAAGGCCCATGACCGACGCCCCCGTCCGCGTCCGGATGACCGGCATCTCCAAGCGCTACGGCACGATCCAGTCGCTGGACAACGTCGATCTCGTGCTGCGCGCGGGCGAGGTGCTGGGGCTGGTCGGCGACAACGGCGCCGGCAAGTCCACGCTGTCGAAGGTGCTGTCCGGCGCCGTCATCCCGGATTCGGGGACCATCGAGATCGACGGCCGCCCGGTGCGCTTTGCGAGTCCGGCCGATGCTCGCCGGCACCGGGTGGAGATGGTCTATCAGGACCTGTCGCTGTGCGACACCATCGACGTCGCCGGCAACCTGTTCCTCGGCCGCGAGCCGCGCAATGCGCTGGGGCTGCTCGACAAGCCGCGGATGCACAGGGCAGCGCGACAGATGCTGGAGGGGCTCGGCATCGCCATTCCGGACACGCGGCTCAAGGTCGAGAACCTCTCCGGCGGCCAGCGGCAGAGCATTGCCATCGGGCGCGCCGCCTCCTTCGACCCGGCGGTGCTGATCATGGACGAGCCGACCGCAGCGCTCGCGGTGGCGGAGGTGGAGGCGGTGCTCGACCTGATCAAGCGGGTCAGCGCCAGGGGCGTCAGTGTCATCCTGGTCACTCACCGGCTGCAGGACCTGTTCCTGGTCTGCGACCGGCTGATGGTGATGTACGAGGGCCGCAAGGTGGCGGAGCGGCTGATCTCCGAGACCAGCATCGAGGAGGTCGTCTCCCTCATCGTCGGCCGCAAGTTCTCGGCCCGGTCGGCGGGGATGAACGCATGAAGCGGTGGGTGGCGGAGCAGGGCGGCGTCGCCTCGATCGCGGCCTTCTTCATCGTGGTCTGCCTGTATTTCGCGGCGGCCACCGACGGGTTCCTCACCGAGCAGAACCTGCTCAACATCCTGCGCCAGAGCGCGCCGCTGCTGATCGTGGCGGCCGCAATGACCTTCGTCATCACCACCGGCGGCATCGACCTGTCGGTCGGCTCCACGGTCGCGCTCACCGGGTCGCTGACGGCGATCCTGCTGCAGGGCGGCGACATGAGCCCGTTCATCGAGCCGCTGGACTGGCCTCTGGTGTTCGTCGCGATGCTGGTGCTGGGCGGGCTGATCGGGGCGGTGCAGGGCTTCTTCGTCGCCTATGAGCGCATCCCCGCCTTCATCGTGACCCTCGCCGGCATGAGCGTGTTCCGTGGCATCGCGCTGCTGATGACCGGCGGCTACTCGGTCCCCGTCGATACCGCCAGCGGCTACGTGTTCGTCGGGCGCGGCTGGCTGGCGGGGATACCGGTCCCGGCGCTGATCGCCATTGCGGTGCTGGCGGTGGCGGCGGTCGCCTTCACCCAGACCCGTTTCGGCCGCTACGTCACCGGCATCGGTGCCAATGCGGAGGCGGTGCGCCGCGCCGGCGTGGACATCCGGGCGGTCACGATGACGGTCTATGTGCTGAGCGGCACGGCGGCGGCGCTGGCGGGCCTCGTGCTCACCGCGCGGCTGGGCAGCGGGTCCTCGAACGCCGGGCTCGGCTTCGAGCTCGAGGTGATCGCGGCGGTGGTGCTGGGCTCCACCAGCCTGTTCGGCGGCCGGGGCACGATCCTCGGCACCATTCTGGGCGCGCTGACAGTGGCGGTGATCGGCAACGGGTTGATCCTCTCCCACCTGTCGCCGTTCCTCACGCCGATCGTCACCGGCTGCATCATCCTGATCGCGATCTGGCTCAACTTCCGGCTGTTCGCCGGCGGAGGGAAACGGCGATGAGCGACGTGGGTATCGGCGTGGGCTCGGGTCATGTGATGACCGTGCTCGGGCCGCTGCCGGTGGAGCGGATGGGCATCACGCTGATGCACGAACACATCCTGCTCGATGCCAGCTCCGCCTGGGCGCGGCCGTGCTGCGCCGGCGACATCGACATCGCCGAGAAGCCGGTGTCGGTGGAGTTCCTCGGCGAGCTGCGGATGAACCCGTACCTCAACCGCGACAACTGCCGGCTCACCGACGTCGAGGCGGCCATTGCGGAACTCGTGAAGTTCGCGGAGCTCGGCGGGTCCACGGTGGTCGATCCCACCAACCGCGGCATCGGCCGCGACGGCCGGGCGCTGCAGCGGATCAGCCGGCGCACGGGGCTCAACATCGTGATGGGCGCCGGCTACTACCTGGAGCGGTCGCATCCGCCGCAGGTGCGGGAGATGACCGAGGACGAGATCGCCGACCAGATCGTCGCCGACTGCGGCGGCGGCGACGCGCCGCCGGAGGTGCCGGCGGGGCTGATCGGCGAGATCGGGATCAGCAAGCGTTTCACGCCGGCGGAGGAGAAGTCGCTGCGTGCGGCGGCCCAGGCGGCAAAGCGCACCGGCGTGCCGCTGTCGATCCACCTGCCGGGGTGGGAGCGGCTGGCGCACCGTGTGCTGGACGTGGTCGAGGCGGTCGGCGCGGACCTCAACCACACCATCCTCTGCCACATGAACCCCAGTCATGACGACCCGGAGTACCAGAAGAGCCTTGCCGACCGCGGCGCCTGGCTCGAGTACGACATGATCGGGATGGACTACTACTACGCCACCGAGGACGCCCAGTGTCCGAGCGACGAGGACAATGCGCGGGCGATCCGCCGTCTGATCGATGACGGCTATCTGCGGCGGCTGCTGATCTCGCAGGACGTGTTCCTGAAGATGATGCTGACCCGCCACGGCGGCTTCGGCTATGGCTACATCCTCAAGCATTTCGTGCCGCGGCTGATCCGCCACGGGGTCGACCGTGCGGCGATCGACCGGCTGCTGGTCGAGAACCCGCGGCGGGTGTTCTCGGCGGACGCGGGATAGGCGGTCGCACGCCGTCATGCCCGGCCCCGTGCCGGGCATCCACGCCTTTCGGTGTGGACAGGTCAGGCGTGGATGGTCGGGACGAGCCCGACCATGACGTGAGAAAGCAACGGAGGAAGCAGACGCATGGCCAACAAGAAGATCCTGCTGGCGGGGGAAAGCTGGGTCACCCAGGCGACCCACATCAAGGGTTTCGACCAGTTCCCGACGGTAACGTTCCACCTCGGCGCGACGGGCTTCCTCGAGGCGCTGAAGGATCTGCCATACGACTTCACCTACATGCCCTGCCACCAGGCACAGACCGAGTTTCCGCAGACGGTCGAGGGGCTGAAGGCCTATGACGCCGTCATCCTCTCCGACATCGGCGCCAACACGCTGCTGCTCCACCCCGACACGTGGATCCACTCGAAGCCGACCCCGAACCGCCTGATCGCGCTGAAGGACTATGTCGCCGGCGGCGGCGGGCTCGCCATGATTGGCGGCTATCTCAGCTTCCAGGGGATCAACGGCAGCGCACGCTTCAAGCACACGCCGGTGGAGGAGGTGCTGCCGGTCACCATGCTCGCTACCGACGACCGGGTCGAGGTGCCGGAAGGACTCCGGCCGGAGCCGGTGGGCGACCACCCGATCCTTGCCGGCATCTCCGGCGAATGGCCGCTCGTGCTCGGCTTCAACGAGGTCGCCGCGAAGCCGGATGCGACGGTCATCGCCCGCGCCTCGGCCCGCTACCGCAACCTGCCCATCATCGCGGTCGGGTCGTACGGGCAGGGGCGCTCGCTGGTGTGGACCAGCGACATCGGCCCGCACTGGCTGCCGGCCGACTCGCTCAAGTGGCCGCACTTTGCCCGGCTGTGGGGGCAGATGCTGGACTGGCTGACCGGCGCATGACCGCCGGCCCCGCAGCTGTGATTGCCGCGGGCGGGCGCCCCTGCCGGATGGCGACCGGGCGCTGACGCGGGTGGCGCGGATCGACCCGGAACGGCTGGCGCGGCGGCTGGATGCGGTCTCCCGCTTCGGGGCCACTCCGGCGGGCGGGCTCGACCGCCAGGCGCTGACCGATGCGGAGAATGCGGCGCGGCGTTATGTGCTCGACGCCGCCCGCGCCCGCGGCTTCGCCTGCGCCGCCGACGCGCTCGGCAGCCTGTTCATCCGGCGCGCGGGCCGCGACCCCGCCCGTGCGCCGATCGTCTGCGGCAGCCATCTCGACAGCCAGCCGCAGGGCGGCCGCTATGACGGCACCCTGGGGGTGATGGCGGCGCTGGAGGTGCTGGAGAGCCTGGAGGACGCCGGCATGGCGACGCTCCACCCGGTGGAGGCGGTCGCCTGGACCAACGAGGAAGGCAGCCGGTTCGCCCCCGGGGCGATGGGCTCCCAGGCCTATGCCGGAGTGACGGACCCCGCGGCGCTGCTGGCGGTGTGCGACGCGAGCGGCACCACCGTTGCCGCTGCGATTGCGGCCATGCGGGCCGCCTGCGGGCCGCTCGACGATCGCCCGCTCGGGGCGTCCATCGCCGGCTACCTGGAGCTTCACATCGAGCAGGGGCCGGTGCTGGAGGCCGAGGGGCGGGTGCTGGCCGTGGTGGACGGCATTCAAGGCGCGCGCTGGCTGGAGGTGCGGCTGACAGGCCGATCCGGGCACGCGGGCAC
>CALKHQ010000005.1 GCA_937988735.1 uncultured Alphaproteobacteria bacterium
CAGATCCTGCCCGCGACCGAGCAGGTTGCGCTCGCGCAGGGTGAAGTCGGCCAGCGCGCCATCGCTGGTGGAGTATCCGGCGCCGATCGACAGCTCGCCGGTGGACTTCTCCTCGACCTCGACCACGATCACCGTCTGGTCGGGATTGTCCCCGGGAATGCTGGACACGTCCACGGTCTGGAAGAAGTCGAGGTTGCGGATCTCCTGCTCCGACCGGCGCAGGCGGGCGATGTTGAAGGCGTCGCCCTCGACCAGCCGCATCTCGCGGCGGATCACCTCGTCCTCCGTGCGCACGTTTCCGACGATGTCGATCCGCTGCACGTAGACGCGCGGCCCTTCCTGGACTTCGTAGGTCACGTCGATGGTGAGCGTGTCGCGGTTGCGCTCGATCCGCGGCCGCACCTCGGCGAAGGCGTAGCCGAGTGAGCCCAGGCGGTCGGTAATGTTCTGGATCGTGCGCTCGACCTCGCTGGCGTCGTACCAGTCGCCGCTCTCGGTCGTGATGTCGCCCTGCAGCTCTTCCGGCGCGACGTCGGGCAGGCTGCTCACCACGTCGATGTTGCCGAAGGTGTAGCGCTCGCCCTCCTCCACCGTGAAGGTGACGAAGAAGCCGTCACCCTCCGGCGACAGCTCCGCCACGGCGGAGACGACGCGAAAGTCGGCGTAGCCCTCGGAGAGATAGAAGTTGCGCAGCAGCTCCCGGTCGAAGGTCAGCCGGTCCGGGTCGTAGTTGTCGGTCGTGGAGAGGATGCGCCACCAGGCGCTCTCCTCGGTCAGGATCTCGGAGCGGAGGGTGCTGTCGCTGAACGCACGGTTGCCGACGAAGCTGATGCGCTCGACGCCGGTAAGCGGTCCCTCGTTGATCTCGAAGATCAGATCGACGCGGTTCTGGTCCAAGGCGATGATCTTCGGCTCCACCGAAGCCGCATAGCGGCCGCTGCGGCGGTAGAGCTCCAGCACCCGGTCGGCGTCCTCGGCCACCTGGGTCTGGGTGTAGACGGTGCGCGGCCGCGACTGGACCTCCGCCTCCAGCACGTTGGTGTCGATGCGGTCGTTGCCCTCGAAGATGACGCGGTTGATGATCGGGTTCTCGGACACCCGGATGATAACCGACGTCCCCTCGACCGTGACCGTGGCGTCGGCGAAGAGGCCGCTGGCGAACAGCGCGCGCAACGATTCGTTCAGGGTGAACGGGTCGAGCGGGTCACCCTCGCGGACCGTGAGGTAGGACCGGACCGTCTCCGTCTCGATCCTCTGGTTGCCTTCCACCCGGATTTCGCTGATCGGCGGCCCCGGCTGCTGTGCCCGGGCAGCCGGCAGGCCGATCGCCGCCAACAGCGCCGCAACGACCGCCAGTGCCCGCAATCTTCCCCCCATCAGAAGCGTCCTGCCGTTGTTATCCTAGCCCGTGAGATCGTTGAGGAACGCCGCGATGCCCTCGAACCGCATCAGATCGAGGACGGTCGTGGTGATGAACAGCCCCACGATCACGACCAGACCGAAACTCATCGCCACCTCGATGGCGCGGCGACTCAGCGGCCGCCCCCGGACCGCCTCGATCGCGTAGAACAGCAGGTGCCCGCCATCAAGCACCGGAATCGGAACGAGATTGATCAGGCCGAGGCTGATCGAGAGGATCGCCATGAAGTGGATCAGCGGGATGATGCCGAGGTCCGCCACCTGCCCCGACAGGTTGGCGATCCCGACCACCCCGCTCACATCCTCGGTGCCGCGCGTGCCGGTCACGATCTGGGCGACCGCCTGCACCGTCATCACGCTGAGGTCATAGGTCTCCTCGAAGCCCCGGGCCACCGCGGTCAGCGGATCCAGCGGCGCCACCGGCGCGACGCTCTGGGTGATGCCGAGCTGGGCGACCGTGGTCTCGTTGCCCAGCGGGTCCACCACGCGCTGCAGCGTCGGCGTGGCGGTCAGCAGCAGCTGCCGGCCGTCGCGCTCGACCAGGATCTCGATCGGCGTGCCCCGATTGAGGCCGATGACCCGGCGCAGCTCCTCGAAGGTGGCGATGGAGTCGCCATCGACCTCCAGGATACGGTCGCCCGGCTGAATTCCGGCCGCAGCAGCGGCGCTCCCCTCCTGCACCGTCCCGGCGATCGGATCGGTGGTCGGCTCGCCGACGAACATGAACAGCCCGGCGAACAGCACCGCCGCCAGCAGGAAGTTGGCGATCGGGCCGCCGGCGACGATGGCGGCGCGCTGCGCCAGCCGCTTGTTCGGGAAGGCCTCGAAGGCGTACTGCGCCGGCGAAACGCCGATGCGGTCGAGATGGGCCAGCATCTCGGGACTGAGGGGCTCGTCCTTGTTGCCGGTGAGCGAATGCTCGCCGCCGAGCATCTTGACGTAGCCGCCAAGCGGCAGGGCGCTCACCCGCCAGCGGGTACCGCGGCGGTCGGTGCGTCCGAACAGCTCGGGGCCGAAGCCGACCGAGAACGTCTCGACGCGCACCCCGTTCCAGCGTGCGATCAGGTAGTGCCCGAGCTCGTGCACGAAGACCAGGACGGTCAGCACAAACAGGAACGGGACAAGCGTGCCTACCAGGAAGTCGATCATGCGGCCCTTGCATCCAGGAAGCGACGCACCGCGGCGCGCTCCCTGCGGAGCGGCACGGCGCGGCCACCTTACTCAAATTGCACGGTCTTTCACAACCTGCGCGGCACGCGCCCGGGCGAGGCCATCGATGGCGACCACCGCCTCGATGTCCGCAGGCGCCGGCGGGTCCATCTCGTCGAGAACGCGCTCCACCACATCGGTGATGGCAAGATAGGGCAGCCGGCGCGCAAGGAACGCTTCCACCGCGACCTCGTTGGCCGCATTCAGCACGATCGGACGCGCGCCACCGGCGACCATGGCTTCCCGGGCCAGGCGGAGCGCCGGAAATCGCACCGGGTCCGGCGCCTCGAAGCGGAGCTGGCCGATCGCCGCCAGATCCAGTCGCGGCGCGGGCGTGGACACCCGCTCCGGCCAGGCGAGGCAGTAGGCGATCGGCGTGCGCATGTCGGGCGACCCGAGCTGCGCGAGGACCGAGCCGTCGACATAGGCAACCAGCGAATGGACCACCGATTCCGGGTGGACCACAACCTCGATCTGCTCCGGGCCGACCGGGAAAAGGTGCATCGCCTCAATGAGTTCGAGGCCCTTGTTCATCATGGTCGCGCTGTCGACCGAGATCTTGGCACCCATGCGCCAGTTGGGATGGGCGACCGCCTCCTCCGGCGTCACGTCGCGCAGGGACTCGCGGCTGCGGGTGCGGAACGGCCCGCCGGAGGCTGTGAGGATGATGCGCTCGATCGCCGCCGGCCGCTCCGTCTCGATCACCTGGAAGATCGCATTGTGCTCGGAATCGACCGGCAGCAGCACGGCGCCGTTCGCCCGGACGGCGTCGAGCAGGATATCGCCGGCACAGACGAGGCATTCCTTGTTGGCGAGCCCGATGCGGGCGCCGCGGCGCGCCGCCCGCATGGTCGGGCCGAGACCGGCCGCGCCGACGATGGCGGCCATGACGAAATCCGCGTCCCGCGCCGCCGCCTCTTCCAGCGCGCCCGGGCCGGCGCCTGCCTCGATGCCACTGCCGGTGAGCGCGTCCTTCAGCGCCGGATAGGCCTCCTCGCGTGCCACGGCCGCATATTCGGCGCCCAGCTCCCGGGCCATGGCCGCGAGCATCTCGACATTGCCGTGCGCGGTGAGCGCGACGGCCCGGAAGCGATCCGGGTGCGCCCGCATCACGTCCGCCGTCTGCCGTCCGACGGAGCCGGTGGCGCCGAGCAGGGTGACGCGGGTCACCATTGCAGCGCCGGCGCGCCGGTGACGGCCTGGGCAGCGGCAAGCGCGATCGCTGCGGCCGCGAGGCCGTCCACCCGGTCGAGGACCCCGCCGTGGCCGGGGATCACCTTGCCCGAATCCTTCACCCCGACCACCCGCTTCAGCCGGGACTCGGCGAGGTCTCCCACCTGGGCGATGGCGGCGAGCACCATGCCGGCCAGCCCCAGCAGCAGCGGACTGGCCGCATCCATCGCCAGGCTCACGCCGGCGGCGGCGAGCCCGGCCGCCACGATGCCGCCGACCGCCCCCGACCAGGTCTTCTTCGGGCTGATCCGCGGCGCAAGGCGCGGCCCGCCGACGACCCGTCCGACGCCATAGGCGAGACAGTCGTTGGCGACGACGATCGCGAGGAACCAGAGCAATGAGTTGCGGGCCAGCTCTTCCACGTTCTGAAGAGTTGGTCCGAAGTATATGTAACAGAAAGACAATGCAGCGAGAACGAGGTAGACGCCGCCAGCGGTCGCCCAGCCCTTCGACATGCCGTGCGCCATCAGGCGTCGCCACTCGGCCGCGCTGGCGCCGAGCACCACGCCGGTGAGCACGACCACGCCCCAGGGACCGAGCAGGATCGCCAGCAGCGCCAGCGCCGCCAGCACCACGCCGGCGACGGTGCGGACTGTCAGATCGCGGAAGCGGCGACCGGTGGCCGGCGCTGCGGGCGGCCCCTCACCGCCCGGCCATGCCATAGCGACGCTCGCGCCGGCCATACTCGCGCAGCGCCTCGGCCAGATGCTCGCTTGCGAAATCCGGCCACAGGATGTCGAGGAAGATCATCTCGGCGTAGGCGCACTGCCAGAGCAGGAAGTTGCTGATCCGCTGCTCGCCGCTGGTGCGGATCAGCAGGTCGGGATCGGGGATGTCGGCGGTGTAGAGCCGCTGGCCGACCAGCGTCTCGTCGATCTCCTCCAGCCGGAGCCGGCCGGCAGCGACGTCGGCAGCGATGCTGCGGGCCGCCTCGGTGAGCTCGGACCGGCTGCCGTAGCTGAGCGCGAGGATGAGGGTGAGACCGGTGTTGCCGGCGGTCAGCGCCTCTGCGTCGCCGATAAGCTGGACGATGTCGCGGGACAGGCGATGGCGGTCGCCGATGACGCGCAGGCGCACGTTCTGGGCGTGCAGCTCGGAAACCTCGCTGCGCAGGTAGCGCCGCAACAGCCCCATGAGGTCCTCGACCTCGCTGTTGGGGCGCTTCCAGTTCTCCGAGGAAAAGCCGAACAGGGTCAGATAGCGGACGCCGAGCTGACCGGCGGCGCGTACCGCCTCGCGCACCGATTCCGCGCCGCGGCGGTGGCCGGCGATCCTGGGCAGCCCGCGGTTCCGCGCCCAGCGCCCGTTGCCATCCATGATGATGGCAACGTGCTGCGGCATGGCGGCCACGTCACCGGCTCTGGGCGCGGTATCCGCCATGCTCAGACCTGCATGATCTCGGCTTCCTTGGCCGCCAGGATCTGGTCGATCTCCTTGATGGTTTCGTCCGTCATCCGCTGCACTTCCTGGCCGAGGGAGCGGTGCTCGTCCTGGGAGATCGTCCCTTCCTTCTCCTGCTGCTTCAGCACGTCCATCGCGTCGCGGCGCACATTGCGCACGGCGACGCGGGTCTGCTCGGCATACTTGTGCGCGACCTTGGTCAGCTCCGCGCGGCGCTCCTGGTTCAGCTCCGGCAGCGGCACGCGGATCACCTGGCCTTCCGACATCGGGTTCAGCCCCAGGCCGCTGTCGCGGATCGCCCGCTCGGTGGCGCCGACGAGCTGGCGGTCCCACACCTGGACGGCCAGCATGCGGGGATCGATGACGCTGATCGTGCCGAGCTGGGAGATCGGCATCTGCCCGCCGTAGGCTTCCACCATGATCGGCTCGAGCAGCGCCGTCGATGCCCGTCCCGTCCGCAGGCCGGCGAGCTCCTGCTTGAAGACATCCACGGCACCCTGCATCCGGCGCCGGATGTCCCTCTTGTCGAATGTGCGGTGGCTCCCGCCGTGCTCGCTCACGTTCCCCTCCTCCAGCTTCCGCGCGGCGCGTTCAGCCCTGATCGTCCGGGTCACAGATCATGGTGTAGCGGCCCCTGCCCAACGCCACGTCGACGAAGGCACCCGGCTGCCGGATCGAGAACACGACGATCGGAATCCTGTTCTCGCGGGCCAGCGCGATGGCGGAATGATCCATCACATTCAGGTCGCGTGACAAGACGTCCCGGTAACCCAGCCGCTCGTGCCGGACGGCGTCGGGCGAGGTCATCGGGTCGGCGCTGTAGACGCCGTCGACCTTGGTCCCCTTCATCAGCACGTCGCACTGCATCTCCGACGCGCGAAGCGCGGCGGCGGTGTCGGTCGTGAAGAAGGGATTGCCGGTGCCGGCGGCGAAGATGACGATGCGCCCCTTTTCCATGTGGCGCATCGCCCGCCGGCGGATGAAGGGCTCGCACACCGTGTCCATCGGGATCGCCGACTGGACCCGGGTATGCACGCCCCGCTGCTCCAGCGCGCTCTGCAGGGCAAGCGCGTTGATCACCGTCGCCAGCATGCCCATGTGGTCGGCGCTCGCCCGGTCCATGCCGGACGCGGCGCCCGAGACCCCGCGGAAGATGTTCCCCCCGCCGACGACGAGACAGAGCTGGACGCCCCTGGCCCGGACGGTTGCCAGCTCGTCGGCGATCTGCCCGACGATGCTGCTGTCGAGGCCGAACTTCTGCTGGCCCATGAGGGCCTCGCCGGAAATCTTCAGCAGTATCCGGCGGTAGGGCAGCGACGAAGGATCGGGAACCGCCGCGCCCTCCGGTTGCCCGGCCATTCGTCAGCCGGCCAGCTTGGCGACTTCGGCGGCGAAATCGTCTTCCGCCTTCTCGACCCCCTCGCCCAGCACGAACTTGGCAAACGCCGTCACCGTCACCGGCGCGCCCAGCTCCTTGGCCGCGGCCTCGACGACCGCGCCGACCTTCTTGTCGGTGTCCATGATGAACACCTGCTCGGTCAGCACGACCTCCTCGTAGAACTTGCGCATCCGGCCCTCGATCATCTTGTCGACGATCTCGGCCGGCTTGCCCTGCTCAAGCGCCTGCTCGCGCAGCACCGTGCGCTCGCGCTCGACCAGCTGCGGATCCAGCTCCTCCCGCCGGGCGACGAGCGGATTGGCGGCCGCGATGTGCATCGCGATCTGCTTGCCCAGGCCGCCCAGGGCCGCGGCGTCGGCGGACGAGCCGAGGCCGACGATCACGCCGATCTTGCCCAGGCCCGGCGCCACCGCGCTGTGCATGTAGCTCGCGACCACGCCCTCGCCCACGGTCAGCTTCTGCATCCGCCGCAGCGTCATGTTCTCGCCGACGGTGGCGATGAGCTGGGTCAGCGCCTCGGACACCGTGCGGCCGTCGCCGTACGGCGCCGCCTGCAGGCCCTCCAGGTCGTCGACGTCGAGCGCGAGCTCGACGACGCGCGACACGAAAGCCTGGAACTGCTCGTTGCGGGCGACGAAGTCGGTTTCCGCGTTGACCTCGACCAGCGCGCCGACGTTGCCGCGCGCCGCCACGCCGACCAGACCGTCGGCAGCGACCCGACCGGCCTTCTTCGCCGCGGCGGCCAGGCCCTTCTTGCGCAGCCAGTCGACCGCGGCCTCGGCGTCGCCGCCGGTCTCCGTCAGCGCCTTCTTGCAGTCCATCATGCCCGCGCCGGTCTTCTCACGCAGCGCCTTCACAGCCGCGGCCGTGATCTCCGCCATGTCAGTTCCCCTCAATCGCACCGTGTTCGCGCCGCCGCCGGATGGCCGGCGCGGCTGCCGCAGGGTCAGGCGGTCGCCCGATCCTCTTCGCCAGAGGCCTCGGTGTCCGACGTCTCGGCCTGGCCGGCCGCGTCTGCCTCAACCACGTCCTCCGGCAGCAGTTCCGGCTCCGGCTCCACCTGGGCGCCGATGTCGACGCCCTGCGAGATCATCATCCGCTGCAGGCCGTCCAGGATCGCCCCGGAGATGAGCTCGAGATAGAGCGTGATCGCGCGCAGCGCGTCGTCGTTGCCCGGGATCGGGAACTGGACGCCGCGCGGGTCGGAGTTGCTGTCGAGGATCGCGACAACCGGAATGTTCAGCTTGTTGGCTTCCTGGACCGCCAGGTCGTCCTTGTTCACGTCGAGGACGAACAGCATGTCGGGCAGGCCGCCCATGTCCTTGATGCCGCCGAGCGCGCGGTCCAGCTTCTCCCGCTCGCGGGTCAGGAACAGCAGCTCGCGCTTGGTGAAGCCGGAGGTGTCGCCGGCGTTCTCCAGCATGCCCTCCAGCTCGCGCAGGCGACGGATCGAGTGCGAGATCGTCTGCCAGTTGGTGAGCATGCCGCCGAGCCAGCGGTGATTCACGTAGTACTGGCCGCAGCGCTTGGCGTATTCGGCGACCTTGTCGGCCGCCTGCCGCTTGGTGCCGACGAACAGCACGCGGCCGCCGCTGGCGGCAACGTCACGCACGACGTTCAGCGCCTGGTCCAGCAACGGGACCGTCTGCTGCAGGTCGATGATGTGGACGCTGTTGCGGGCCCCGTAGAGGTAGGGAGCCATCTTCGGGTTCCACCGGCGGGTGTGGTGGCCGAAGTGCACGCCGGCTTCCAGCAGCTGGCGCATGGTGAACGTTGGCATCGCCATGGCGTTTGTCCTTTTCCGGTTGACCAAGCATGGGGCTAGCCTCGACCTTGGAACTTCGAGACACCGGATGGACCGTCGTCCGACGGCCACGTGCCCATGCGCGGAGTTGGGCGCCTAGATAGCGGGCGCCGCCGACGATTGCAAGCGCAGAGGGCTCCCCACCGACGGATGCTTGCAGGGACGTCCGGACCGGATACCTGTTGTTCCGGGCAGGAGGGATTCGTTTGCCGCTGGTCCGCGTCGCCTCGTACAACATCCGCAAGAGCGTGGGCACCGACTGGCGCCGGCGGCCGGGCCGCATCATCGCCGTGCTCAACGAGATCAACGCCGACATCGTCGCCCTGCAGGAAGTGGACCGCCGCTTCGGCTCCCGCACCACGTCGCTGGCGCCGGAGCTGATCGAGGGCGAGACCGACTACCAGCTCATCCTGTTCGGCGCGCGCGCCGAGAGCATCGGCTGGCACGGCAATGCCATCCTCGCCCGGCGCGGGATCGAGGTGCTGGGCAGCCGCAAGCTGGTGCTGCCCGCGCTGGAGCCGCGCGGCGCGGCGCTGGCCGACCTCAGCGTGGACGGCTGTGCGCTGCGGGTGATCGGCATGCACCTCGGGCTGCTCGGCGTCTGGCGCCGCCGCCAGGCGCGCGCCGTGCTGGAGCATCTGGAGTCGCTGGAGCACCGCCATCCCACGGTGCTGATGGGCGACCTCAACGAGTGGAGCACCCACGGCGGGTGCATTGCCGAGTTCGCGCGTCACCACCATGTCGCCCAGACCGGCCCCACCTTCCACTCCAAGCGGCCTGTCAGCGCGCTCGACCGGATCATGACCAGCCCCGACATCCAGATCGCCCGCGCCGGCGTGCACGTGTCAGAGCACGCCCGGCTCGCTTCCGACCACCTTCCCGTCTGGGCGCACATCGAGGTCCCCGGCGGTGCCCCCGCCGCGGCCGATCAAAGGACCACCGCGGCGGAGGCGGCCGGCTGATGCTGGAAGACCTCGGCACCGTCGTCGGACTCGCCGCCTTCGCCCTCTATGTCGTTGCCGCCTGGTGCATCACGCAGGTGATCCAGAGCAGCCGGACGCCGCAGGCGATCGTCGCCTGGATCCTGTCGTTGCTGGCGTTCCCCCTGCTTGCGGTGCCACTCTACGCCGTTTTCGGCCGCAACCGCTTCCACGGCTATGTCCGCGCCCACCGCACCGCCTATACCCGCACCTCGAACGAGGCGCGGGCGCTCGACAGCCTGCTCGCGACCTGCGCGGTGGAGCCGCCGCGCGGTCTGGAATACCTGTTCACCACCATCCGCAACCTCACCACCCTGCCCTTCGCCGGCGGCAACAACGCGCGGCTGCTGATCGACGGCGAGCAGACCTATCCGGCGATGCTGGATGCGATCGCGCAGGCGCAGGACTACGTGCTGTTCCAGTCGTACATCGTGCGCGACGACGCCATCGGGCGGCAGTTCCGCGACTCCCTGATCGCCCGGGCGAAGGACGGCATCCGGGTCTATTTCCTCTACGACGAGATCGGCTCGGTCCGCCTGCCCCACAGCTATCTCCGGGCACTGCAGGCGGGCGGCGTGAAGGTGGCCGGCTTCAAGACCACCCGCGGGCCGGGCAACCGCTGGCAGATCAACTTCCGCAACCACCGCAAGACGATCGTGGTGGACGGCCGCTGCGCCTTCGTCGGCGGGCTCAACATCGGCGACGAGTATCTCGGCCGGGTCAAGCGCTTCGGCCACTGGCGCGACACCCACGTCCAGCTGTGGGGCCCGGTCGTGCAGATGACGCAGATGGCCTTCGTCGAGGACTGGTACTGGGCCGAGCGCACGGTGCCGGAGCTGGTGTGGCAGCCACCGGCGGGCGAGGCGGCAGGAAACATGCCGGCGGTCGTCGTCCGCACCGGACCCGCGGACACGGACGCCGTCTGCGCGCTGATGCACGTCCAGGCGTTCAACTCCGCGACCTCGCGCCTGTGGGTCGCGGCCGGCTATTTCGTGCCCGACGAGCCGATCATCCGCGCGCTGCAGCTCGCGGCCCTGCGCGGCGTGGACGTGCGGGTGCTGGTGCCGGACAAGGCCGACATCCGCACCGCCTGGCTCGCCCAGTTCAGCTACCTGCCCAGCCTGGTCGACGCCGGCATCAAGGTGTTCCTGTACCAGAATGGCGTGCTGCACCAGAAGGTATTCCTGGTGGACGACACGCTGGCCTCGGTCGGCTCCGCCAACCTCGACAACCGGTCGCTGCACATCAACTTCGAGATCACCGCGCTGATCGCCGACCCAGCCTTCGCCGCGGAGGTGGAGCGCATGCTGATCGCCGACTTCGCCCAGTCGGAACTGTTCTCGACCGAAGCGTACAACCGCCGGTCCTACTGGTTCCGGCTGGCGTCGCGCGCGGCGCACCTGGCGGCGCCGCTGCTCTGACCGTCAGACGACGCGGTCGGCGACGGTGAGTGCGACGCCCCGCTCGCTGAACCCGCGGTAGGCGGCTTCCTTCGTCCCGTGCAGGTCCACCGCGCGGCAGGCATCCTCGATGACCACGGCCTCGAAGCCCTGGCGGACGGCGTCCTCCGCCGAAAAGCGGACGCAGATGTCGAAGGCGAGCCCGACGCAGAACAGGCGCTTCAGCCCGCGCTCGCGCAGGTAGCCGGCGAGCCCGGTCGCCGTGATCCGGTCGTTCTCGAAGAAGGCGGAGTAGCTGTCTATGGTGCGCCGGAACCCCTTGCGCAGGATGAGCTCGGCGTGGGGGATGGAGAGGTCGGCGTGGATCTCCGCCCCGTGGGTGCCCTGGACGCAGTGGTCGGGCCACACGGTCTGGTCGCCGTAGGGCATCCGGATGGTGCCGAACACCGGCGTGCCGGGGTGCTGCGAGGCAAACGAAGCGTGGTCTGCCGGGTGCCAGTCCTGGGTCAGAATCACGTGCTCGAACCGGCTCGCCAGCCGGTTCACCACCGGCACGATCGCGTCGCCCTCCGCGATCGCCAGTGAGCCGCCCGGACAGAAGTCGTACTGGACGTCGATCACCAGCAGCGCGTCGTCCGGCCGCCGCCGGCGCAGGTTGTCCTGATCCGCCATCGCTGTTCCCCCGCTACCCCAGTTCCTGCACGTCCAGCACGCCGCCGATGCTCTTCACCGCCGCCCGCAGTGCGGCACTGGTGACGTGCGCCTTCGGCAGCGCGATCTCCACCTCCTGGTCGTCGGCGTCGATCACCAGCTGGATCTTCCCGCGCTGGGCGCGGCCCTGGTCGGAGGCGATCGCGTCGGCCTGGTCGATGGCGGAGCGGATCGCGGCCAGCGGCGCCGCGCTGTCGATGAAGATGCGGAGTCCGGTGATCCCCTGCGCAGACCGCGCCTCCAGCGATTCCACGCGCTGCGCGGTCAGGCGCATCTCCTCGTCCTGCACCTGCGCGTCCACCGCCGCGACGATGATGTTGCCGACGGTGAGCAGGTCGCGCGCCGTAGCCAGCACTTCGGAGAACAGCGTCACCTCGTAGGAGCCGCTGGCGTCCGACAGCGTCACATGGGCGAAGCGGTTGCCGGTACGGCTCGACGTCCGCTCCTGCACCCCCAGCACCACGCCGGCGAGCAGCGGACGCCCGCCGCTGCGGTTGGCGAGCCACTCCCGCAGCGAGCCGTATTCCACCGCCCCGATCCGCCGCAGCGTCGCCTCATAGGCGTTGAGCGGATGGGCGGAGAGGTAGAAGCCGATTGCCTCGAACTCGCGCTTCAGGCGCTCCATCGCCGGCCAGTCGCTGCGCTCCGGCAGCGGTGGCGGCCGCATGGTGTCGCCGCCGTCGGGCCCGCCGAACAGGCTGGTCTGCGCGCTCTCCCGCGCCGCCTGCGACGCCTGGGACCATTTCACCAGGAGCTCGACCGCCTCGAAGGTCCGCGCGCGGTTGGGCGACAGGCTGTCGAAGGCGCCGGCGCAGACGAGGTTCTCCATCTGCCGCTTGTTGACGACGCGGGCGTCGAGGCGCCGGGCGAAGTCAAACAGGTCGCGGAACCGCCCCCGTTCCTCCCGCTCGCGGACCAGTTCCTGCATCGCCTGCAGGCCCACCCCCTTCACCGCGGCGAGGGCGTAGCGGATCGCGGGCCTGCCCGAGGTATCCAGCTCCACGGTGAAGGTCGCGCCGGACCGGTTCACGTCCGGCGGCAGCAGCGGCACCTTCAGCCGGGCGAGCTCCTGGCGGAAGACGTTGAGCTTGTCGGTGTTGCCCAGGTCGTGCGTCATCGACGCGGCCATGAACTCGACCGGGTGGTTCGCCTTCAGATAGGCGGTCTGGTAGGCGACGAGGGCGTAGGCGGCGGCGTGGCTCTTGTTGAAGCCGTAGCCGGCGAACTTGTTCACCTGGTCGAAGATGCGCGACGCCGTTCCGTCGCCGACCCCGTTCTTGCGCGCTCCCTCGATGAAGGTCGCGCGCTGGGCATCCATCTCCGACTGGATCTTCTTGCCCATGGCGCGGCGCAGCAGGTCGGCGCTGCCGAGGGAGTAGCCGGCCAGCACCTGGGCGATCTGCATCACCTGCTCCTGGTAGATCATGATCCCGTAGGTCTCCTTCAGGATCGGCTCCAGGCTGGGATGCATGTAGTCGGGCTGTTCCTTCCCGTGCTTCCGGTTGATGTAGCTTGGAATGTTTTCCATCGGCCCCGGGCGGTACAGGGCGACGACGGCGATGATGTCCTCGAACCGGTCGGGGCGGAGCTTGCGCAGCACGTCGCGCATGCCGCCGCTTTCCAGCTGGAACACGCCGACCGTGTCTGCCCGCGACAGCATCTGGTAGGTGGCCGGATCGTCGAGCGGGATGTGATCGAGGTCGATGCTGCCGCCGCGCGCGCGGATCAGCTCGCAGGCGTCGTGCAGCACCGTCAGCGTCTTCAGCCCGAGGAAGTCGAACTTCACCAGCCCGGCCAGCTCGACGAACTTCATGTTGAACTGGGTGACCGGCATGTCCGACGCCGGGTCCTTGTACAGCGGCGTCAGCTCGTGCAGCGGCCGGTCGCCGATGACGACGCCGGCGGCGTGGGTCGAGGCGTTGCGGTAGAGGCCTTCCAGCTTCAGCGCGATGTCCATCAGCCGGCGGACGGCCTCGTCGCTGTCGCGCATCTCGACCAGCCGCGGCTCCTCCTCGATCGCCTTGGCGAGAGGGATCGGCTTGGCCGGGTTGAACGGCACCAGCTTGGCGATGCGGTCTACCTGGCCGTAGGGCATCTCCAGCACCCGGCCCACGTCCCGCAGCGCGGCCCGCGCCTCCAGCTTGCCGAAGGTGATGATCTGGGCGACGCGGTCGTGGCCGTACTTGTCCTGCACGTAGCGGATCACCTCGTCGCGGCGGTCCTTGCAGAAGTCGATGTCGAAGTCCGGCATCGACACGCGCTCGGGGTTGAGGAAGCGCTCGAACAGGAGCCCCCATCGCAGCGGGTCGAGGTCGGTGATGCGCAGTGCCCAGGCGACGAGCGAGCCCGCGCCCGACCCACGGCCCGGACCGACCGGGATGCCGTTCTTCTTCGCCCACTGGATGAAGTCGGCGACGATCAGGAAGTATCCGGGGAAGCCCATCTGCGCGATGGTGTTAAGCTCGTACTCGAGGCGCTCGCGATAGGGCTCGGCCGCCGCGGCGCGGGCGGCCTCGTCCATGTCGGGCGTGAACACGTGAGCCTCGAGCCGGCTCTCCAGGCCGGCGCGCGCCTGGGCGCGCAGCTCCTCCGGCTCGTCGCGGCCGTGCGCGGTGTCGAAGGCAGGCAGGATCGGCTTCCGCTCGGTCGGAAACCAGCTGCAGCGCTGCGCGACCACCAGCGTGTTGTCGGCCGCCTCCGTCAGGTCGGCGAAGACGTAGCGCATCTCCTCCGCCGTCTTGAAGCGATGGTGTGGAGTCAGCCGCGGCCGGTTGCTGACCGAGATGTGGGTGCGGGCGCCGATGCACAGCAGGGCATCGTGCGCCTCGTACATGTCCACGCTGTCGAAATAGATGTCATTGGTGGCGACCAGCGGCACGTCGGCATCGTAGGCCAGGTTGACCAGCCCGTCCTCGATCTGCGCCTCGACGGGCAGCTCGTGCCGGCTGATCTCGACATAGACCCGGTCGGGGAACAGCGTGCGCAAGCGGTCCAGCATGGCGCGGGCGCCGTCGGGGTTGCGCTCGAGCAAGCAGCGGGCGAGCGGCCCGGAGGCGCCGCCGGTCAGGACGATCAGGTCGTCGGTGCGGTTCTTCAGCTGCTCCCAGCTCAGCACCGGCGCCGCCTCGCCGCCCGGCCGCAGGTAGGAGTCGCTGACCAGCGCCAGCAGGTTGCGGTATCCCTCCTCGGTCTGGACGAGCACCGGCAGCATGTCCACGCGCGGCCCCTGCGAGGCGTGGCCCTCCGCCGGAACGGCGATGCGCAGCGTGCAGCCGATGATCGGCTGCACGCCCATGTCGCGGGACGCGAGCGAGAATTCGAGCGCTCCGAACAGGTTGTTGTGGTCGGTGACGGCGATCGCCGGCATGCCGTGCTTCACGCACAGCTTGGGCAGGTCCTTTGCCCGGATGGCCCCCTCGGTCAGCGAGTAGGCCGTCCGCGCCCGCAGGTGGATGAAGTCCGCGATTCCCATCACCACCGAGCCTCGCACATTCGCGCCGGGTCGTCAGTGATGCGCCGGGGCCCCCTCGAGGAGCACGCCGTCCTGCATCCGGACGATACGGTCCATCCGCTGGGCGAGCTCCATGTTGTGGGTTGCGATCAGCGCGGCGAGCCCGGTCTCGCGCACCAGCTCCGTCAGCATGGCGAACACGCCGTTGCCGGTCTCGCTGTCCAGGTTGCCGGTCGGCTCGTCGGCCAGCAGCAGCGCCGGCCGGTTGGCGAGCGCACGCGCCAGCGCCACCCGCTGCTGCTCGCCGCCCGACAGCCGCGATGGCCGGTGGTTGAGCCGGTGGCCCAGCCCCACCCGCTCCAGCAGCGCCCGCGCCCGCTCGCGCGCCTCGCGCTTCGACCGCTTGTCGATGAGCTGCGGCACCATCACGTTCTCGGTGGCGCTGAACTCGCGCAGCAAGTGGTGGTACTGGTACACGAAGCCCAGCTTGTTGCGGCGGATCAGCGTGCGCGCCCGGTCGCCGAGCTTGCCGCACGACACCCCGTCGATCTCGACGTCGCCCGCGGTCGGCCGCTCCAGCAGGCCGGCGATCTGGAGCATGGTCGACTTGCCGGCACCCGACGGCCCGACCAGCGCCACCAGCTCCCCGCTGTGGAGCGTGAGGTCGATCCCGCGCAGCACTTTCAGCACGGCGTCGCCCTGGCGGAAGGTGCGGACGATCCCGCGGAGCCGCAGCGGCGGCGGCTGGACTGCCATGCGCCTATTCCTCCCTCAGCGCGACGACGGGGTCGAGCCGGGCCGCCCGCCACGACGGGTAGATCGTGGCGAGGAAGGAGAGGCCCAGCGCCATCACAACCACCTGCACCACCTCCGTCGGATCGACCTTGGCCGGCAGCCGCGACAGGTAATAGATCTCGCCGGGGAACAGCTCGGCGCCGGTGGACGATTCCAGCCACTGCTTGATCGCCTCGATGTTGTCGCAGATCAGCAGCCCGAGCCCGAGTCCGAGGGTGGTGCCGATCACCCCGATGCTGGCGCCGGTCATGAAGAAGATTCGCATGATCATCCCGCGCGACGCGCCCATGGTGCGCATGATCGCGATCGCCCGCGCCTTGTCCTTCACCAGCATGATCAGGCTGGAGATGATGTTGAAGGCGGCGACCAGGATGATCAGGGTCAGGATCAGGAACATCACGTTCCGTTCGACCTGCAGCGCGCCGACGAACGCGCCCTGCGACGTCTTCCAGTCGCCGATGCGGTACTGGCGGTCCAGCGCCTGGATGATGGAAGCGCGCGCCTCCTCCACCCGGTCGGGGTCGGCGGTGAACACCTCGAGGTAGGAAACGCCGGGATCGGTGCGGAAGAATATCCTGGCGTCGTCCAGTGTCATGAAGGCGAAGTTGTCGTCGTACTGGAACATGCCGACATCGAAGGTGCCGGCGATGACGTAATCCTTCAGGCGCGGTACGCGGCCGAAGGCGCCCTGGTTGAAGAAGGGCGAGACCAGGGTGATCGTGTCACCGACGCGCAGGCCCAGACGCGCGGCGAGCCGGTAGCCGATGATCACCGAGCCCGGCTGGAAGGCCTCGAGGCTGCCGGCGGTGAGGCCGTCCGCAAGGATCGGCCGGACGGCGAAGTCGCCGGGCCGGATGCCGCGCACCAGTACGCCGGTCGCCCGGTCGTTGACCATGGCCATCGCCTGGCCCTCGACCGCCGGCATGGTGAGGATGACGCCGGGGGCGGTTTCGACCTGGTCGGCGACCGCCTCGTAGTCGGTGAGCGGTCCGGCGAGCCCGGCGACGGTGATGTGCCCGTTCAGGCCCAGGAGCTTGCCCAGCAGCTCGGCCCGGAACCCGTTCATCACCGACATCACGATGATCAGCGTCGCGACGCCGAGCGCGATGCCGAGCAGCGAGAACCAGGCGATGACGGAGATGAAGCCCTCGGAGCGCCGCGCCCGCAGGTACCGGAACGCCACCATGCGCTCGAACAATCCGAACATCCCGGCTCCCACCCTTCCGGCCGACTCTCCGGCCCAAGCGTGCCGCGGACCTTAGGCATCACGCCGCCGGCGCGCAACGGCAGTCTCCCCCGCTCCCATCAAGGCCAATCATGGCGAGATGATGTCCTTTCCGTACAGACAGCAGTCACGGTCAGAAAGTGGGTGACGCAGCGTCCTTTTCCTTGTATATCCAGGGTCCCATTTCGCAGTGGGACGCGCTGGTCCGAGTGTCAGGGAGGATAGGCGCCGTCGGCAGACACAATGCCGAGCCAAGAAGATTGCCGTGCTTTTGTGCGGAGACCCTTGAAAGCAGGATACTTCGGTATCTTGCTTTTATTGTTTCTGGCCGGCTCTGCGCGATGATGCGCCCTAATGGGCGCGCTGCTGAACAAGCGATTCCGACATCCGGCGGAAACTGATCACGTCGTTGTCGATCAGCGCATAGACGATGGCGAACAGCACCAGGCTGATCAGCGTGGTGGCCAGCAGCTTGCCGATGAGCATCGGCCGCTCCGGCGCCCCGGCGTCGTGACCCCTGGTGCGGCTGGACTGCGGCTGCACCCGCCACGGCAGCACCGCGAACAGGGTCAGCCACCACAGCAGCACATAGACTACGATGCTGGTGAAGAGGGTCATCGCCCCCCTCTCCTACAGCCGCACCACGTGGACGGCAATCCGCGGCTTCTTGCCGATGGCCTCGCGCAGCACCGAGCGGACACCGCGCCGCACGGCCTCCTCGACCAGGTCGTCGTCGCGCCGCTTGGCCGGTCCCAGCTCATCGAGCGCATCGACGATGCGGTCGGCCACCTCGTCCAGCATCTCCTCCGACTCCTCGTCCTCCTCGAGCAGGCCAAAGGTGGAGATCTGCAGGTCGGCGGCGAGCTCGCCCTTGCGGTCGAAGACGACGGTGACCGTGACGGCGCCCGCCTCGACCAGCCGGCGCCGGTCCTTGAAGAACATGGCGTCGAGCGGCAGCAGCCGCGACCCGTCGAGCGCGAGGCGGGAGGCGAACACCTCGTCCACCACCTCGGCCGGTCCGGGGGCGAGCCGGATCAGCGTGCCGTTCCGCGGCGCGATCGCCTGCGGCACCTGGCAGCTGCGGGCGAAGCGGGCGTGCTCGCGGATGTGACGCGGCTCGCCGTGGACGGGGATGGCGATCTTCGGCCGGATGAAGCGGTACATGTCGGCCAGCTCGTCACGGGCCGGATGGCCGGAGACGTGGATCCGCTCGTCGCTGGCGGTGATCACGCCGATGCCGGCGTTGACCAGCGCGTTCTGCAGGTTGCCGATCCGGCGCTCGTTGCCGGGGATGACCCGCGAGGAGAAGATGACGGTGTCGTCCGGCTCCAGGCTCACCTGCGGGTGCATGCCGTAGGCGATGCGCGTCAGCGCCGCCCGCGGCTCGCCCTGGCTGCCGGTGCAGATCATCAGCGCCTTGTCGCGCGGAAGCTGGTTGAACTCCGCCTCGGTGATGAAGGGCGGCAGGTCGGCGAGGTAGCCGTTCGCCCGCGCCGCCGCCTCGATCCGCCACAGCGAGCGCCCGACCAGCGCCACCGAGCGGCCGTGGGCCATGGCCGCCTTGGTGATGGTCTCGAGCCGGGCGATGTTGGAGGCGAAGCACGCCACGCCGACGCGGTGCTCGCAGCGCCCGATCACCTCGGTCAGCGTCTCGCGCACGTCGGCCTCGGAGCCGGCGACGCCCTCGACGAAGACGTTGGTCGAATCGCAGACCATCGCGAGTACGCCCTCGTCGCCCAGCCGCTGCAGGGCCTCGAGGTCGGCGCTCGCCCCCACCAGCGGGGCCTCGTCGAACTTCCAGTCGCCGGTGTGCAGCACCGTGCCCACGGGCGTGCGGATGACGACCGCGTTGGGCTCGGGAATGGAGTGGGTGAGCGTGATCAGCTCGATCGCGAACGGGCCGACGGTGAACCGCCCGCTCATCGGGATCTCGATCAGCTCCGCCTCGGCGAGCAGACCCGCGTCCTCCAGCTTGCGGCGGACGAGGGTGGCGGTGAACGGCGTCGCGTAGATCGGGCAGCGCAGCCGCGGCCACAGATAGGGGACGGCGCCGATGTGGTCCTCGTGGCCGTGGGTCAGCACCAGCCCGCACAGCTCGTTGCGGTACTCCTCGATGAACCGGGTATCGGGCATGATCACCTCGACCCCCGGCGGCGTGGTGTCGTCGCCGAAGGTGACGCCGAGGTCCACCATCAACCACCGGCCGTCATGGCCGTAGAGGTTGAGGTTCATTCCGATCTCGTTGGAACCGCCGAGCGGGAGGAAGGTCAGCTCGTCCGGGCCCGCCAGCGGATGCGCGGCGAGCAGGGTCATCGGCCGGCCACGGCCCTGGCGACGTTGCGCCGGTAGATGTGCCACAAGCCGTGGAGGGTCAGATCCGGGTCCACCATGTGGATTGCGTCGCAGTTCTCGTTGAACAGCGTGGCCAGGCCTCCCGTTGCAATCACCGTCATCGGCTCCCCGAACTCGTCCTGGATGCGCGCCGTCAGCCCCTCGATCATCGAGACGTAGCCCCAGAAGACGCCGGACTGCATGGCCGGCACGGTGGACTTGCCGATGATGGTCGGCGTCGCCCTGATCTCGATCCGCGGCAGCTTCGCCGCCACGGAATAGAGGGCGTTGACCGACTGGTGGATGCCGGGCGCGAACACGCCGCCGCGGTAGTTGCCGGCGGCATCCACGACATCGAAGGTGGTGGCGGTTCCGAAGTCGATCAAGAGCAGCGGGCCGGGATAACGCGCGTGACCGCCGACCGCGTTGACCAGCCGGTCCGCGCCCGCCTGGTCGGGCCGGTCGATCAGCACCTGGATGCCGAGGTCGAGATCGGACTGGCCGACCACCATCGCCTCGACCTGCAGATAGCGGCTGCACATCCGCACCATGTGCGGCGTCGCCAGCGGCACGACGCTGGCAATGATGGCGCCGTCGATCGCGCGGAAGGAATAGCCGGCCAGCTCCATCAGCCGGCTGAGCACGGCTGCGATCTCGTCGGCCGTGCGCTCGGCGTTGGTGGCGATCCGCCACTCCCCGCGCTTCTCGGTGTCGTCATAGACACCGAGCACCGTGTTCGTGTTGCCGATGTCGACGGCCAGCAGCATGGTCAGCCGGCCGCCAGCGGTCGGTCGGCGCGCCTAGAACAGCGCATCGGCGGCAATCGCCGCGCTGTCGATCAGCGGCGCCGGGTAGGCCACGAACAGCACGGTAAGCAGTGCCGACACGAACATGACCGTGCCGAGCGAGGAATCGGCGGGCTTGTCGAACGGCTCCGCCGCCTCGTCGAACCACATCACCTTGACGATGCGAAGGTAGTAGAAGGCGCTGACCACGCTGGCGAGCACGCCGATGATCGCAAGGAGGGTGAGGCCGGCGTCGATGGCCGCGCCGAACACCACCAGCTTGCCGATGAAGCCGGCCATCGGCGGGATGCCCGCCATCGAGAACATGAAGATGGTGAGCGCGATCGTCATCCCGCGCTGACGGTGCTGGAGGCCCGCCAGGTCGGCGATGTCCTCCACCGCCCTGCCCCGCCGGCGCATCGCAATGATCACCGCGAAGGTGCCGACGTTGGTGACGAGATAGATCGCCATGTAGACGAGGACAGAGGAGATCCCCTCCGGCGTGCCGGCGGCAAACCCGATCAGCGCATAGCCGACGTGGCCGATCGAGCTGTAGGCCATCAGGCGCTTGATGTTGGTCTGGTTGATCGCGGCGAAGGCGCCGAGAACCATCGAGCCGACCGAGATGGCGATGATGATCTGGCGCCAGTCGTGCACCAGCTCGCCGAACGGATCGGCCAGCACGCGCATGAACAGCGCGATCGCGGCCACCTTCGGCGCCACGGAGAAGAACGCGGTCACCGGGGTCGGGGCGCCCTCGTAGACGTCGGGCGTCCACATGTGGAACGGCACCGCCGAGGTCTTGAACGCGAGGCCCGCGGCGACGAACACGATGCCGACGATCAGGCCGACCGCGGCCGGTCCCTCGGTCGCCTCGAGGTGCTGCGCGATCTCGGCGAAGCCGGTGGCGCCGGTGTAGCCGTAGATCATCGATGCGCCGTAGAGCAGCATGCCCGAGCTGAGCGCGCCGAGGACGAAATACTTCAGCCCCGCCTCCGACGACCGCAGCGTGTCGCGGTGGAAGGCCGCCATCACGTAGAGCGCCAGGCTCTGGGTCTCCAGCCCGATATAGAGCGCGATCAGGTCGTTGGCCGAGACCATCATCATCATGCCGAGCGTCGCGAACATCAGCAGGATGACGTACTCGAACCGCTGGATTCCCTCCGCCTTCAGGTAGTTGGCGGCGAGCACGATGCCGAGGACGGCGCCCAGCAGGATCAGGATCTTCACGAACACCGCGAAGGCGTCCACGACGAACAGGCCGTTGAAGGCCGTGCTGCGCTCGACGCTGCCGGTGAGCACCAGGATGCCGACCAGGACAAGCGCAAGGCTGCCGATGACCGCGACCTCGCCCGCGGCCCGGGCGCCGCGGAAGGCGCCATAGACCAGCAGGACCATGCCAAGGCAGGCGAGGAACAGCTCGGGCAGTGCCAGGCCGAGATCGGAGAGGCTGAGCTCCTGCATCGCCCCCTCCTAGCGCTGCGCCAGCCGGCTGGTGCCGGCATCGACCAGGGCATCCTGGTAGTTGGTCAGAAGCTGATCGATGGAACTGTGCATCACGTCGAGGAAGCTCGAGGGGTAGATCCCCATCCACAGGGTCAGCGCCACCAGCGGCGCGAAGGCGGCGATCTCGAGCCCGGTCATGTCCTTGATCGTCTCGAGCGACTTCTTGGTCAGCTTGCCGAAGATCACCCGCCGGTAGAGGTAGAGCATGTAGGCGGCCCCCAGGATCAGGCCGGTCGCCATCAGCGCCGCCACCCAGGTGTTGTCGATGAAGGCGCCGACGATGATCAGGAACTCGCCGACGAACCCGCTGGTGCCGGGAAGGCCGACCGAGGCCAGGGTGAACAGCAGGAACACGGTGGCGTAGACCGGCATGCGGTGCACCAGCCCGCCGTAGGTCGCGATCTCGCGGCTGTGGGTGCGGTCGTAGACGACGCCCACGCACATGAACAGCGCGCCCGAGACGAAGCCGTGGCTCAGCATCTGCACCATCGCGCCTTCGACACCCTGCACGTTGGCGGTGAAGATGCCGATGGTGACGAAGCCCATGTGCGCAACCGACGAATAGGCGATGAGCTTCTTCATGTCGGTCTGCGCCAGCGCCACCAGCGAGGTGTAGATCACGGCGATCACGCTGAGCGCGTAGATCATCGGGGCGAAGAAGTCGCTCGCCACCGGGAACATCGGCAGCGAGAACCGCAGGAAGCCGTAGCCGCCCATCTTCAGCAGCACGCCCGCCAGGATCACCGATCCGGCCGTCGGCGCCTCCACGTGCGCATCCGGCAGCCAGGTATGGAACGGCCACATCGGCACCTTCACCGCGAAGGAGGCGAAGAAGGCGAGGAACAGCCAGTACTGCATCCGCACCGGGAAGGCGTAGTCGTGCAGCAGCGGGATGCTGGAGACCTGGCCGGCCTCGAAGTACATCGCCAGGATGGCGACCAGCATCAGCACCGAGCCGAGCAGCGTATAGAGGAAGAACTTGAACGCTGCATAGACCCGCCGCGGCCCGCCCCAGACGCCGATGATCAGGAACATCGGGATCAGGACGCCCTCGAAGAACACGTAGAACAGGATCAGGTCGAGGGCGCAGAACATCCCGACCATGAGCGTTTCCAGCAGCAGAAACGCGATCATGTACTCCTTCACCCGGGTCTGGATCGCGTGCCAGCTGGTCACGATGCAGATCGGGGTGAGCAGCGTGGACAGGAGCACGAAAAGCATCGAGATGCCGTCCACGCCCATGCGGTAGCCGATGCCGAGGCTCGGCAGCCACTCGTGTTCCTCGACGAACTGGAAGCCCGGTTCCGCCGGATCGAACAGGAACCAGAGGAACAGGCTTATGACGAAGGTGCCGAGCGAGGCCCAGAGCGCCGTCCAGCGCGCGTTCCTGGCGACGTCCGCCTCCTCGCCGCGCACCATCAGGATGAACAGCGCGCCGACGAGCGGCAGGAAGGTGATGATCGAAAGGAGAGGAACGCCTTCCATGACTGCCCCTAGGCCGCGCCGTACAGGTACCAGGTGACCAGGACCACGACCCCGATCAGCATGGCGAAGGCATAGTGGTAGACATAGCCGCTCTGCAGGCCCGCGACGCGCCGGGCGAGGTCGCGTGCGGCGCGCGAGATGCCATCCGGGCCGCAGCCGTCGATGATCTGGCCGTCGCCGGTGTGCCACAGGCCGCGGCCGAGGGCCATCGCCGGGCGGACGAAGATCCGGTCGTACAGCTCATCGAAATACCATTTGTTGAGCAGGAACAGATAGATCGGGCGCAGGTTGATCGCGACCGCGGGCGCAAGCCGCGGGGCGGCCACGTACATCAGCCACGCCAGCACGATCCCGCCCAGGCTGACCACGATCGGCAGCGCCTTCACCCAGCCGGGCACATGGTGCGCCGCCTCGATCGCGTGCTCCGACGCCTGGATCGCCAGCGAATCGCCCCAGAAGGCGACGAGATCCTCGCCGACGAACCAGCCGTAGAAAGCGAAGCCGGCAACCACGGCGCCGATGGCGAGCAGCGCATTCGGCAGCGTCATCGACAGCGGCGCCTCGTGCACATGCGCCATCACGTGCTCGTCCGCGCGCGGCCGGCCGTGGAAGGTCATGAACAGCAGGCGCCACGAGTAGAAGGCGGTCATCGCCGCGGCGAAGACGCCCATCCAGAAGGCGAAGCTGCCGACGCCCGTATGTGCGCCATACGCTGCCTCGAGGATGAGGTCCTTGGAGTAGAAGCCGGCGAAGCCGATGTCGAGGAACGGAATGCCGATGCCGGCGAGCGCTAGGCTCCCGATCCACATCATCGCGTAGGTGACGGGCACCAGCTTCCAGATGCCGCCCATCCTGCGCATGTCCTGCTCGTCGGACATGGCGTGGATGACGGCGCCGGCGCCAAGAAACAGCAGCGCCTTGAAGAAGGCGTGGGTCGTCAGGTGGAACATCGCCGCGGGATAGGCGGAAACGCCGGCGGCGAAGAACATGTAGCCGAGCTGGGAGCAGGTGGAATAGGCGATCACCCGCTTGATGTCGTTCTGCACCAGGCCGACGGTGGCGGCGAAGACCGCCGTGGCCGCGCCGACCACTGCAACCATGTCCAGCGCGTCGGGCGCGAGCTCGTAGAGCGGCGACATCCGGCACACCAGGAACACGCCGGCGGTGACCATGGTTGCGGCATGGATCAGCGCGGACACCGGTGTCGGGCCTTCCATCGCGTCCGGCAGCCAGGTGTGGAGCCCGAGCTGGGCCGACTTGCCCATCGCGCCGATGAACAGCAGCACGCAGATCGCGGTGAGCGCGTGCATCTCGGCGCCGAGGAAGACGATCGAGCTGTCGGCCAGCTCCGGCGCGCGGGCGAAGATCTCGCTGAAGTTCACCGTGCCGAACATGAAGTAGATGGCGGCGATGCCGAGCGCGAAGCCGAAGTCGCCGACGCGGTTGACCACGAACGCCTTGATCGCGGCCGCGTTGGCCGAGGGCCGGTCGTACCAGAAGCCGATCAGCAGGTAGGAGGCGAGGCCGACGCCTTCCCAGCCGAAGAAGAGCTGCACCAGGTTGTCCGCCGTCACCAGCATCAGCATGGCGAAGGTGAACAGGCTGAGGTAGGCCATGAAGCGCGGGATCGAGTGATCGTGCGCCATGTAACCCACGGAATAGATGTGGACGAGCGCGCTGACCGTGGTGACGACGATCAGCATCACCGCCGTCAGGCTGTCCATCCTGAGCGCCCACGAGAAGTCGAGCTCGCCGGACGAGACCCAGGTGAACAGCGTGTAGGTCGTCGGATTCCCGCCGACCGCGATGTCGAAGAAGGCGACCCACGACAGCACTGCCGCCAGCACCAGCAGGCTGCAGGTAACGATCTGCGACCCGCGGTCCCCGATCAGCCGGCCGCCCAGACCCGCGATCAGGAAGCCGATCAGCGGCAGGAATACGATCAACGCAAACATGCGTCGGTCAGCCCTTCATCATGTTGATGTCTTCGACCGAGATCGAGCCGCGGTTGCGGAAGTAGATCACCAGGATGGCAAGCCCGATGGCCGCCTCGGCCGCAGCCACGGTCAGCACGAACAGCGCGAACACCTGGCCGACGAGGTTGCCGAGGAAGGTCGAGAACGCGACGAGGTTGATGTTCACCGCGAGCAGGATGAGCTCGACCGACATCAGGATGATGATGACGTTCTTCCGGTTCAGGAAGATGCCGAAGATCCCGAGGGTGAACAGGATGGCCGCCACCGTCAGGTAATGGCCGAGACCTATTTCCATGCGACGTGCCTCCCGCTCATGTCGCGACTCACACGCCCGTCCGCGGCTGGACCTTGCGCACCTCGATCGTCTCCGACCGCTTGCGCCCGACCTGCTCGGGGATCGACTGGCGGCGGACGCCGGCCCGCTGGCGCAGCGTCAGCACGATGGCGCCGATCATCGCGATCAGGAGCACGATGCCCGAGGCGAGGAACAGGTAGGCGTAGTGGGTGTACAGCACCCGCCCCAGCGCATCGATGTTGCTGATCTCCAGCGGATCCGGGGTCGCCAGCGCCGCAGCGGCGGCCGGCGCCTCCTCGGGCAGCGGCCAGGCGCCGACCAGCAGCACCAGCTCGGCCAGCAGCACCAGGCCGATGAAGGCGCCGATCGGCAGGTACTGCAGGAAGCCGCGGCGCAGTTCGCGGAAGTTGATGTCGAGCATCATCACCACGAACAGGAACAGCACCGCCACGGCGCCGACGTAGACCACGACCAGGATCAGCGCCAGGAACTCCGCGCCCATCAGGATGAACAGGGCGGCGGCGTTGAAGAACGCCAGGATCAGGTACAGCACGGAATGGACGGGGTTGCGCGCGCTGATCACGAGGAATCCCGACAGGACCAGCACGATGGCAAATGCGTAGAAGGCGAGGCCCTGGATGATCATCAGGTTCTCCGGACGCCCGCGCGCGCCGGGCGGGAAGACGGATGGCTGGCGGTTCGGCTGCGGGCAGGCCGCGGCGCGCGGAGGTTATGGCCGGCTTCGGCCGATTCCGCAAGCATTGGGTCGGCTGCCGGAGCGGCCGAGATCGCCGTCCGCCAGCTCACCGATAACGCGCGTCCCGCGCGATGTTGGCCGCGATCTCCTTCTCCCAGCGGTCACCGTTCGCGAGCAACCGCTGCTTGTTGTAGAGCAGCTCCTCGCGGGTCTCCGTGGAGAACTCGAAGTTCGGGCCTTCGACGATCGCATCCACCGGGCACGCCTCCTGGCAGAAGCCGCAGTAGATGCACTTCGTCATGTCGATGTCGTAGCGGGTGGTGCGCCGCGAGCCGTCGGCGCGCGGCTCCGCCTCGATGGTGATGGCCTGCGCCGGGCAGATCGCCTCGCAGAGCTTGCAGGCGATGCACCGCTCCTCGCCGTTGGGATAGCGGCGCAGCGCGTGCTCGCCGCGGAAACGGGGGCTCAGCGGTCCCTTCTCGTAGGGATAGTTCACCGTCACCTTCCGCCTGAACATGTAGCGGAAGGTCAGCCACAGACCGGAGACCAGCTCCGACAGCAGCAGGCCCCTTGCAGTGCGTTCGATGAAGGCCATCGCGAAAAGTCCAATCCCTTAAGCGGCCCGTTCCCGGATGTCCCTCAGCCCCTGGGCAGCCAGTCGAAGGCGACGAGCGCGCCGGCGGTCAGCACCAGCCAGATCAGCGAGAAGGGCAGAAACACCTTCCAGCCCAGCCGCATCAGCTGGTCGTAGCGGAAGCGGGGGAAGGTCGCCCGCGCCCAGATGAAGACGAACAGGATGAGGCAGACCTTGAGCAGGAACCAGATCGGGCCGGGGATCCAGTTCAGCGGCGCCACGTCCCACAGCGGCAGCCAGCCGCCGAGGAACAGCACGGTGGTCATGCCGCTCATCAGGATCATGTTCGCGTATTCCCCCAGGAAGAACAGCGCGAACGGGAAGGCCGAGTATTCGACGTTGTAGCCGGACACGAGCTCCGCCTCGGCCTCCGGCAGGTCGAACGGCGCCCGGTTGGTCTCGGCCAGCGCCGAGATCACGAAGATCACGAACATCGGGAACAGCGGGATGCAGAACCACAGCCCCTGCTGCGCCCGCACGATGTCGGAGAGGTTGAGCGAGCCGACGCACAGCAGCACGGTGATCATGACGAAGCCGATCGAGACCTCGTACGACACCATCTGCGCCGCCGAGCGCAGCGCGCCGAGGAACGGGTACTTCGAGTTGGACGCCCAGCCGGCCATGATGATGCCGTAGACGCCCAGCGAGGAGATCGCGAACAGGTAGAGGATGCCGACGTTGATGTCGGCGAGCACCCAGCCGTCGTCGAAGGGCACGACCGCCCAGGCCACCAGCGCGAGCACGAAGGTGGTGACCGGCGCCAGCAGGAACACCACCCGGTTGGCGCCGGACGGGATGATCGTCTCCTTCATCAGGAGCTTCAGGCCGTCGGCGAACGGCTGCAGCAGGCCGAAGGGGCCGACCACGTTCGGCCCGCGCCGCAGCTGCATGGCGGCCATGACCTTGCGCTCGGCCAGGGTCAGATAGGCGACCATGACCAGCAGCGGCACGACGATCGCCAGCACGTAGGCGAGGATGGTCACGCCCGGCCAGACATAGCCGCTCCAGAACCCGGCTGCTTCCGTCTCCGTCACTTCCGCTCAAGCTCCCCGTGCGGCTAGACCCAGGGCCGGGCCGCGCCTTCGGTCCCGGTTGCCATCGGCGTGCGCGCCGCCTGCAGCAGCCCGCTGCATTCGGCCATGGTGCGCGACGCCCGGCTGATGGGGTCGGTCATATAGAAGTTTCCGATCGGCGACGCAAAGGGCGCGTCGGAGAGTTCGCCCGGCGTGCCGAATGCCCCCCAGGCGGCCGGCTCGATCGCGTTCACCGCCGCGAACACCGGGTTCTCCTCGATCAGCCGGCGCCGCACGCCGCGGAGATCGTCGAACGGCAGCGGACGGCCCATGACGCCCGACAGCGCGCGCAGGATCTTCCAGTCCTCGCGCGCCTCGCCCGGCGGGAAGCTCGCCCGGCGGGCGAGCTGGACCCGGCCCTCGGTATTGACGTAGGTGCCGTCCTTCTCGGTGTAAGCCGCCCCCGGAAGCACCACGTCGGCCACGGCGGCCCCCCGGTCGCCGTGATGGCCCTGGTAGATGACGAAGCAGTCGCGCAGCCGATTCGCGTCGATCTCGTCGGCGGCGAGCAGGTAGACCACGTCGATCTCGCCCTTCTCGGCGCCGTCCAGAATCCCGGCGACGTCGCGACCGCCCTGCCCCGGCACCAGCCCCAGGTCGAGCGCGCCGACCCGGGCTGCCGCCGTGTGCAGCACGTTGAAGCCGTTCCAACCCTCGCGGACGACGCCCGCCGACTCGGCGAAAGCGCGGACGGCCGCGAGCACCGCAGCGCCGTCGGGGCGCGCCAGCGCGCCCTGACCGACGATCACCATCGGGCGCTGGGCGTTGCGCAGCGTCTCACCGAACGCGACCTGGCCATCGATCAGTGCCTGCAGCGACTTCGGCCCGGCACCGAGATAGTCATAGGGATAGGTCAGCTCCGCCTGCGGGCCGATCACGCCGACCGGAATTCCGGCGTTGAGCCAGCGCTTGCGGATGCGCGCGTTCAGCACCGGCGCCTCGATCCGCGGGTTCGAGCCGACGATCAGGATCGCATCGGCCTCGTCGATGCCGGCGATGGTGCTGTTGAAGATGTAGCCGGCGCGACAGTCGGCGCTGAGCGCCGCGCCGTCCTGGCGGCAGTCCACATGCGGCGTGCCGACGCCCGCCATCAGCAGCTTGAGCGCCAGCATCGATTCGGCGTCGCACTGGTCGCCGACGATCGCCGCCACCCGCTGCGGGTCCGCCTTGGTCAGCACCTCGGCCGCAGCCGCGAGCGCCTCGTCCCAGGTCGCCTCCACCAGCTTGCCGTCCTTCCGCACGAACGGGCGGTCGAGCCGCCGGAAGGCGAGGCCGTCGCAGGCGTAGCGCGACTTGTCGGAGATCCACTCCTCGTTGATGTCGTCGTTCATCCGCGGCAGCACGCGCAGCACCTCGCGGCCGCGCACGTCGATGCGGATCGCGCTGCCCAGCGCGTCCATCACGTCGATCGACTCGGTCTTCCGCAGCTCCCACGGCCGCGCCATGAAGGCGTAGGGCTTGGAGGTGAGCGCGCCCACGGGGCACAGGTCGATGATGTTGGCCGACAGCTCGGAGGTTAGCGCCTTGCCGATGTAGGTGGTGATCTCCATCTCCTCGCCGCGGCCGGTCGCGCCGAGCTCGGGCACGCCCGCCACCTCCGCGAGGAAGCGGATGCACCGGGTGCAGTGGATGCACCGGTTCATGAAGGTCTTGATCAGCGGCCCGAGGTACTTCTCCGGCACGGCCCGCTTGTTGTCGCGGTAGCGGCTGGTGTCGCCGCCGTAGGCCATGGTCTGGTCCTGCAGGTCGCACTCGCCGCCCTGGTCGCAGATCGGGCAGTCCAGCGGGTGGTTGATCAGCAGGAACTCCAGCACCCCTTCCCTCGCCTTCTTGATCTTCGGCGAGTTGGTGATGATCTCCTGCCCGTCGGCGGCCGGCAGCGCGCACGACGCCTGCGGCTTGGGCGGCCCAGGCTTCACCTCGACCAGGCACATGCGGCAGTTGCCGGCGATCGACAGCCGCTCGTGGTAGCAGAAGCGCGGAACCTCCACGCCCGCTGCCTCGCAGGCCTGGAGGACGGTGCTGCCGGCGGGAACTTCGACTTCCTTGCCGTCGACGGTCAGCTTCGGCATGATGGATATCCTGTAGTCTGGCGGGCGGCGGCGCGGCGCATCAGGCCGCCTTCGAGCGGCCCGCGGAAAGGATGCGGGCCTCGATCTCGTCGCGGAAGTGCCGGATCAGGCCCTGCACCGGCCAGGCGGCGCCGTCGCCGAGCGCACAGATCGTGTGCCCCTCGATCTGGTTGGCCACGTCGAGCAGCCGGTCGATCTCCTCGACCTCGGCCTCGCCCCGCACCATCCGGGTCAGCACGCGCCACATCCAGCCGGTGCCCTCGCGGCACGGCGTGCACTGGCCGCAGCTCTCGTGCTTGTAGAAATGGGCGAGCCGGGCGATCGCCTCGATCACGTCGGTGGACTTGTCCATGACGATCAGGCCGGCCGTGCCCAGGCCGCTGCGGGCCTCGCGCAGGCTGTCGAAGTCCATCAGCACGGTGTCGCAGATCGACTTCGGCAGGATGGGCGTCGAGGAGCCGCCGGGAATGACGGCCTTCAGGTTGTCCCAGCCGCCGCGCACGCCGCCGGCATAGCGCTCGATGAGCTCCTTCATCGGGATGCCGAGCTCTTCCTCGACGTTGCACGGCCGGTTCACGTGGCCGGAAATGCAGAAGATCTTGGTGCCGGTGTTGTTCGGCCGGCCGAGGGAGGCGAACCAGGCGCCGCCGCGCTTCACGATCTCCGGCGTGACCGCAATGGTCTCGACGTTGTTGATCGTGGTCGGGCAGCCGTAAAGGCCGCAGGCGGCCGGGAACGGCGGCTTGAGCCGCGGCATCCCCTTCTTGCCCTCGAGGCTCTCCAGCAGCGCGGTCTCCTCGCCGCAGATGTACGCGCCGGCGCCGCGGTGCAGGTAGACGTCGAAGTCCCAGCCGGAGCCACAGGCGTTCCGGCCGATCAGGCCCGCTTCATACGCCTCGTCAATGGCGATCTGCAAGTGGCTGGCTTCATTGTAGAATTCACCGCGGACGTAGATGTACGCCGTGTTGGCGCCCATCGCGAAGCCGGCGATCAGGCAGCCCTCGATCAGCCGGTGCGGGTCGTAGCGCAGGATGTCGCGGTCCTTGCAGGTGCCCGGCTCGGACTCGTCCGCGTTGACCACCAGATAGTGCGGGCGCCCGTCGCGCTTCTCGTCCGGCGGCATGAACGACCACTTGAGGCCGGTCGGGAAGCCGGCGCCGCCGCGGCCGCGCAGGTTCGACTCCTTCACCTCGTTGATGATCCACGACCGGCCCTTGTGGATGATGTCCTTGGTCCGGTCCCAGACGCCGCGCGCCAGCGCCCCCTTCAGGCGCCAGTCGTGCTGGCCGTAGAGGTTGGTGAAGATCCGGTCGCGATCGTGCAGCATCAGGCCTTCTCCGCCGCCTCGGCCGGCGCTTCGGCAGGCTTGTCGAAATCGAGCGTCTTGACCACCGGCGGGTCAGGCACCTCCTGCAGCGTGATCGGCCCGCCCTCGGGCTCCGATCCGCGACGCCCGGCCTGGGAGCCGATGCTCACATCCCGCCCGGCCGCCAGGTCGTCGATCAGCCGCTCCATGAGTTCCGGAGTCAGGTCCTCGTAGTAGTCATCGTTGACCTGGATCATCGGCGCGTTGACGCAGGCGCCAAGGCATTCGACCTCGACCAGGGTGAACTGGCCGTCCGCCGTCGTCTCGCCCAGCTCGATGCCCAGCTTCTTCCGGCAGGTGGCGGTGAGCTCGTCGGCCCCGCGCAGCCAGCACGGCGTGGTGCGGCATACCTGGATCAGGTGCTTCCCCACCGGCTTCAGGTTGAACATCGTGTAGAAGGTGCCGACCTCGTAGACGCGGATCGGCGGCATCGACAGCAGCTCGGCGACGTGGTCCATCGCCGCGCGCGGCAGCCAGCCGCCGCATTCGCGCTGGGCAAGGTCGAGCAGCGGGATCACCGCGCTCTGCTGTCGGCCCTTCGGATAGCGGGCGATGATCTGCTGGGCACGCTTCGCCCCGGCCTCGCTGAAGGTGAAGCTTTCCGGCTGCAGGGCTTCCGGTGCGGGCTCGCGCTGACTCACCGGTCGATCTCCCCGAAAACAACGTCGAGACTGCCGAGGATGCCGACGCTGTCCGCCAGCATGTGCCCCTTGCACAGGAAGTCCATCGCCTGCAGGTGGGCGAATCCCGGCGCACGGATCTTGCAGCGGTAGGGCTTGTTGGTGCCGTCGGAGACGAGGTAGACGGCGAACTCGCCCTTCGGCGCCTCCACGGCCGTGTAGGTCTCGCCCGGCGGCACGTGATAGCCCTCGGTGTAGAGCTTGAAGTGGTGGATGAGCGCTTCCATCGAGCGCTTCATCTCGCGGCGCGGCGGCGGCGCGATCTTGTGGTCGTCAACCTTGATCGGCCCGCCCGGCAGCTTCGCCAGCACCTGCTTGATGATGCGGCACGACTGGCGCATCTCCTCGACCCGGACCAGGTAGCGGTCGAAGCAGTCGCCGTTCTTCCCGACCGGGATGTCGAAGTCGTAGAGGTCGTAGCCGTCGTAGGGCTGCGCCTTGCGCAGGTCCCACGGCACGCCGGAGGCGCGCAGGCACGGCCCGGAGAAGCCCCAGTCGGCGGCCTGGGCGGCGGTGATGACGCCGATGTCCACCGTCCGCTGCCGGAAGATGCGGTTGTCGGTGAGCAGGCCTTCCAGGTCGTCGATGAACTTGGGGAAGGTGTCGATGTAGCGGTCGATCGCCTCCGCCATCCCTTCCGGCAGATCCTGGTGGACGCCGCCGGGACGGAAATAGGCGGCATGGAAACGGGCGCCGGAGACGCCCTCGTGGAACTCGATCAGCCGCTCGCGCTCCTCGAAGCCCCACAGCATCGGGGTGAGAGCGCCGACGTCCATGGCGAAGGCGGTGAGGTTGAGGATGTGGTTGAGGAGCCGCGTGATCTCGGCGAACAGCACGCGGATCGCCTGGGCGCGCGGCGGCGGCGTGATGCCGAGCAGCTTCTCGACCGCCAGCGCCCAGCAGTGCTCCTGGCACATCGGCGAGACGTAGTCGAGCCGGTCGAAGTACGGCAGGGCCTGCAGATAGGTCTTGTACTCGATGAGCTTCTCGGTGCCGCGGTGCAGGAGCCCGATGTGCGGATCGACCCGCTGCACGATCTCGCCGTCCATCTCCATGACCATCCGCAGCACGCCGTGCGCCGCCGGGTGCTGGGGCCCGAAGTTGAAGGTGAACGGCTTGATCTCGATATCGTCGCTGGCCATTTGCCGCTATCCTTGGCCGCCGGCCTTCTCGTCGCCGGGCAGCACGTAGTTCGCGCCCTCCCACGGGCTCATGAAGTCGAAGCTGCGGAACTCCTGCACCAGTTTGACGGGCTCGTAGACCACCCGCTTCTGCAGGTCGTCGTACCGCACCTCGACATAGCCGGTCAGCGGGAAGTCCTTGCGCAGGGGGTGGCCTTCGAAGCCGTAGTCCGTCAGCAGGCGCCGCAGGTCGGGATGCCCGCTGAACAGGACGCCGAACAGGTCCCACACCTCGCGCTCGTACCAGCCGGCGGTGCTGAACAGCGAGGTCGCACTGGGGACCGGGGTCTCCTCGTCGGTGGTGACCTTCACCCGCACCCGCTGGTTCTGCTTCACGCTGAGCAGGTTGTAGACGATCTCGAACCGCTCCTCCTCCGCCGGGTAGTCGACGCCGGCGATGTCCACGAGATAGCGGAACTGGCAGTTCGAATCGTCGCGAAGGAACTTCAGCAGCTCGAGCAGATGCGAGCGCTGCACCCGCACCATCAGCTCGCCGCGGTCGATCCTCACCTCGAAGACGGCGTCTGCCATCGCATTCGCGATGTAGTCGCCGAGCTCCTGCAGCGCCTGGTCCATGCTCGCTCCTTCCGGACCGGTCAGAGCGCGCGCGAGATCGGCCCGGAGCGCCGGATCTTCTTCTGCAGCTGCAGGATGCCGTAGACCAGGGCCTCCGCCGTGGGCGGGCAGCCGGGCACGTAGATGTCGACAGGCACGATGCGGTCGCAGCCGCGCACGACCGAATAGGAATAGTGATAGTAGCCGCCGCCGTTGGCACAGGATCCCATCGAGATCACCCAGCGCGGCTCGGCCATCTGGTCGTAAACCTTGCGCAGCGCCGGCGCCATCTTGTTGGTCAGCGTGCCGGCAACGATCATCACGTCCGACTGGCGCGGGCTCGGCCGCGGCACCACGCCGAAGCGGTCGAGATCGTAGCGCGGCATGTAGGCGTGCATCATCTCGACGGCACAGCAGGCAAGGCCGAACGTCATCGGCCACAGCGAGCCTGTCCGCGCCCAGTTCACCAGCGCATCGAGCTTGGCAACGACGAAACCCTTGTCCTGCAGGGCATCGGTGACACCCTTGAGGACCGCATCCTGGGCCGGCCCCGGCGGCAGCGCCGCATTCTCCGGGCGCGGCCGGTCAACCGTTACTCCCATTCCAGCGCCCCCTTCTTCCACTCGTAGATGAAGCCGATGGTGAGGATCGCCAGGAAGACCATCATCGACCAGAAGCCGAACATCCCGATGTCGCCGAGGCTCACCGCCCAGGGGAACAGGAAGGCCACCTCAAGGTCGAAGATGATGAACAGGATCGCGACCAGATAGAACCGCACGTCGAACTTGCTCCGGGCGTCGTCGAACGCCTCGAAACCGCACTCGTAGGCGGAAAGCTTCTCCGAATCCGGCTTCTGGCGGGCGGCGAGCCAGGACGCGGCGATCAGCAGCACCGACAGCCCGAACGCGACGCCGAGGAAGATGATGATCGGCAGATATTCGCGCAGCAGCTCAGTCGGCATCGGTCACCTGAACGGACATCCTGAATCGGGATACGCGGGCCGCACGGCAGCGCGGCGACTGCGTTGTGCACCCGCGAGCGGGGGCCTGTCAAACGCGAAGCAGTCGCCGCCCACACTGTCTCCAGCCATCGGCCGCACTGATATCGTCGCCTCCGGCTGCAAGGCAACAGGGCGTCTTGACGGCTCGATTTGCGGATGAAGGAAGGAATGGCGGGAGTGACGGGACTTGAACCCGCGGCCTCCGGCGTGACAGGCCGGCACTCTAACCAACTGAGCTACACCCCCGCACTGACCCGTCGGGGGTCAAGCGCGGCACAGCATTTAGTCCCTGGGCCGGGGCGTGTCAACGGGCGAAGTTTGCCACACCGGCGGAATGTCGGGCCCTGCCCCGCCGGCCTGACGGGTGAGAATCGGACCGTCAAAGTCTCGTATTTGAGGTAAGTTCCGCTCAAATAAATATAAAACAGAATTTAATTCTGCAGAGCGCGTGTAAGTCTCTGTAAACAATTCGGCGCGATGCTCGGCGATAACGGCGGACATTTTTCGTGAGAGGTCCCTCAATGACGGAACGTCACGCGCGGGTGCTGGTCGTCGACGACGACATCGCCAGCGGCGAGGTGCTCGAGTTTCTTCTGAAGCGCGACGGCCATCTCGTGGACACGGTGCGGTCGGTGCGCGGAATGCACCGGGCGCTGGCATCCGGCGCCTACGACCTGATTCTCCTCGATGTCCGCCTGCCCGACGGCAACGGGGTGGAGGAGCTGCGCAACCTGCGGACGGAATCGGACATCCCGATCATCATGGTGTCCGCCCAGGACACGACCATCGATCGCGTGCTGGGCCTCGAATCCGGCGCCGACGACTATGTGGTGAAGCCGTTCGAGGGCCGGGAGCTGCTGGCGCGGGTGCACAGCGTGCTGCGGCGGACCCGCGCCGCGCGGCAGCAGGCGCGCCGCCCCAGGGTGCTGCGCTTCGACGAATGGGTGATCGACCTGGGCCGGCGGGAGCTCAGCCGGCTCGACGGCGAGCGGGTGCCGCTCACCAGCGCCGAGTTCGACCTGCTGCGGGCACTCGTCGAGCGGCCGAATCAGCCGATGAGCCGGGACGACCTGATGGCTGCGACGAAATCGCGCGAGTGGAGCCCGTTCGACCGCAGCATCGACGTGCTGATCGGGCGGATCCGCAAGAAGATCGAGGCCGACCCCGCCGATCCGGTGCTGATCAAGACCGTGCGCAGCGTCGGCTACGTGCTGACCGCCAACGTCGTGCCGTTCGTCGGCAGCAATCGCTCGCTGGACAGCCACGCGGCCTGAGCGCCGGCGCGCCGCCCGGCTGCGGCGTCAGAGGCTGCAGATGCCCGACGCGCCGAGGTCGAGGTGGAAGTGGTCGCGGTGGTGGGCGTCGGAGTTGGGCGTCAGCACCGTGCTGAACATGGCGCAGGCGCGCTCCGCCACCGCGCGCAGGAACCGGCCCTTCTCGTTGTCGGCCGCATAGTCGGTCAGGACGCTGATCTGCGTCCCGTCCGCCAGCTCGAACGCCCCGACGTCGAGCGCCATCCCGTAGGAGTGTTGCGACAGCTTGCGCCGGTTTCCGGTGCTCTGCCGGCAGGAATAGCCGCTGAGCTGGCGCACGTAGACGATCGGTTCGCCGAAGTGCTCGCGGGCGAGCGGCTGCACGACGCGCTGCTCGAAGTCCAGCCACTGCAGGGCCATCTGGCAGCTCAGCTCGGCGCCCGGGCCGATTTCCGCGCCGCCGACGCGCAGCACCACCGGCTCATCGATGCCGCAGCCGCGATCGGTGTGAAAGGCCTCGGACATGTCGAAGACGGCGCCGCGGGCCTGCAGCATCTCCAGGCAGGAACCGCCGGCCGCATAAACCGCATCGGTTGCGACCTCATGATCGCTCGGCTGCAGTGAGGCAATCTGCGGACCCGGCCGGGGCGGAACGCATCCAACTGTCGTCAACGCGAGAGAAATGAGAACAACACCTGCCCTCGCCTGCATCCGCCGGCCCATCCCCATTTGATCTTGACGCGCTGTTACTTGCGCAATTTTGCCAGACAAGCCCGAGGGCTATTCTCCCGGCCGCCTCGATGCTTATGAAGCGGCCGGGGCCCGGTAAAATTAAATTGCTGTAACGGGGCGGTGGGGCTGGAACCAATCGTCCACCGGCTGCAAGGCAGAAGACGGGGTCTCTGCCCCTGCCCGGTCGACCCGGCGTCGCAAGATGCAGGCATAGGAAAAGGCCCTGAACTTAACGAGTTCAGGGCCAGTATCTGATGCGTGACTTTAGGTGGGGAGGCCGGCGGGTGAAGCCGCATCCGTTCCCGGCGCCCCGGCGGTGCCAGGGCGCCGCGCAGGCTCAGTGGAGGCTGTCCTGACTCTCCGTCGTGCCATTGTCCATCAGGCTGCGCAGGCGCGTGCGGGCCCGCGACAGCCGCGAGCGGACGGTGCCGATCGGAACATCCAGCGCGTCGGCCGCGTCCTGGTAGCTCATCCCCTCTGCCCCGACGAGGGAGAGGACGTTGCGGTCCGGCTTGGAGAGCCGCCGGAACGCGCGGTTCAGGTCGCGGAACTCGATGATCTTGTCCTGCGGCGCACCGACCGGAAACAGGTCCTCGCACTCCGCTGAGTCGAGCGAACCGGCCCACTTCGCCTGCCGCCGCACCTCGTTGATGTGGGCGTGACGCAGGATGGTGAACAGCCACGCCCGGAGATTGGTGCCGACCGTAAACTGGTTGAGGCTGCGCAGGGCGCGCTCCAGGCACGTCTGAACCAGGTCGTCCGCCCGGTCGTGATCCTTCGTCATGACCCGCGCATAGGCGCGCAGGCGCGGGATCAGCTGTTCAATCTCGGCAGTGACATCGTTCGCCTTCGCCATGGTCCTCGAACCTCCATGTTTGAATGTCTTGAGGGTGATTGTGGCGATCGGGCGAAAATAAGCAACACCGAATACAAAAAATCGTCTGATCAAATCCGCAATATGATCCGGTTGATCCTTATCTGTATTATCATTTACTTACTCCACTTCCTCAACATGATTTCGTTACGTCACATGATGGAGTTGGGGCACTTACGCCTTGCAGGTCACTTACGTCAGTGACGTCACTGAGGTAACCTGCGGAAGTGACGGCAGCGGCCGAATGCTGCACAATGGGCCCGGCAGGCGACGGCACGGCCGGTCGGAGAGTGAGGAAGATGACGGACCAGGAAGCTCCGCGGCGTACCGAGAAGCTGCAGCTGATGCTCAGCGACGAGGAGTTGCGGGCCATCGACGACTGGCGATTCGACAAGCGCATCCCGACGCGGGCCGCGGCGATCCGCGAGCTGCTGCGCCGGGGCCTGAATTCGCCGGAGGACGCCAGCGGACCGCCGAAGGCGTCCACCCGCGACTATGGCGTCATCGATCCGGAGACCTGACGGGATCGGCCTGCCCGCATCCCGCCCCGCGCCGTCAGAGGCTCCAGTAGGTGATGCCCTCGGGCATCTCGGCAGGGTTCAGCACCGACTTGACGTCGATCAGGACGCCCGGACGCCGCAGGCGCCTCGCCCAGGCGTCGCCGGGCTCGGCCAGGTACTGGGCGTGGGGAACGGCAAGGACCAGGGCGTCGAGCGCGTCGAGCGCCGACAGGTCCACCAGCGACAGGCCGTATTCGGCGCGGGTTTCGTCCGGATCCGCCAGCGGGTCATGGACCTGCGCCTCGATCCCGTAGTCCGCGAGCCGGGTGATGATGTCGGGAACCCGGCTGTTGCGGATGTCGGGCACGTTCTCCTTGAACGTGACACCCAGCACGCCGACCCGCGGGGTGCGCCCGAACCCGCCGCCCTTCAGCAGCAGCTGGACCAGGCGATCCGCGATATACGCGCCCATCCCGTCGTTGACCCGCCGGCCGGAAAGGATGACGTGCGGCTGGTACCCCACCTGCTCCGCCCGCGCGGTCAGATAGTACGGGTCGACGCCGATGCAGTGGCCGCCGACCAGGCCCGGCGTGAACCGCAGGAAGTTCCACTTCGTCGCCGCCGCTTCCAGCACGTCGGCCGTGCGCAGGCCGAGGCGGTCGAAGATCATCGCCAGCTCGTTCATCAGCGCGATGTTGAGGTCGCGCT
>CALKHQ010000006.1 GCA_937988735.1 uncultured Alphaproteobacteria bacterium
CCTGCGCCACATGATGGTGCGGAGCGTGGCCGATTTATGGTCGTTCCTGCCCCGCGCCGAGGGCGAAGGCGAAGACCGGCAGCATCCGGCCGGGAACAGAGCGGGATTCCTCCGCGCCCGCATCGACCGCGCCCATCCGCCGGTAGAAGCCGATGGCATGGGGATCGCTGACGATCTTCAGCCGCCGGAAGCCGCGGGCGCGCGCCTCATCGCAGAGGAAGGCGAACAGCGTCGTGCCGATGCCCCGGCGGAGTCTCCCCGGCGCCACGAACATCAGGTCGAGATCGGCGACTTCGTCGTCGATCCGGGCCAGCGCGCCGAGCGCAAGCGGCGCGCCACCGCCCTCCTCCTCGACCACGAACACCGGGTTGCGGCAGACGTAGTCGGGAGTGAGCGTGAGTTCGGTCAGGAACTGCTCGCGCAGCGCCTCCGCATAGCCCCAGACAGCCTTGGAGGCGAGCGCGAGCCCGGTCAGCGCGCGCGCTTCCTCCGGCCGTGCGCGGCGGATGCGGAGCCTGGTGGGCGCGTCGGCCATGCCGGTCACGCCTACTGCGCCCTCACGGCCAACCGCCGCTGCCGCAACGCGCCGGCGGCTCAGCCGCGCCAGTAGCGGCCGTAGTCCTGGACCAGCAGATAGAGCGGCGGCTCGTCCTCCTCGATCGCCGGGAAGCGGCCGACGGGGGTGTGGAAGCGGTTGTCGGCATGGTCGTCGTTCACCACCGAAACCTCGCCGAACAGCACGTCGCCTTCCGGCGCGGTCAGCGCGTGGTAGCAGCCGGGCACCAGGGTGATGCTCTCGCCGGGCTGCAGCATGATCCTGGTGCCGGCCGGAACGGTCCGGGTGACGCCGTCCATGCTGACGGTGACCGGCGTGTCGGCGAAGCTGCCGTCATCGGCGGAGTTGTGGACCTGCACCGAAAGCGGCGCCTCGCCGCGGTTGATGATGTCCTCCACCTTCACGTAGTGGTGGTGATGCGGGCAGGCCTGACCCTTGCGGATCATTGCGATCTTCTCGCAGTAGGTCTTGCCGCGGCCGGTGCGGGCATTGTCCGGGCTGCCGTTGCGGATCGTGAACAGCGCCAGTCCGCAGGTCGCGAAATCGCCCGTGCCGAAATCGGTGATGTCCCAGCCGAGCTGGTTGTCCACGATCTCGGACACTTCCGGTCCCTTGGTCTTCCAGTCGTCCGGCGTCCACGTCGCGAACGGCGGCAGATGGAATCGGTGCTCGCGCATGAAGTTCTCGGTCGTGCGCAGGATGGCGTTGATTTCGGACCGTCGCATGGCTCCTCCCCTGGCGCCGGACCGTCCGGCGCTCTTCGTTGCCGGCGCGCACGCTATCATGGGTCGGCGGGTTCGCGCACCCACCCTTGTCCGACCGCGGCGCCGCCGCCAGAGTCGGCGCCACGCGATGGCAACAGCGAGAGCATCACGATGTCCGAAACACCGCCCGCGGTCGATGCCGCGACCCTCCCGGTCCGGACCGGAACCGGCTACCCGCCGCCCCATGACGCGCCCTGCCGGACCCGCGCCCGGGCCGCACTGGGCGACCCGTTCGGCCTCAGCCAGTTCGGGGTCAACCTGCTGCGGCTGCCGCCAGGCGCCTGGTCGTCGCAGCGCCACTGGCACAGCCACGAGGACGAGTTCGTCTACGTACTGGAAGGCTATCCGGTGCTGATCACCGATCAGGGCGAGACGCCGCTGTCGCCGGGGATGTGCGCGGGCTTCCCCGCCGGAAAGGCCAACGGGCACCACATCGTCAACCGCAGCGACCGGGAGGTGATGCTGCTGGAAGTCGGCGGGCGCAGCAACGACGACGTCTGCTGCTATTCCGACATCGACCTGCGGGTCACCGCAAACGGGCCGTTCACCCGCGCCGACGGCTCGCCACTGTAGGCGCTATTCGGCGGCGAGGTCAGGCTCGCTGCCGATCGTGAACACCGGCGCCACCTTGCGCAGCTCGGAAAGCGGGATGTGGCAGGCGATCTGGTGCGCCGCGGCCGGGCTCACCACCGGCGGGCGCTCCTCGTCGCAGATCGCGCCGAGCCTGCGGGGGCAGCGGGTGGCGAAGGGGCAGCCCTTCGGCGGGTCGAGGGGGCTGGGCAGCGCGCCCTCGAGGATGATCCGCCGCTTGTCCACCGCGGTGTCGGCCACCGGCGCGGCGGCGAGCAGCGCCTCGGTATACGGATGGTAGGGCGGCTCGAAGATCTGCTGCGCGGTCCCCTGCTCCATGATCTGGCCCAGGTACATCACCACGACCCGGTCGGCGAGGTAGCGCACGATGCCGAGGTCGTGGCTGATGAAGATCAGCGTGGTGCGGTTGCGCCGCTGCAGGTCGAGCAGCAGGCCGGTGACGGCGGCGGCGACCGAGACGTCGAGCGCGGAGACCGGCTCGTCGGCCACCACCGTCTTCGGCTCGGCGGCGAAGGCGCGGGCGATGCCGATCCGCTGCTTCTGCCCGCCGGAGAGCTGGCGCGGGCGGCGGCGGGCGAAGTCGCGCGGCAGCTTCACCAGGTCCAGCAGGTCGAGCATCCGGCTGCGGATCTTCTGCGGGTCGCGCTCGATGTCGAACTTGCGGATGACGCGCGCGATCTGGGCGCCGACGGTCTGGCTGGGGTTGAGCGTGTCGAACGGGTTCTGGAAGATCATCTGCAGCGCGCCGATCTGGTCCGGCGAGCGGCTCTGCACGTCGGTTTGGGCGACGTCGTCGCCCATGAACACCAGCCGGCCGTCGGTGGCGGTCTCCAGCCCGGTCAACACCTTGGCGAAGGTGGACTTGCCGCAGCCGGATTCGCCGACGATCGCCACCGTCTCTCCCTCGTTGGCAGTGAAGCTCAGATTGTCGTTGGCCCTGACGGTGCGGACCGTCCCGCCGCCGACGATCGCGGCGAGCCCGCCGCGGACCGCCACCTCGTAGTGCTTGGTAAGGTCCTGCACCTCCAGCACCGGCGCACCGGGCTCGCTGGCGTCGAACGGCACCGCGCCGCGCGCGGCCTCGCCCCACGGGATTTCGTTCCAGCGCAGGCAGCGCGTCAGGTGGCCGGGCTCCTCCGCGGGCGCCATCGGGATCGGCCCGGCGTCGCAGCGGCCGGCCTGGAAGAAGTCGCAGCGCGGCCCGAAGGTGCAGCCGGGCGGGCGCTGGTGCGGCAGCGGCAGATTGCCCCGGATTGGCGTCAGCGGCCGGTCGAAGCGGTCGGCGCTGGGCAGCGCGATGCAGTTGAACAGCCCGCGGGTGTACGGGTGGCGGTTGCCGGCGAACACCTGGCCGATCGTCCCGGTCTCCACCGCCTGGCCCGAGTACATCACCACCAGCCGGTCGCAGGTCTCGCGGATCAGGCCGAGGTTGTGGGAGATGTAGAGCATGCCGGTGCCGAAGCGCTGGCTGATCTCCGCCACCAGCGCGACGATTCCCGCCTCGACGGTGACGTCGAGCGCGGTCGTCGGTTCGTCGAGGAGCAGCAGCGACGGGTTCGACAGCAGCGCCATCGCAATCACCACCCGCTGCTGCTGGCCGCCGGAGAGCTGGTGGGGATAGGACGCCATCACCCGCGCCGGGTCGGGCAGCCGCACCGCCTCCAGCATTCCGGCCGCGCGCTCCTGCGCCTCGCACCGGCCGATGCCCTCGTGACACATCGGCACTTCAACGAGTTGATCACCGATCTTCATCGACGGGTTGAGGGATGCCATCGGCTCCTGATAGACCATCGCGATCTCGGCGCCGCGCAGACGGCGCAGCTCCTCCTCCCTCATGGTGGTGAGCTCGCGGCCCTTGTAGCGGATTGAGCCGCCGACGATCCGGCCGCCGCGGCCGAGATAGCGCATCACCGCCATCGCCACCGTGGACTTGCCGCAGCCGGACTCGCCGACCAGGCCGACGGCCTCGCCGGCCCCGAGCGTGAGCGAGAAATCGATGACTGCCGGCACCTCCCCGGCCCGGGTGAAGTAGGAGACCGAAAGGCGGTCGATCTCGAGCAGCGGCGCGTTGGCGGGAACGGGAGCCATCGTCAGTCCCTCGTGGAGATTTCGCGCAGCCCGTCGGCCAGCAGGTTCAGGCCGAGCACCAGCGACGATATGGCGAGGCAGGGAAAGAGCGCGGTGTGGATGTGGCCAAGGGCACCGTTGTTGCGGGCGTCGTTGACCATCCCGCCCCAGTCCGGGTCGGGCGGCGGCAGGCCGAGCCCGAGGAAGCCGAGGACCCCGATGGTGATGGTGACGTAGCCGAGCCTGAGGCAGGCATCGACGATCAGCGGCCCGCGCGCATTGGGCAGCAGCTCGACCAGCATGATGTACCACGCGCTCTCGCCACGGATCTGGGCGGCGGCGATGTACTCGCGGTTGCGCAGGTCGAGGGTGAGGCCGCGCACGATGCGCATGATGCCGGGCGCGCTGGCGAAGGTGACCGCGAGGACGATGTTGAGCCCGGTCGCGCCGATCAAGCTGATGGTAATGACGTAAAGCACCAGAACAGGAAAGGCGAGGATGATGTTGCCGACAAACGACAAGACGGTATCGACCCAGCCGCGGTAGTACCCGGCGGCAAGCCCCAGCAGCACGCCGACGACATAGGCGCAGGCCGTGGCGAGCGGCGCATAGACCAGCACGGTTCGGGAGCCGTGGATGATCCGGGAGAGGATGTCGCGGCCGAGATGGTCGGTGCCAAGCAGGAACCGCTCCGGCAGCGCCCGCGCCAGCGGGAGTGCCAGCGCCGGCTCCTCGTCCTCTTCCTCCGCCGCGGGCGCGGCCTGCTGGCCATAGGCGCTGCCATAGGCCGCGAGCGGGTCCTCATCTTCGTCCTCGGCCGCCTCCGCCGCCGCGCGGGCGGCATCGACATCGAAGGCGAGCGTTCCCGACGTGATCCGGTCGTCGCCCGAGAAGGCCTCCGCCGACAGGGTCAGGGTGCCGTCGACCTCGTCCGGCACCGTGATGCGGAGGCCGGCAAGCTCGCGTCCGGGGACGATCCAGCTGTCATCGTCCTGGCGCTCTCCTGCCGACAGCATCCCTCCCTCCGGCACGCCCTCGACCCGCACCCGGAGCTGCGGATGCGCGCCGGGCGTGATCGGCGCGGACGCGAGCGGATCGAGGAAGCGGACGTTGACCGAGGCGTTGGGGTCATGGGGCGCGATCACGTCGGCGAAGATCGCGACCAGGACCCAGAACAGGATCAGCGCGAGGCCTATCATGCCGACCACGCTCTCGCGGATCAGGGCGATCCCCTCGACCAGCCGGCGCAGCCACGACCGGCGGTGCTGGTGTGCGACGCTCTCGACCTCCGCCGTCATCGGCCGAACCTGATCCGCGGGTTGAGAAAGCCGTAGCCGATGTCGGAGATGGTCTGGGTGGCCACGGCGACCAGCACCGCCACCATGGTGCAGGCCTGGATGACGTAGATGTCGTCGTTGCTGGCCGCCTCCAGCAGCAGGTAGCCGAAACCCTTGTAGGCAAAGGCCACCTCCACCACGATGACCCCCGACAGCAGCCAGTTGAACTGCAGCATGATCACCGTGAACGGCGGGATCAGCGCGTTGCGGAGCGCATGGCGCAGGATGACCCGTCGGTACGGCAGCCCCTTCAGGATGGCGGTGCGGATGTACTGGGTGCCCATCACCTCGGCCATCGAGGCGCGGGTCATCCGGGCGACGTAGCCGAAGTCGTAGAGAACCAGCACCGCCGCCGGCAGGATCAGCTCGCGCAGGCTGATCCCGTCGGCGACGTTGGTCGTTCCCGGCAGCAGGTTGTCCAGCGCGACCGCGAAGATGCCGATCAGGAACATCGCGCTGGCGAACTCGGGCACCGAAGTGGTCAGGATCGAGACGAAGGAGATCGCCCGGTCGCGGACCGAGCCCTCGCGCATGCCCGCCAGCACGCCGAGCAGCAGCGACAGCGGGATGATCACCGCCATCGCCACCGCGCCCAGCAGCGCCGTGTTGCCCAGCCGCGGCCACAGCACCTCGTTCACCGGGCGCTTGAACTGCACCGAAGTGCCGAAGTCGCCGGTGAGCGCGTTGCCGAGCCAGCGCAGGTAGCGCTGCCACAGCGGGTCGTAGTAGCCGTTTGCCTCCAGCCAGATCTCGCGCTGCTCGACCGTGGTGTAGGGGCCGAGCACGCTGAGCGCGATGCTGTCGATCCTGGTCTCGAAGATCAGGAACAGCAGGACCGACACCACCAGCATGGTGAGCAGCGTCAGTCCGGTCCGGCGGACGATGAGGGCGATCACGGGCCGTGCCGTCCCGTCAGTCTGGGGCGCACCGCCGGCGCCGCCTCAGGCACTGCGCAGCCAGACCCTGTTGAACTGGTGATAGAAGGTCGGGTGGCAGGTTATGTTGGCGACACGCCTGTTGGCGGCGGTGAACACGGCGCGCCACAGCGGCTGGGCGATGACGGCGTCGTCCTGCAGGATCTTCTCCACCTTCTCCATCTGCCGCGACCGTTCCGCCGGATCGACCAGTCCGTTGGCGACGTCGAGCGCCGCGTCGAACTCCGGGTTGGAGTAGGCGCTCTCGTTCCACGCGCCGCCGCTGCGGTAGGCGAGGTTCATCACCTGCACTCCGAGCGGCCGGTGCGTCCATGCGGTGAAGCCGAACGGGGTCTTGTCCCAGATTTCCCAGAACTGGGAGTCGGGCATGACGTTGAGGGACAGGTTGATCCCCGCCGGCTCCAGCATCTCCTTGAACGCCTGCATGGTGTTTACCTCCCAGCTCGGTGCATTGCGCACGTCGATGGTGAGGTTGAGGCCGTCGGCGTAGCCCGCCTCCGCCAGCAGCTCGCGCGCAAGGTCGTAGTCCTGGCGCAGGCGCGGCAGCGGGAAATATTCGGGATGGATCGGGCAGACGTGGTGGTTCTCCGCCGGCGCGCCGCGGCCGCGGTAGCCGATCTCGAGCAGGCGGACGTGGTCCATGCAGGCGACGACGGCCTGGCGCACGCGCCTGTCGGTGAACGGCTCCTCGGTGACCCGCATGCGGGCGACGGCGGTCTGCGCCGTGATCGCCTGCAGCACCTCGAGGTTCGGGTTCTCCTCGATGATCTCGATTTCCTCGATGCCGATCTCGTAGACGGTGTCCACCTCGCCGGCAAGCAATGCCTGGACGGTGGGGCCGGTGCCCTCGCCGAAGTCGATGTAGGCGATCTCGTCGAGGTAGACCTCGTCACCCCAGTATTCCTCCGGCGGGCGCTTGGTCAGGCGGCAGACGCCGGCGACCGAGAACTCGGCCAGCTGGTAGGGGCCGGTGCCGATCGGGTTCGCCTCGAAGTCGCCGCCCATCTCGTCGAAGCGCCGATGCACGATCGCGGCCGGATAGTTGTAGAGGTTCTCCGGCACCGACAGGTCGGGCTCGTTCAGGTGCAGGACGACCGTGTGGTCGTTGACGATCTCGATCCCGCTCTCGGGAAGGGACGAGAACAGGCTGGCGTTGGACGAGCCGGTGGCAGGGTCGATCCAGCGGCGGAAGTTGTGCGCCACGTCCTCGGCGATGAAGTCGTCGCCGTTGTTCCACTTCACGCCGCGGCGCAGGTTGAGCTGCCAGGTCTTGAGGTCCTCGGACGGTTGCCAGCTTTCCAGCAGATAGGGATGGGTGACGTTGTTCTCGTCGGTCATGACGAGGTATTCGAGGATCTGGCGGGCCTGGTTCGACTTCTCGGTCCAGTCGAACACCGCGGGATCCTTCATCTCCTGGACGCGCATCCCGACGCGGAGCGTGCCGCCCATCACCGGAGTTTCCTCCTGCTGGGCGGCGGCAGGCTTGATCAGGCCCTCCCCGGTCAGTTCGCCGGCCAGCGCATAGGCGGCTCCGGCGGACATGCCCAGCAGACTGGCGGTTCGCAGGAAGTCCCTGCGGTCAATCTCCTCCCTGCGCAGCTTCTCGGCAATCTCCGGCAAGGCGGGGTGCACGGACTTCCACCATGTCCTGTCTGCCATCGGGCTCTCCCTCTGTTGTCGTGTCGAGCCGGGGCGCCTGTCAAAGTAACGGACGCGACCAATCCCAGATCTTTTCGTGATCTCCCGTATTATCCGCCGGCCGGGGGCCAGTATTGTCGATGCGCGGCGCCCCCTCGACGACATGCGTTGCTGCCGGACAGTCAACGCTGGTTTGAGACCCATTATCGGTACGCGAGAGGGGCGAGTCAAACCTGCAACGCCGGATTAGCCGGTGGTGCCTGTGGCAACCGGGGCGAGAGGGTTGTCGCGCTGTTGAGATTCCGGTTTACAGACAGGGCCTTTGCTGCAACTCATGGCGCCATCGCCACCCCGCAGGAGCACGGGAAGCGACCATAAGAATGCTGATAACATGGGAGGTTAGCAGATGACGTCTTCACTCAGGCTCATGCTGTCGTCCGCGGTTGCGGCCGGGTCGCTGGCCGTGCTGGCCGGTGGGGCCGCGGCCGAGACCTACATCGTCATCACCCACACCGCAGGCACCGACCCGTTCTGGCCGGTGGTGCAGCGCGGCGCGGAGGATGCCGCGGCTGCGGTCGGCGCCACCATGGAGTACCGGCACCCGTCGGCCGGCGACCTGGTCGAGATGGGCCAGCTCGTCGAGGCGGCGATCCAGCAGAACCCTGACGGCATCGTGGTCTCCATCCCCGACGCCGATATCCTCGGCGGTCCGATCAGGGCTGCGGTCGCGGCCGGCATTCCGGTGATCTCGATCAATTCGGGCGCCGACGTTGCCGATTCCCTGGGCGTTCTCATGCACGTCGGCCAGCCGGAGTACGAGGCCGGTCTCGCCGGCGGCGAGCGCGCCAAGGCGGAAGGCGTGACCAAGGGCCTGTGCCTGAACCAGGAGGCGTTCAACGTCGCGCTGGAGCAGCGCTGCCAGGGCTATGCCGACGGCCTCGGGCTCGAGCTCAACATGATCGACGTCACCAACGATCCGGCGGAGATCAAGGCGCGCACCGTCGCGGCCGTGTCGTCCGACGAGAGCATCGACGGCCTGCTCGCCACCGGCCCGCACGTGTGCGAGGCGGCGGTGCAGGCGCTGACCGAGCTGGGCCTCAACGGCCAGATCCACCTCGGCTGCTTCGACCTGACGCCGGGCGTGGTGCAGGGCATCCAGAACGGCGACGTCGCCTTCGCGATCGACCAGCAGCAGTATCTGCAGGGCTACCTGCCGATCATCATGCTGGACCTTTACAACAAGTACGGGCTGCTGCCCGGCGCCGACGTGCCGTCCGGCCCCGGCTTCGTGACCACCGAGAACGCCGCGCTCGTTCTCGATCTGGCCGGCACCTACCGCTAGGAGAGCCCCGGGGCCGGCGGCCACCGCCGGCCCCTCCCCTGTGCAGGTGGAACGGGTCCGGGCCTGAAGGACCGGTCCGCCCGTGAGCCCGTTCCCGCAGCGGGTCGCGGAAGGAAGGCAACCATGACGACAGAGACAGCGGCAGAACCCGGGAAGCGGGTTCAGGACGAGCGCATCTATGCGCGTCCCTTCATCTCGCGCATGATGTCGCGGCCGGAACTGGGCGCCATCTCCGGCGCCGTCATCCTGATCGTGTTCTTCCTGCTGGCCGCAAGTCCGCAGATGTTCTCGCTGGGCGGCCTGTTCAACTGGCTCGAGGTCTGCGCCCAGCTGGGCATCATCGCCATCGGCGCCTGCATGCTGATGATCGGCGGCGAATTCGACCTGTCCATCGGGTCGATGATCGGCTTCTCCAGCGCCATCCTCGGCATCCTGATCGTCAATGGCGGCCTTCCCCCGTGGCTCGCCATCCTCATCGCCTTCTCGCTCGCCGTCGGCATCGGCTTCATCATCGGCACCATCGTCGTGGTGACACGCCTGCCCTCCTTCATCGTCACCCTCGCCTTCCTGTTCCTGCTGCGCGGGGCGATGCTCGTTTCGATGCGCCTTTTCCACGGCGACACCCAGGTCGAGGGCATGGCCAACCTGAAGCAGACCGACTTCTTCGCCTGGCTGTTCGGCGGCGACCTGTTCACCATGGAGGCGACCTTCGTCCGCGGCGGCCGCGAGAACATCATCGAGGTCGGCGTGCCGATGTCGCTGGTCTGGCTGTTCGTGCTGGCGGCACTCGCGACCTGGGTGCTGACCCGCACCCGCCCGGGCAACTGGATCTTCGCTGCCGGCGGCGCGCCGAACGCGGCACGCTCGGTCGGCGTGCCGGTGAATGCGGTGAAGATCGCGCTGTTCATGCTGACGGCGCTGTGCGCCGCCATCTTCGGCGCGATCCAGGCCTTCGACGGCGGCGCGGTCGATGCGGCGCGCGGCAACCTGAAGGAACTGGAGGCGATCGCGGCGTCCGTGATCGGCGGCGCGCTGCTGACCGGCGGTTACGGCAGCGTCATCGGCGCCTGCCTCGGCGCCCTGATCTACGGCATGGTCAACCTGGGCTTCCAGTACACCACCATCGACGGCGACTGGTACCGCGTGTTCCTGGGCGGCATCCTGCTGCTGGCGGTCGCCTTCAACACCTACATCCGCCGCCGCATGACAGGGGGGGCCGAATGAGCGACACGCCCCTGATCGAGGTCCGCAACCTCGGCAAGCGCTTCGGCAGCATCATCGCGCTGGCCGACGTCTCGTTCAAAGCCTACCGCGGCGAGGTGCATGCCTTGCTGGGGGACAACGGCGCCGGCAAGTCCACCCTGATCAAGATGCTGTCGGGCGTTCACCAGCCGACGTCCGGCCAGATCCTGATCGAGGGCAAGCCGGTGCAGTTCGCCTCGCCCCGCGCCGCAGCGGCGGCCGGAATCGGCACGGTCTACCAGGACCTGGCACTGGTGCCGCTGATGTCGGTGACCCGCAATTTCTTCATGGGGCGGGAGCTCCGCAAGGGGATCGGCCCGGTGAAGTGGCTGGACATGGAGCGCATGGCGGAGATCACGCGGCGCGAGATGGCCAAGCTCGGCATCGACGTCGCCGACCCGAACCAGCCCATCGGCACCATGTCCGGCGGCCAGCGGCAGACGCTGGCCATCGCGCGCGCGGTCTATTTCGGCGCCAACGTGCTGATCCTGGACGAGCCGACCTCGGCGCTGGGCCAGAAGCAGCAGCTCGAGGTGCTGCGGATGATCAAGCGGGTGCACGACCACAGCGACGTGGCGATCATCCTGATCACCCACAACGACCTGCATGCGAAGCTGATCGCCGACCGCTTCACCTTCCTCAGCCGCGGACGGGTGATCGGTGCCGGCACCGCGAAAGACCTGAACCCGGAGGAGATCCGGAAGCTGATGGCGGGCGGCTCCGAGCTTGCGGAGCTGGAGAAGGAGTTCGCGGCAGCCTGAGGCACTCGGCGTCCGGCGCGAGGCAGCCATGGCGCGCCGGACCCGCGTCTGCCTGCGGCTCCGTGATTGCGTGCCGGTCCCGATCCGGGCTAGGACGCTTGCCAAGCAGCCGCGTCAGAGCAGGTGATGCTGCGGACGCCGCCTCCCGCTCCGGATCAGCCCATGCCCACCATACCGAACACGCCCGACGTCGAGATCCTGTCGCGGGAGACCGCATACCAGCGCTTCTTCCGCATGGACATCCTGTCGCTGCGCCACCGCCTGTTCCGCGGCGGCATGTCGCCGCCGCTGGAGCGCGAGGTCTTCGTGCGGCGGCCGGCGGTGGCCGTGCTGCCGTACGATCCCGCGACCGGGTCCGTGGTGCTGGTGGAGCAGTTCCGCGCCGGCGCCCTGCTGGCCGACCTGCCCGCCTGGCAGCTCGAGGTAATCGCCGGTCTGATGGAGCCGGGCGAGAGCCCGCTCGAGGTCGCCCGCCGCGAGGCGATGGAGGAGGCCGGCTGCACCATCCTCGACCCGATCGAGGTGTGCCGCTATCTCACCAGTCCCGGGGGGACCAACGAGGTCGTCACCTTCATCTGCGCCCGCACCGACGCTTCGGCCATTGCCGGCCTGCATGGCCTGGCAGACGAGCATGAGGACATCCGGGTGCACGTCATGCCGCTCGAGGAGGCCATGCGCAAATGCACGACGGGACAGATCACCAACGCGCTGACCATCATCGCCCTGCAGTGGCTCACCCTCAACCGGGCGCGGGTGGAGGAGGACTGGCGGCGATGACAGGTACGGGCCGCGACGTGCGCGCAGGGCTGCTGGAGGCGATCGGGCGGACGCCGCTGATCCGGCTGCGCAAGGCGTCGGAGCTCACCGGCTGCGAAATCTACGGCAAGGCCGAGTTCATGAACCCCGGCGGGTCGGTGAAGGACCGGGCCGCGCTCGCCATCATCCAGGACGCGCTGGCCAAGGGGAAGATCGAGCCCGGCGGCACCATTGTCGAGGGGACGGCCGGCAACAACGGCATCGGGCTGGCGCTGGTGGGCAACGCGCTGGGCCTGAAGAGCGTGATCGTGATCCCGGACACCCAGAGCCAGGAGAAGAAGGACACGCTCCGCATGTGCGGCGCCGACCTGCGCGAGGTGCCGGCGGTGCCCTACAAGGACCCGAACAACTACGTGAAGGTGTCGGGTCGGCTGGCCGAGGAGCTGAACGCCACCGAGCCGCACGGCGCCTTCTGGGCCAACCAGTTCGACAACGTCGCCAACCGCGAGGGCCACTACCGCACCACCGGCCCCGAGATCTGGGAGCAGACCGGCGGCAAGGTGGATGCCTTCATCTGCGCCGTCGGTACCGGCGGCACGCTGGCCGGCGTCGGGGCGGCGCTGAAGGAGCGCAACCCGAACGTGGTGATCGGGCTGGCCGACCCCCACGGGGCCGCGCTCTACAGCTGGTACAAGCACGGCGAGCTGAAGGCGGAAGGCACCTCGATCACCGAAGGCATCGGCCAGGGGCGGATCACCGCCAACCTGGAGGGCGCGGTGGTGGACGAGGCCTACCGCATCGACGATACCGAGATCGTGCTCACCGTCTTCGACCTGCTGAAGAACGAGGGGCTGTGCCTGGGCGGGTCGAGCGGCATCAACGTCGCCGGCGCCATCCGGCTCGCCCGACAGCTCGGGCCGGGCCACACCATCGTCACCGTGCTCTGCGATTCCGGATCGCGCTACATGTCGCGGTTGTTCAACCCGGCCTTCCTGCGTGAAAAGGGACTGCCGGTTCCCGACTGGATGGCCTGAACGGGAGAGCGCGATGGCGACGGAGGCCCTGTTCCGCGACGACGCCTATCTTGCCGAGGCGACCGCCACGGTCGTCGCGGTCAACGAGCGCGGCGGCGTGGTGCTGGACCGCACCATCTTCTATCCGACCGGCGGCGGTCAGCCGGGCGACAGCGGCCTCATCGTGCCCGCTGACGGCGCGCCGCTGACGATAGCCACCACGGTGAAGGGCGAGGCGCCGGGCGAGATCGTCCACGTGCCGGCGCCGGACCAGCCGTTGCCGGCAGTGGGAACCCCGGTGACACTGCGCCTCGACTGGGGTCGGCGCTATCGCCACATGCGGATGCACAGCTGCATGCACCTGCTGTCGGCGCTGCTCCCCTACCCCGTCACCGGCGGCCAGATCGCGGCGGACAAGGGCCGGCTCGACTTCGACATGGATGGGGCGGCACCGGACAGGGAGGCGCTGACGGAGAAGCTGCTGGCCCTTATCGCCGCCGACGACCCGGTTACCACCGAGTGGATCACCGACGAGGAGCTGGCCGCGCGGCCGGAGCTGGTGAAGACGATGGCGGTCAAGCCGCCGACCGGCACCGGCCGTGTCCGGCTGGTGCGGATCGAGGGCCGCGACCTGCAGCCTTGCGGCGGCACCCACGTCCGCCGTACCGGCGAGATCGGGCAGGTCGCAGTGCTGAAGATCGAAAGCAAGGGCCGCCAGAACCGGCGGGTCAGCGTCGGCTTTGTCGAGGAGACGCCCGAATGACGTCCGCAGGCTATGCCCATCCCGAAGCGCTGGTCGAAACCGACTGGCTCGCCGCCCATCTCGACGATCCCGACATCCGGGTGGTGGACGGCAGCTACTTCCTGCCTGCAATGAAGCGCGACGCGCGGCAGGAGTACGAGAGCGCGCACATTCCGGGCGCCGTCTTCTTCGATATCGACGCGATCTCCGACCGCAGCTCGAGCCTGCCGCACATGCTGCCGGATGCCGACACCTTTGCTGCAGCCGTCGGCGCGCTCGGCATCGGCAACGGGCACCGGGTGATCGTCTATGACGCGCTGGGACTGATGTCGGCGGCGCGTGTGTGGTGGAGTTTCCGCGTGTTCGGTCACGACGCCGTCGCCGTGCTCAACGGCGGGCTGCCGAAGTGGAAGGCCGAGGGTCGCCCTCTGACCAGCGTACCCACTTCGCTGCCTGCCGCTGCCTTCACAGCGCAGTTCCGGCCGGAGCTGGTGGCCGGTATCGCCGAGATCCGCGACCGGGTGGCTTCCGGCAGCCCCGCCATCCTCGATGCCCGCGCCCCCGAGCGCTTCGCGGGGACGGCGGAGGAGGTCTGGCCCGGCCGCCGACGCGGCCACATCCCCGGCAGCCGCAACCTGCCCTACACCGAGCTGCTGGACCCGGAGCGGAAGACGCTGCTGCCGGGCGACGCCATCCGCGCGAAGTTCGAGGCTGCGGGGGTCTGCCTGTCGAAGCAGGACGGGCGACCTTGGGTATGCTCCTGCGGATCGGGCATCACTGCCGCCGCCCTCGCCTTCGCCGCCTATCTCGTCGGCCGCACCGACGCGGCGGTCTACGACGGTTCCTGGGCCGAGTGGGGCCTGCCCGGAGACACGCCGGTCGCCCCGTGAACACCGAACCGCTGCTGATCCGGCCGGCGGAGCCGGCAGACGATCCGGCCCTGGCCGCTCTGTGGTCGGCCTGCGGCCTGGTGACGCCCTGGAACCCGCCGCAGCAGGACATCGACCGGCTGCGCGGCACGGGGCACGGCACGCTGCTGGTCGGCGGCGATCCCGAGGCCGGGATCGTCGCCTCGGCGATGGTCGGGCACGACGGCCACCGCGGCTGGCTCTACTACGTTGCCGTCGCCCCGGATCATCGCGGTCGCGGGCACGGCCGGCGGATGGTCGCCGCGGCCGAGGCCTGGCTCGCCGAGCGGGGTATCCCGAAGGCGATGCTGATGGTGCGCGCCCTCAACCGCGAGGCCGAAGGCTTCTACCGGAAGCTCGGCTACGCACTGTCGCCGGTCAACCTGCTCCAGCGCTGGCTGGTGCCGCGGCCCGACGCCGACGCCGCCGGCAAGCGCGAGGTCACGATCACCTTCCTCGAGATGGATCGCCGGCCGGCGCGTGCGGTCATGGCGCCCCCCGCCCTGCCCCACGCCATCCTGCGCGCGACCGAGCCGGACCCGCCGTTCTACCGTTTCCTCCACGACACCATCGGCCGGAAGTGGCTGTGGTACGAGCGGCGGCTGCTCGACGACGATGCCCTGCGCGCGATCATCCACGATCCGGCGGTGGAGATCTTCGTGCTCCACGTCCGCGGCAATCCGGCCGGCTTCGTGGAGCTGGACCGCCGCCAGGGCGAAACGGTGGACATCCGCTTCCTTGGCCTGATGCCGGCGTTCATCGGCCTCGGCTTCGGCCGCTATCTCCTCGCCTGGGCGGTGGAGCAGGCGTGGCAGGGCGCGACGACGAAGGTCACGGTCAACACCTGCACCTTCGATCATCCCCGGGCGCTGACGCTCTACCAGCGCGCCGGCTTCGTGCCGGTCTCGCAGGAGACGAAGCTGATCGACGACCCCGAGCCGCTGATCCGCCGGCTGGATATCGCCCGTGCTGCCGACCGGTAACTGACGGACGGCGCCGCCCCGATACGCGGGCGAAGGACTCTGCTATCCTCGCCGGCGGGGGTGGAGGCTCGGGCGATGAACTTTCGCGCGATACCGGAATCGCGCCGTCCCAACCGCTGGCTGATCTGTCCGCCGGGCTACGCCAACCGCGAGCCCGACGAGCATCCGCCCGTGTTCGGCGTCGGCGTGGAGGAACTGCGGGCGGCGTGGCGCGACCTGATCGCCGGCGAGGCTCGGGCGGAGGTGCTGCGCGACGATCCGGACGGCATGGACCTTGTCCAGCGGACGCGCCTGTTCCGTTTCGCCGACGACATCGGCGTCACCTACATCCCGCTCGCCGGCGGGCGGTCCACCATTGCGCTGTTCTCGCGCTCTCGGGTCGGCTGGTCCGACCTCGGCGTCAACCGCCGGCGGCTTCGGCGGTGGCTCACGGCGCTCTGCCGGCGGCTGCCGGTGCTGTCCGGGCGCTGACCGCCGTCAGTGCAGGATCTGGCTGAGGAAGGTCCGGGTCCGCTGTTCCTTCGGGTTGGTGAAGAACACCTCCGGCGGCGCCATCTCGACGATCTCGCCGTCGGCCATGAACACGACCATGTCCGCCACCTGGCGGGCAAAGCCCATCTCGTGGGTGACGCAGACCATGGTCATCCCCTCCTCGGCCAGCTCGACCATGGTGTCGAGCACCTCCTTCACCATCTCCGGGTCGAGGGCCGACGTCGGCTCGTCGAACAGCATGATCTTCGGCTGCATGCACAGGGCCCGGGCGATCGCGACCCGCTGCTGCTGGCCGCCGCTGAGCTGGCCGGGGTACTTGTCGGCCTGCTCGGGGATGCGCACCCGCTCGAGGAAGTGGCGCGCGATCTCCTCCGCCTGCTTGCGCGGCATCTTGCGCACCCAGCGCGGCGCGAGCGTCAGGTTCTCGAGCACGGTGAGGTGCGGGAACAGGTTGAAGCTCTGGAACACCATGCCGACCTCGCGGCGGATCGCCTCGATGTTCTTGAGGTCGTTGGTGAGCTCGATCCCGTCGACGATGATCCGACCCTGCTGGTGCTCCTCGAGCCGGTTGATGCAGCGGATCATGGTGGACTTGCCGGAGCCCGAGGGCCCGCACACCACCACGCGCTCCTTGCGGGCGATCGACAGGTTGATGTCGCGCAGCACATGGAAGGCGCCGAACCACTTGTTGACGCCCAGGAGCTGGATCGCGATCTCGTGCTCGGGCGCGCTCGCCTCATGTTCCGGACTCATCAGGCTCCCCCACCTTCCGGACCGGATCGCGCCATCACGGCCACCTTCTGCCGCGCGTCCCGTCGCTGGCCGCGGGCCAGATCGCGCTCCAGCCACTGGCTGTAGCGGGACATCGAGAAGCAGAAGATGAAGTAGATCACGGCCACGAAGACATAGATCTCGACGAAATAGGGCCGCCACAGCGGATCGGCCGTGGAGACCTTCGCCGCCAGCAGCAGGTCGGTCAGGCTGATGATGACCACCAGCGACGTGTCCTTGAACGTGCTGATGAAGCTGTTGACCAGCGGCGGAATTACCGAGCGGAGCGCCTGGGGCAGGATGACGGTGGCCATCTTCTGCCAGTAGGTAAGGCCCAGCGCGTCCGCGGCTTCATACTGCCCGCGCGGCATCGCCTGCAGGCCGCCGCGGACCACCTCGGCAAGATAGGCGGCGGCGAACAGGGTGATGCCGACAAGCGCCCGCAGCACCTTGTCGATGGTCACGCCCGACGGCAGGAACAGCGGCAGCATCACCGACGCCATGAACAGCACGGTGATCAGCGGCACGCCCCGGATGAGCTCGATGAAGCCGACGCAGATGGCGCGCACGATCGGCATGTCGGACCGGCGGCCGAGCGCGAGCGCGATCGCCAGCGGAAAGGCGAGCACGCAGCTCACCACCGACAGGATCAGGGTCAGCGGCAGCCCGCCCCACAGCTCGGTGTTGACGAAGCGCATGCCCCAGAAGCCGCCGTACATCAGCCCGGCGCATACGACGAGCCCGCCCGCCCAGACCAGCGCCAGCCAGGGCTTCCACGCCAGCTTGAGGCAGCTGAAGACGATGAGGCCGATGAAGATCACCATCGCCAGCAGCGGTCGCCACTGCTCGTCGAAGGGATAGCGGCCGAACAGGATGAAGCGGTACTTGTCGCCGATCACCGCCCAGCAGGCGCCGGCCTCGGGGGCGCGGCAGGCCTCGGGAGACGCGTTGGTCTCGATCGAGGCGACCATGTCCCACATGATCACCGCGATGAACACCGCGCCGACCGCCCACACCGCGGCCAGGGCGGAGCCGCGGGCGAGCCGCACCATGGTGACGATGACCAGCCCGACCACCACCGCCGCCGACAGCAGCAGGCGCCATTGCTCGTCGTAGGGGACGAGGCCTTCCGGATCGACGGCGCCCCACACGGCGTCGAGGATCACCCAGTCGGCGAGGCGCCAGACGAGCTCGACCAGCAGCCAGACCACGACCACGGTCAGCAGCGCGTTCCACCAGTTGGGGAACAGGTTTTCGCGCAGCCAGAGGATCCCCGACGGGAGCTGCTGCTGGTTGCCCTGCGACGCCATCTAGCGCTCCCTCAGCGCGATGCGCGCGTTGTACCAGTTCATGAACAGCGAGATGCCGAGGCTGACCGCGAGATAGACGCTCATCGCGATCGCAATGCACTCGATCGCCTGCCCGGTCTGGTTCAGGCTGGTGTTCATCGTCGAAACCAGGTCCGGGTAGCCGATGGCGATGGCAAGCGACGAGTTCTTGGTGAGGTTCAGATACTGGCTTGTCATCGGCGGCACGATCACGCGCAGCGCCTGCGGCAGGATGATGAGGCGAAGGGTGAGCCCGCGGCCGAAGCCGAGGGCCATCGCGGCCTCGGTCTGGCCGTGACTGACCGCAAGGATGCCGCTGCGCACGATCTCGGCGATGAAGGCGGCGGTGTAGAGGGTGAGGCCGATCAGGAGCGCGAGGAACTCGGGCGACACCCGGGCGCCGCCGCGGAAGTTGAAGCCCTGGAGCTCCGGAGAGGTGAACGCGGCCGGAGCGCCGCCGGCCAGCCAGCCCAGCACGCCGAGACCGACGACAATGCCCACGGAAATGAGCCCGGTCGGCCAGGCCTCGCCGGTGCGATCCTGGTGGGCCCGGGCGACGCGGCGGAACCAGATCACCGCCGGGATCGAGAGCAGCAGCCCCAGCAGGGCCAGCCACCAGCCGAGCGCATCCACCGGCGCGGGCAGGAACAGGCCCCTGTTGCTGAGGAACACGGAATCGAACGCCTGCAGCGCCTGCTGCGGCCGCGGCAGCGTCTCGGTGAGGATCGTGTACCAGAAGATCAGCTGCAGCAGCACGGGGATGTTGCGGATCGTCTCGATGTAGGCGGTGGACAGCTTGCGCAGCAGCCAGTTGGGCGACAGGCGGGCGATGCCGATCACCGTGCCGAGGAGCGTCGCGAGCACGATGCCGAGAAGGGCGACCTTGATGGTGTTGAGCAGCCCGACGATGAAGGCGCGGAGGTACGTGTCGGTCTCGTTGTAGGGGATGACGGATTCGCTGATGGCGAACCCGGCCTGCCGGTTGGTCAGGAAGCCGAAGCCGGTCGCGATGTCCTGCTGCCGGAGGTTCGTGAGCGTGTTGTCCACGAGCCACCAGCCGACCGCGATCACGGTCGCGATCAGCACGACCTGGTAGACGATGGCCCGCGCGGTGCGGTTGTACAGCAGGCTTCCGGCGGCGGGACGGCCCGGTCGCGTCACGTCGGTCATGGCACGGCGCCCCTATGCGGTCCGACGTGGGAAGTGCGGGCCGCCGTCCGGAAAGGCGGGCGGCGGCCCATCCGCTCAGCGGATCGGCGGCGCGTACATGATGCCGCCATCCTTCCACAGGGCATTCAGCCCGCGCTGAAGGTTCAGCGGCGTGCCCGGACCGACATTGCGGTCGAAGATCTCGCCATAGTTGCCGACCGCGGCGATCGCGCGGGCGGCCCAGTCATCCGGCAGGCCGAGCAGCTCGCCCATGCCAGGGGCGGTGCCGAGCAGCCGCTGGATGTTGGGGTTGTCGCTGCCCTTCATCTCGTCGACGTTCTGCGAGGTGACGCCATATTCCTCGGCCTCGATCAGGGCGAAGACCACCCACTTCACGATGTTGAAGAACTGGGGATCGCCCTGGCGGACGGCCGGGCCCAGCGGCTCCTTGGAGATCAGCTCGGGCAGGATCACGTAGTCGTCCGGGTTGGGTGCGTCGATCGCGCGGATCGAGGCCAGGCCGGACGCGTCGGTGGTGTAGACGTCGCAGCGGCCGTTGAAGAAGGCCGTCTTGGACTCGTCGAAGCTCTCGATGACCACGGGCTCGAAGGTCATGCCCTGGCCACGGAACCAGTCGGCGAGGTTGAGCTCGGTGGTCGTGCCCGACTGGACGCAGACGGTGGCGCCATCGAGCTCGCGGGCGCTGGAGACGCCGAGCTCGGCGGGAACCATGAAGCCCTGGCCGTCGTAGTAGGTGACGCCGGTGAACACGATGCCCAGCGACACGTCGCGGGTGAGCGTCCAGGTCGTGTTGCGGGACAGGATGTCCACTTCGCCCGACTGCAGCGCGGTGAACCGCTGCTGGGCGCTGAGCGGCACGAAGCTGACGGCGTTCGCGTCACCGAAGATGGCCGCGGCGACTGCACGGCAGACGTCAACGTCCAGCCCGGTCCATTCGCCCTGGCTGTCCGGGATGCTGAAGCCGGCCAGCCCGGTGTTGACGCCGCAGATCAGGTTGCCGCGAGCCTTGATTGCGTCGAGGTCCGCACCGGCAAATGCAGTCGAACCGCTCATGGCACCGACGGCGGCCAGCGCAGCAGCGATCAGTTTCGAATGTTTCATGCTGGTGCTCCCCTCCGAAAAATCCCTGTTGCACGTGGCGGCCGGTTTGTTGCTTCTGCCGACCTTAATCCGTGCGTAACACAGGTGCCAAGCGTCGGCAATCCTATGCAGGTCATGTGCCATGCAGGCCGTCCTTCAACCGATCTCGCCTCCCTTCCCGCCATTTCGCGCGGCTCCCGCCCCTTTCCCGACAGCCTCCGCTCTCCCTTCCCGGAGGACCGGCGGCCGATGACCGGTGCCGCCATCGACGTGGTCGTGGGCCTTGCGCGCGGCGACTTCACGCTGGATGTCGCGGTCTCCGTCCGCCCCGGTACGGTGACGGCCCTCGTCGGCCCCACGGGCGCCGGCAAGACACTGCTGATCAACTGCCTCGCCGGGCGCGATCATCCGGATCGGGGCCGCATCGTCATCGGCAGCCTGGCCGTGTTCGATTCCGACCGCCGGTCGCGCGTGCCTGCGGCCCGCCGACCGGTCGCGGTCGTCACCGCCGGTGCCCGGGCGCCGCAGCGGCGGCAGGGCGCGGACATCCCGGGCGTGAAGGATGCACCGGAGGGATCGGTGGCGGCGCAGGTGATCGCGCGGCTGCAGCTCGCCCCGCTGCTGGCGATGCCCGCAGCCACGCTCGCGCCGTGGCAGTGGCGGCAGCTCGCCCTCGGCGGCGCGCTGGTCTCGGGGCGGCCGGTCATCCTGGTGGACGGGCTGACGGAAGGGCTGGAGCCCGGCCCGCGCGACCGGCTGAGGGCGATCGCCGCCTCGCTCCGCGGGCTGGGGCCGACGATCCTCTATGCCTGCCACGACGTCCGCGAGGCTGCGCGCGTGGCCGAGGATGCGATCCTGCTCGAGGATGGCCGGGTGGCGGCGTCGGGGACGGTGACGGCGCTGAGCCAGAGCCCCGCGGACCATCACCACTTTGCGGACGCCGGCTGCGTGACCGAGGGCCGCGTGTGCGGGAAGGATCTCGTCAGCGGCCTGATCGAACTCAAGGTCGGCAGCGGCATCGTCCGCGCCGCGGCCAGCGCCGGGATCGGCCAGCGGCTCCGCATCCGGCTCGATCCGCTGCAGGTGACCATTGCCCCGGCAGACTCCGCGGCGCGCACAGCGCGGGACGGGATGCCCGGCGTGGTGCGCAGCCTGATGCCGCACCCGTCGGGCGATCTCGATGTCGGCATTGCCTGCGGCGACGTGCTGGTGTGGTCGCGCCAGCCGCAGGCCGTCGCAGAGGCGCTGGCGCTGCGGCCGGGAAGCCCGGTCCGCGCGCTCGCGACCGCAGCGGAAGTGCTGGGGCCGAGCACCGACGCCCCGCCGGTTTGGCGACCCCGGCAGGGCTCGAACCTGCAACCCTCAGCTTAGAAGGCTGATGCTCTATCCTGTTGAGCTACGGGGCCTTTTGCGCCGCCCTCAGTGGGTCCACGGCTGGCGGCGCGTGTGGGCGAAGTTGTCGGCATAGGCCTTCGGCTGGATGCGGTGCGGCTTCGGCTCCTGCACCGTGTACATCAGGCCGTTCGCCCGCGCGTAGGCAATCGCCTCCTCCTTGCTGGGGAAGCTGAGGCGCACCTGCTGGCGCGTGTCGCGCGAGCTGGTCCAGCCCATCAGCGGCTCGCGCACGCGCGGCGCCGCCGGCTCGAACTCCAGCACCCAGCGCTTCGTGCGCGCCTTGCCGGACTGCATTGCACTCTTCGCCGGCTGATAGATCCGAACATCCATGGCGGTGCCGTCCTCGACTCCATGTCTCGCTGGTCGGGGCGACTGGATTCGAACCAGCGACATCTTGCTCCCAAAGCAAGCACTCTACCAGACTGAGCTACGCCCCGAACGCGTGCGGAACATAGGGATTTGCGGCAGGCGCGACAAGCCTGACGCGGCCGGCGGGAAACGGCTTGGCCGGCGGACCTGCAACGCTAAGATGGCCGCGCGACGACGACAACGGAGACAGAGGCTTGCGATTCCAACCGTGGCTGCGACCGCCGTTCCCCGGTCGCCGCGAGGGCAGGAGGCGCGCCCTTGCCACCGTGCTGGGGGTTTTCCTCGCAACCGTTCCGGTCCCGGCCGCGGCCCAGCTGCTGAGCACCGGCACCGAGCCGCTGCCCCGGTTTCGCGACTGCGCCCTCTGCCCCGAGATGGTGGTGGTGCCGCCGGGGAGCTTCGAGATGGGCGCCAGCGACGACGATCCGGAAGCCTATGACGACGAACTTCCGCGCCGCCGCGTCACCATCGGCTATTCGTTCGGCATCGGCGTCACCGAGGTCACCTTCGCCCAGTGGGACGTCTGCGTCGCCCACGGCGGCTGCCGCCACCGCCCCGACGACCGCGGCTGGGGCCGCGGCGACATGCCCGTGATGGACGTGTCGTGGAACGACGCGCAGGAATATGTCGCCTGGCTGGCGGCATACACCGGCTATCCCTACCGCCTGCCGAGCGAGGCCGAGTGGGAGTACGCCGCGCGGGCCGGCGCGGGCGGACCGTTCTTCTGGGCCGGCGACCGCAACCGCGGCTGCCGCTACGCGAACATGGCGGACGCCTCGGCCGCCGCCTTCTATCCTGACTGGGAGACGGTGGCCTGCGATGACGGTTTTGCCCACAACGCGCCCGTGGCGAGCTTCCGCCCCAACGCCTTCGGGCTCCACGACGTGCTGGGCAACGTCTGGGAGTGGGGCGAGGACTGCTGGTCACCGAGCTACGGCGGCGCGCCCAGCGACGGCTCGCCTGTGGTCTCCGGCGCGTGCCGGGAGCGGGTGCTGCGAGGCGGCGCGGCTACGGGACTTCCGGGCGAGGTGCGCCTGTCGCAGCGCGGCGCCAACGACCCGGAGCTGCGGGCGGTGTACAATGGACTGCGCGTCGTGGTGCCGCTGGGCAACTGAGCTGCCGGCGCCCGAGGAACGGGAGAGACGGATGTCGAACCGGACCATTCAGATCACCGAGCGGCTGTACGCCTACCTCCTCGATCATGGCGTGCGCGAGCCGGAGGTGATGCGCCGTCTGCGCCGCGAGACGGCGTCGCTGCCCGGTGCCGGCATGCAGATTTCGCCCGAGCAGGGGGCGTTCATGAGGCTGCTCGCGGAGCTGATCGGCGCGCGCCGTGCGATCGAGGTCGGCACCTTCACCGGCTACAGTGCCCTCGCGGTCGCCCTGGCGCTGCCGAAGGACGGGCTGCTGGTCGCCTGCGACGTCAACGCGGAGACCACCGCGATCGGCATGCGCTATTGGCAGGAGGCGGGCGTCGCCGACCGCATCGACCTGCGCATCGCGCCGGCGGCCGAAACCCTGCAGGGGTTGATCGACGACGGCCAGGCCGGAACCTTCGACATGGCCTTCGTCGATGCCGACAAGACCGGCTATGCCACCTACTACGAGCTCTGCCTGACGCTGCTCCGCCCGGGCGGCGTGCTCCTGGTCGACAACGTGCTGTGGGGCGGCAAGGTGGCGGACCCGTCGGTCAGCGACGAGGACACGCTCGCGATCCGCGCCATCAACCGGCAGGTCCGGGACGACGATCGGGTATCCATGACCCTCGTTCCCATCGGGGACGGGCTGACGCTCGCCCGGAAGCGCTAGATGGCCTCTGCCGGCAGCAACGTCCCCTCTCCAGCCGACATCTTCACCTGGACCGTCGAGGCCGGGCTGCGCGAGACCGAGATCGAGCCGCTGATCGCGGGCTTCGTCGACCGGCTGGCGGCCACGGTGCCGTCCGTCGCCCGCATCCTGGTCGGCATTCCGACGCTGCACCCAACGATCGTCAGCGGGAGCTGGATCTGGCAGCGCGGCGGGCGGCTCGAAGGCACGCGGCACAGTATTCACAGTCAGGCGGACGAGGACTGGCTCTCGAGTCCGATCTACTACGCGATGCAGCGCGGCGTGCAGCGGATCCGCGCCGATCTCACCGATCCGGAGCAGGTCTCCCGCTTCCCGGTGTTCCGGACCTTCGCGGCCTCGGGGCACACCGACTACCTGCTGCGCATGGTGATGTTCGAGGACGAGACGCGGGTCTCGGGCATCGAGGGCATGATCGTCACCTTCCTCTCCGACGCGCCCGTCGGCTTTCCCCCACCGATCTCGCCACGATCGAGAAGGTGCTGCCCGCACTCGGGCTCGCCATGTTCCGGCTCGCGGCAAGCGAGGTGGCGCGCAACCTGCTCGCGGCCTATTTGGGCCCGGAGGCGGGGCGGCGTGTCCTCGGCGGGCGCATCCGGCGCGGCGACGTCGAGCGGATCAAGGCGGCGGTGTTCTTCGCCGACCTGCGCAAATACACCGATATCAGCCAGCGGATGCCGCCGGACGAGATGGTGGCGTGGCTCAATGCCGGCCTGGCCGCCCTCGGCGACCCGACCGCGCGCCACGGCGGCGAGATCCTGAAGTTCCTGGGCGACGGCCTGCTTGCCATCTTTCCCACCGAGGCCGGCGAGGCCGATGCCTGTCGGCGGGCGCTCGCCGCTGCGGAAGAGGGCCTGAAGGCGCTGGCCACGCTCAACGGCAGCGCGCGCGGCGGCGTCTACGAGGCCGATGTGGCGCTTCATGTCGGCGAGGTCGCCTATGGCAATGTCGGCGCCTCCGACCGGCTCGACTTCACGGTCATCGGCCCGACCGTGAACGAGGTGTCGCGGATGGAGGCGCTGTGCGATGCCCTCAACGTGAACGTGATCATGTCGGAAACCTTCGCCTCGCAAGCGGGCGTGCCGACCCGCGACCTCGGCCTGCACCGGCTGCGCGGACTCGCCGAGCCGCGCCGGCTGGTGACATTGACCAATTCCTAACCCTGTCGGGCGCATCGTCGCGGCCATGATGCGCCCGGGTCCCCGCCCTGCCCTGCCCCGCCGCACCGCCTGCATGGCCGCGGGCGGGATCCTCGCTGCGGCCATGGCCGCTCCGGCCGCTGCCGAACCGCGCACGATTCCCATCGACGATGCCCTGGCGTCGATGACGCCGCCGGCCGCTGCGCTCGCGCCCGACGGCGGCGAGACCCTGCCCTCGCCACTGGCGGAGGCCTGCGAGCCCGCCATTGCCGCCGCCGCCGCGGCCCACGACGTACCGGGCGAGCTGCTGCTTGCGATCGGGATGGTTGAATCGGGGTTGAGCCCCTGGGTCGTCAACGCCGAAGGGACACCCTACTTCTTCGAGGACCGGGCACAGGCGACAGCCGGCCTGGAGCGCCTGCGGGCGGAGGGCGTCGAGTCGATCGACGTCGGCTGCATGCAGATCAACCTGCGCTGGCATCCGACTGCCTTCCCCGATGCCGCCACCGCCCTTGACCCGATGGCGAACGCCGACTACGCGGCGAGCTTCCTGCTCAGCCTGTTCGCGATGACCGGGTCGTGGACTGACGCCGTCGCCTATTACCACTCCAGCGCGCAGCGCTATCAGCGGCCCTATGTGTGCGCGGTCGCCGCCCGGCTGGAGGAGCTCGGCAGCGCGATGTCGCTGGAATGCCTGCCTGCCGAAGAGCTCGACCTGCCGCAGGTCGCCTCCGCGCCGCCCTCGGCGATCGACGTTCCGCCCGCCGCCGCGGCGGGATCGTCGCACATGCTGCGGGTCGCGCCGGCCACCGGCTCGGTGCCCACCATCGTGCGCGGGCAGGACGCGCCGCCCGGCGCCACCGATTCCGCCGGCCCCAGGGTGGGAGGCGGGCCCCGCATCATCCGGCTGCGCTGAGCGCCCGACCCTCGGCGCGAAACGGAACGGGCGGCCCTGAGGCCGCCCGTCGCCTGCCGCCACGCCGTCAGGCGCAGGGTAGACCGCTCAGTTGGTCCACAGCGAGTAGCTGTTCTCGATCCCGCCGTTGTTGTAGACGACGATCGTGAAGTTGCCGGTCCACCGCGGCGTCCACTCGCAGTACTCCGACGAGGTGTAGCTGGTGCCCTGGCAGATGAGGTTGCCGTACTCGTCGTAGACGTAGAGGTCGAGGTCGGTGTCGTCCCAGCCGTTCAGGGTGACGATCGCGCGCTCCGACCCGAAGAAGCCCTCGTCATAGGCGATCGAGGCGTAGGGGCCGATGTAGTCCTCGTACGAACCCTCGCCGTAGACGCTGCCGCGCGAGCCGCCCGCCTCGATGTCCTCGATCAGCGCGATCAGGTCCTGGCGGTCGCCGGCCAGGTCGCGCGCGGCGGCGAGCATGTCGTCGACGCTGGCGATGATCGGAGTCGCGGTGCCCTCGGTCCGGGTCTGGGGGTCGCGCGGCTGCAGGTCGCTGTCGGACAGCAGGTACTTGTCCATGATCTGCGCGGCGACGATCAGCGACATCGCATCCTGGTTCTGGACGCCGTACATCGCGAGCTGCTGGGCCAGCGTCAGCTCGTGGATGGCCTCGATCGACTGCGCGCCGAGCGGCTTGTCCTCGGTGGCGTTGATCGCCGTCTCCGCCGTCGCGAGCCCGCTCAGCGCGGTGGCGGCGAGCACGGCGAAGCCGAGGCCGGCGGTTGCGCGGGTAAACCTGGTCATGGAATGTCCTCCAAAGATTTGATCGTCGTTCGGCCCCGATCAGGGACTGTCGGAGCAGGCTCGGCTGCAACGGAGGGAATCCCTTCCTCCTCCCGTCCTCCCAACACTCTCTTCAATGATTGTGTCAATAATCTGCGCAATCGAAGGAAGTGTCAGCGCTGAATTGTGATACAGCGGCCACGGTCTTACTACGAACCCGGAGCAGGCGCAAATAGCGCGGACAGAATCGCGCCCTGTTGCGAAGAACAGGGTGCGACCACACAATTTTCGGATGCAACCGACGCAGGGTCAAGGCCGGCCGCAGGCCGCCGCTGATGGGCAACCGGGGCCGGGCCGCAGGTGTCAGTTGGTCCAGATGATGAAGGAGACCATGCTGTCGTCGAGGTTGCTCACCTGGATGGCATAGTCGCCCCCGGCGCGCGCCGGCCAGATGCAGGAGTGCGCCCCCTCGACCAGCTTGCCTTCGCACACCAGGTCGCCTTCCGCGTCCACGACGCGGACCTGCAGGGCCGCATCCGGCGCCGAGACCAGGGTCAGCACGGCATCGGTCTCGATGTCGTAGGAGCGGGTGAACATCAGCGAGTCGCCCGCCGAAACGGCACTCTCGCCACCCTGCCCGTTGTAGGACTCGATGTCGAACACGCTGCCCCGGTCGCGCGCCGCGAGCTCGTCCTCGATCATGGCCAAGACCATCGGTTGGTCGGCGGCAAGCACTCGCGCCTCGGCCAGGAGCTCCTCGTCCGTCGGCAGCGCGAGCGGAGAACCGGCGATCGGCTCGACCTCCAGCGCGCTGATCATGCTCGCCGCGACCAGCAGGGCCTCGGCCGAGCCCGATTCCTCGCCGTAGCGGGCGAGATCGGTGGCAAGGGCGAGCGTGCGGGCGGACGACTCGGCGGCTTCGATCAGGGCCGCCGCAAGCTGGTCGGCGGGCGCGAATTCCATCCCGCACTTGGCGCCGTCGGGGCAGCCGGCATTGGCATGGCTGAGCGGGATGGACGCGGCAAGCGCGCTGAGGGCGACGGTTGAGGCGGCAACCAGCTTGAGCATGTCAGTCATCCTTCCACCGGAGACGGCCGGCCACCTGTCGCGCCGGCCTGTTTGTTGGGCTCGATGAGGCAACTCATGCCGTGCAACTAAGGCAGCATGGCGACGGCCGCATGATGAAGTTACGGCATCGTGTGAATGCGGTGTTGCTTTTGATATTTGCGCCGGATGACTTGGCGGCGCGCTGTTGCAATCCATTCATTATTTGCCGGGGGAACACCTTGTCGGCGCCGCACCCGCGCCACATTGCCCCGCCAGAGATGTCCAGACCAACAACAACAGCGGCCGACCATCGGTCGCAAGACAGTGAAGGGATCAAGGGCATGCATCGCGCTCTGCTCGCGTTCATGCTTGCAGTTGCGACGCCTGTGGTGGCACAGGCCGGCTATCTTGCAGGCGTTCACGCATTCAACAACGGCGATTTCGCCACCGCCTACGAAGAACTCGCGCCGCTGGCGGAAGAGGGCAACAGCGGCGCCCAGTACTATCTCGGCCAGATGTACCTCACCGGTCGCGGCGTCGAGCGGGACGAGGCCCGCGCCTTCGAACTGCTGAGGCAGGCCGCCGATGCCGGCGACGCCCGCGCCCAGGTCAACATGGGGCTGTTCTACGAGGCCGGCCGCATCGTCCCGCGCGACGAGGCCGCGGCGGCGGAGTGGTTCCGGCAGGCCGCCGACGCCGGCATGCCCTTCGCCCAGACCAAGCTCGGCGTGCTCTACCAGCGCGGCGACGGCGTGGCGCAGGACTACGACCGGGCGCGGGAACTCTACGAGGCGGCCGGCGCCCAGGGCGACGTCTACGCCCTGCGCAACCTCGGCTATCTGTTCGAGAACGGCCTGGGCGTGGAGCAGGACTTCGCCGAGGCCGAGCGGTGGTACCGGCTGGCCATCGCCGAAGGCTATCCCGGCGCGATGAACAACCTGGCCTGGATGCTGGCGACCAATCAGGATCGGCTCGACGAGGCGCTCGAGCTTGCCCGCCGCGCGGTCGATCTGCAGCCGACGCCGACCTTCATCGACACCCTTGGCTATGTACACTTCCAGCGCGGCGAGTATGACGAGGCCGTCGCCGCCTACGAGCGCTCGCTCTCGATGTTCGATGGCGACTGGACGGTGATCGACCGCCTCGGCGACGCCTACTTCGAGTCCGGCGACCTGGCCAGGGCGGAGGCGACGTGGCGTCGCGCCGCGGACGCGGCCCCGGCCGGGCCGGAACGCGACGCGGTGATCCGGAAGCTCGACCAGATCCACAGCTGATCTGACCCGCCCCCCCACGACGAAAAGCCGCCAGCACCCAGCCGGCGGCTTTTTTCTTGGCCGGGACCGGCGCGGATTGTCCCCCGGTCCTTCGCCGTTCCTTCTACCGGGTGAGCAGGGCGAGGCAGCCGTCGGGCAGCGGCGGAGGCGGCGCCGGCGGAGTGCTGCTCGGCTGGTACGGGCCGTCGGTGAACCACCAGGCGAGCTCGTCGCCGCAGCCGTCGCCCGGCGGGACCGGCGACTGGGGCCGGCACTGCGGGCTGTCGTCCGGGCAGCGCAGCCGCACATGCATGTGCTCGTCGTGGCCGTACCACGGCCGGATCTTGCCGAGCCAGCTGCGGTCGCCGGTAACGGTCTCGCACAGCTCGCGCTTGATGACGGGATGGGCGAAGATCCGGTCCACATTCGGCAGCGTCGCCGCCGCGTGGTAGAGCTCGACATGGGCCGGCGACCAGAAGCTGCGGTCGATGCTGCTGGTCCCCGGGATCACGGCGGACTGCGATACGGGGCTGTTGCGCTCCGCAACGTCCATCAGGTTGCCTGGCAGCAGGCGAAGCCAGATGTCCACGTCGAGGCCGAGCTCGTGGCTCGCATGCCCCGAGATGGGTCCTCCCCGCGGCTGACCCATGTCGGCGATCATCAGCACGCCGAGCTGGCGCTTCAGCGCCTCGAAGCCCAGAGACTGGATGAACTCGACCAGGGTCGGATGGCCCCAGTAGCGGTTGCGCTGCGGCCGGATGACGGAATAGCCCGCGCCATCGAGCGGAAGCGCCACGGCGCCGATGACGCAGCCGTTGCTGTAGGTGCCGATGACCTGGGGCGCACCGGCGACAGGAAGCGCGAAGGACGCCCACTGCGCCTCCGCGCCCGGCTGGTCCGCGCGCGCGGTTGCGACGCCGCCGAACATCGAAGCTGCCAGCACCAGTGCAACCGGCAGCCGGCGCCGCCGGCAGGACTCGGATCGGATGGTCATGTTTTCTGGATAGGCGACCCGGGTCCGTGGCCGCAATCGCAATCGTCCGTCAGCAACGGCCAGGCCCAAACCGAAGCGGCCGCACAGCAGGTGCGGCCGCGGCATGCATGTTGATCGCCGAGGTCGATGGCCGGCGCCATGGTGGGCGGTGACGGGATCGAACCGCCGACCCTCTCGGTGTAAACGAGATGCTCTGCCAGCTGAGCTAACCGCCCTCGCCCGGGGCGCCGTCCGATGCGCCCTCAAGACGAAAGACGCCGACCGCGAGTGCGGTCGGCGTCAAACCGTCACCTCTGTCGCCTCAGTTGAGCGCGTCCTTGAGGCCCTTGCCTGCCTTGAACTTGGCCTGCTTGGAGGCCGGAATCTTGATCGTCTCGCCAGTGCGCGGGTTGCGGCCCTGGCTCGCAGCCCTGCTGGACACAGAGAACGTGCCGAAGCCAACCAGCCGGACCTCATCGCCTCTCTTCAGGGCGCCCGTGATCGAGTCGAACACCGCGTCGACCGCTCGCGTGGCCTCAGCGCGCGTCATGCCGCCGCTTTCCGCGACGGAGGCAATCAGATCGTTCTTGTTCACGAGGCGGTCCCCCTCCAATTAAACGAACCAGTAAAACGTCGCAGCCCTGAACCGGGGCTCTGCACTCTAATGATGCCGCGGAAAACCGTCAATTCGCGCGCCGCTCAGACGGCGGGAAAGACTCGGCTCCGCGGCACCACTGGCTCAATGTGCCACGACACCCGGCCGGTCGTCACCTGAAGATGGCGGAACACTGCCGGATTCTGCGTCCTCGTCGCGCCACTCGATCGGCGTCAGGGGGGCGACCAGCGCGCGCTGGAGCACCTGCTCCACAGTGGACACGGGAACGATCTGCAGGCCCCGTTTCACGTTGTCGGGGATCTCGGCCAGATCCTTCTCGTTGTCCTGCGGGATCAGCACGGTCTTGATTCCGCCGCGGTGGGCGGCGAGCAGCTTCTCCTTGAGCCCGCCGATGGGCAGCACCCGGCCGCGGAGCGTGATCTCGCCCGTCATCGCCACATCGCGCCGCACGGCAATGCCGGTCAGCACCGAGACGATGGACGTGATCATGGCGACACCCGCCGACGGGCCGTCCTTGGGCGTGGCGCCCTCCGGCACGTGGACGTGGATGTCCCGCTTCTCGAACAGGGTCGGCTTGATGCCGAAGGCGATCGCCCGGGAGCGCACGTAGCTTGCCGCCGCCTGCACCGACTCCTGCATGACGTCGCCGAGCTTGCCGGTGATCGTCATCTTGCCCTTCCCGGGGAGCGTCACCGCCTCGATCGACAGCAGCTCGCCGCCAACCTCCGTCCAGGCAAGCCCGGTGGTGACGCCGACGGTGTCCTCCTCCTCGATCTCGCCGAAGCGGAACTTCTTCACCCCCGCGAACTTCTCGAGATTGCGGCGGTTCAGCGCCACCCGCTTGGTCTTCGGATCGGACACCAGCTCCTTGACCGCCTTGCGCGCCAGGTTGGCGAGCTCGCGCTCGAGGTTCCGGACGCCGGCCTCACGGGTGTAGTAGCGGATCAGGTCGCGGAGCGCGTCGTCGGAGATCGACCACTCGCCCTCCTTCAGACCGTTCGCCTTCATCTGCTTTTCGATCAGATGCCGGCGGCAGATCTCGACCTTCTCGTCCTCGGTGTAGCCGGGGATGCGGATGATCTCCATGCGGTCGAGCAGCGGCTGCGGCATGCGCAGCGTGTTCGCCGTGCAGATGAACATCACGTCCGACAGGTCGTATTCGACCTCGAGATAGTGGTCGACGAAGGTCGCGTTCTGCTCGGGGTCCAGCACCTCCAGCAGGGCGGACGACGGGTCGCCGCGCCAGTCGGAGCCGAGCTTGTCCACCTCGTCCAGCAGGAACAGCGGGTTCGAGGACTTGGCCTTGCGCATGCCCTGCAGGATCTTGCCGGGCATCGAGCCGATGTAGGTGCGGCGATGCCCGCGGATCTCGGCCTCGTCGCGCACGCCGCCCAGCGACATGCGGACGAACTGCCGCCCCGTCGCCTTGGCGATCGACTTGCCCAGCGAGGTCTTGCCGACGCCCGGAGGGCCGACCAGGCACAGGATCGGCCCGCGCACGTTGCCGGTGCGGTTCTGCACCGCCAGGTACTCGATGATGCGCTCCTTGACCTTCTCCAGACCGTAGTGGTCGGCGTCGAGCACCTGCTCGGCGACCTTGAGATCCTTCTTGACCTTGGTCTTCTTCTTCCACGGCAGGCCGAGCAGCCAGTCGAGGTAATTGCGCACCACCGTCGCCTCGGCCGACATCGGGCTCATGGTGCGAAGCTTCTTGAGCTCCGCCTGGGCCTTCTCGCGCGCCTCCTTCGAGAACCGGGTCTTGCTGATCCGCTCCTCAAGCTCGCCGAGCTCGTCGCGGCCTTCATCCATCTCACCCAGTTCTTTCTGGATGGCCTTCATCTGCTCGTTCAGGTAGTACTCGCGCTGGGTGCGCTCCATCTGCTTCTTCACCCGGCCGCGAATGCGCTTCTCCACCTGAAGCACCCCGATCTCGCCCTCGAGATGGCCGTAGATCTTCTCCAGCCGCTCGGAAATGGAGACCGTCTCGAGCAGGTCCTGCTTGTCGGGGATCTTGAGCGACAGGTGCGACGACACCGTATCGGCGAGCTTCGACCAGTCATCGATCTGGTTGATCGACACCAGCACCTCGGGGGGAACCTTGCGGTTCAGCTTGATGTACTGCTCGAACTGACCGACGATCGTGCGCGCCAGCGCCTCGGCCTCCTGCGGATCGCCGACCTCGTCGGCCAGCACCTCGGCCTGGGCCTGGAAGAACTGGGGGTTGTCCACGAACTGCTGCACCGCCGCGCGCTGCACGCCCTCGACCAGCACCTTCACCGTGCCATCGGGAAGCTTCAGCAGCTGCAGCACGGTCGCCACCGTGCCGACCTGGTAGAGGTCGCCGGTGTCGGGGTCGTCCTGCGAGGCGTCCTTCTGCGTCAGCAGAAGGATCTGCTTGTCGTCCCGCATGACGTCCTCAAGGGCGCGGACCGACTTCTTCCGGCCGACGAAGAGCGGGACGATCATGTGCGGGAACACGACGATGTCGCGCAGCGGCAGGACAGGGAATGTCGTTGTGAGGCGTTCGTCCACCATGGTTCCTCGGTTCGCTCGCCGCCTGGTCAGCCGTCGTCGGCGGGGCGGCGCTTAGGTGGGTGCAGGGTCGGGAACCGGCCTTCTTGATCGGCGGCCGACCTCACGGTCGGCGGAACTGACGGCGCGGACGCGGCCCCATTCTGCTCTGACATGGTGCCGGGGCCGGACCGTATCAAGTCCGGCCTCCGGGCCGGAGGGCGGGAGCGCCTGCCGGGACGGTCAGGCGCTCGCCTCCTGCTCCGAGCGCTTGCGATCGCTGTAGCAGTAGAGGGGCTTGGCGCGCCCTTCCACCACCTCGGCGTTCACCACGATCTCCTCCACGTTCTCCAGGCTCGGCAGCTCGTACATGGAGTCGAGCAGGATGCCTTCCATGATCGAGCGCAGGCCGCGCGCGCCGGTCTTGCGCAGGATCGCCTTCTGCGCGACCGCGGTCAGTGCGTCCTCGGTGAAGGTGAGGGTGACGCCCTCCATCTCGAACATCCGCTGGTACTGCCGGACCAGCGCGTTCTTCGGCTTGGTCAGGATGTCGATCAGCGCCTCCGCGTCGAGGTCGCGGAGCGTGGCGATCACCGGCAGGCGGCCGATGAACTCGGGGATCAGGCCGAACTTCAGCAGGTCCTCGGGCTCAACCGCCTTCAGCAGATCGCCGGTGCGGCGCTCGTCCGGCGCACGGACGTCGGCGCCGAAGCCGATCGAGGTGCCCTGGTGGCGCTGGGCGATGATCTTCTCCAGCCCGGAGAAGGCGCCGCCACAGATGAACAGGATGTTGGTGGTGTCGACCTGCAGGAACTCCTGCTGCGGGTGCTTGCGGCCGCCCTGCGGAGGCACGCTGGCGATCGTGCCCTCCATGATCTTCAGCAGCGCCTGCTGCACGCCCTCGCCCGACACGTCGCGGGTGATCGACGGATTGTCGGACTTGCGGCTGATCTTGTCGACCTCGTCGATGTAGACGATGCCCCGCTGCGCCCGCTCGACGTTGTAGTCGGCCGCCTGCAGCAGCTTCAGGATGATGTTCTCCACGTCCTCGCCGACGTAGCCGGCCTCGGTGAGGGTCGTGGCGTCGGCCATGGTGAAGGGCACGTCGAGAATGCGGGCGAGCGTCTGGGCGAGCAGCGTCTTGCCGCACCCGGTCGGGCCGATCAGCAGGATGTTGGACTTGCCGAGCTCGACGTCGTTGTTCTTCGCGCCGTGCGCGAGCCGCTTGTAGTGGTTGTGGACCGCGACGGAGAGGACGCGCTTCGCATGCTCCTGTCCGATCACGTAGTCGTTCAGGACCTTGTCGATCTCCTGGGGCGTCGGCACACCGTCGCGGGAGCGGACCAGCGTCGTCTTGCTTTCCTCGCGGATGATGTCCATGCACAGCTCGACGCACTCGTCGCAGATGAACACGGTCGGACCCGCGATGAGCTTGCGGACCTCATGCTGGCTCTTGCCGCAGAAGGAACAGTACAGGGTGTTTTTGGTGTCACCGCTGCTGGCTTTGGTCATTTCCGCTCCAGATCGGCGGCCGCCCCCAGGGCGGCCGGTTGGTCGAAGGGCCCGTGACCCTGCGTGTCGTCACCCAGCCCCTCGCTGCAAACTGCAGGCCGGCATCCACGCCAGACTCCTTCATAAGCTTAGGCGATGCAACGGTCCGTGCAACCCACACCTATCTCACCCATAGCATCTGGGCATCAAGATGCCGTTAAAACAGGCCCCTCACGACCGCCCCGGTTGCGCCGGGCCTTCGGCGTCGGGCGCCGGGCGCTGCTGGACGACCTCGTCGATCAGTCCGAATGCAACCGCCTCTTCCGGCGTGTAGAACTTGTCGCGCTCCATCGCCTCCTCGATCTTCTTGAGAGGCTGGCCCGTGTGCTTCACGTAAATCTGGTTCAGCCGGTTGCGGACCGCCAGGATTTCCCGCGCGTGGATCTCGATGTCCGTCGCCTGGCCCTGGAAGCCGCCTGACGGCTGGTGGACCATGATCCGCGCGTTCGGCAGCGCATAGCGCTTGCCCGGCGCCCCCGCCGCCAGCAGCAGCGACCCCATCGACGCCGCCTGGCCCATGCACACCGTGGACACCTGCGGGCGGATGTACTGCATCGTGTCGTAGATCGCGAGGCCGGACGTCACGATGCCGCCCGGCGAGTTGATGTACATCGCGATGTCCTTGTTGGGGTTGTCCGCCTCAAGGAACAGGAGCTGCGCGCACACCAGACTCGCCACCGCATCGTGGATGGTGTCGGTGATGAAGATGATCCGCTCCTTCAGCAGGCGGGAGTAGATGTCGAACGCCCGTTCGCCGCGGCTGGTCTGCTCGACCACCATCGGCACCAGGGTGTTCATGTAGAGCTCTTTCGCGTCGGCCACGTTTCAGCCTCTCGTTGTCTGTCTGCCGCCCCGGTCAGCGATGGTCGTGCCCGTGATCGTGGTCATGATCATGGTGGTGATGGTCATGATCGTGATCGTGGTGATGATGATCGTGATCATGGTCGTGGTCGTGCCCGTGGTCGTGCAGATGGGCGGTGCCGATGTCGAGGCCGACGGCCGCCTGCGCGAGTTCCTCGACGCTGACCTTCCGCTCCGTCACCTCGGCCCGCTCGATCAGGAAGTCCACCACCTTGTCCTCGAAAATCGGACCGCGGAGCGCCTGCTGGGCCTGCGGCTGCTTCTGGTAGAACTCGAAGACCTTCTGCTCCTGGCCCGGATAGCGCCGGGCCTCGGCGATCACGGCGCGGGTGAGCTCGTCATCGCTGACCGTGATCTGGTTCTTGGTCCCCACATCCGACAGCAGCAGCCCCAGGCGGACGCGCCGGTTGGCGATGGCCCGGTACTCCTCGCGCAGCTGCTCCTCGGTCTTGCCCTTGTCCTCCTCGTCGATCTCGCCCCGCTCCCGTGCGCGCTCGACCTGACGCCAGATCTGATCGAATTCCATCTCGACCATCGTCGGGGGCACGTCGAAATTGTGACGCTCGGCAAGGACGTCAAGCAGGTCGCGCTTCAGCTTCGAGCGCGACATCGCGGCATACTCGCGGCCGAGCTGATCACGCACCGTGTTGCGCAGTGCCTCCAGGCTCTCCGCGCCCAGCGACTTCGCGAAGTCCTCGTCGATCGGAACCTCGACCGGACGCCGCACCTCCTTCACCGAAACCGTGAAGCTCGCGGTCTTACCCGCCACCGCGGCCGCGTGGTACTTCTCCGGGAAGGTCAGGTCGAACGTCCTGGTGTCGCCGGCCTTCGCACCCTCGAGGTTGGTGTCGAACTCCGGCAGCAGGCCGCTCGACCCGAGCTGGATGGCCACGTTCTCCGCGCGGCCGCCCTCGAAGGCGACGCCGTCGATCGAGCCCTCGTAGTCGACGACAAGCACGTCGCCCTTCTCCGCCGCATGGCCCTCCGCGGCCGGCTCGGTCCGGCGCTGCTGCGCGGCAATCCGCTGCAGCGCCTCGTCCACCGCCTCGTCGGTCACGTCCGCCGTCAGCCGCTCCAGCTTGATGCCGTCGATCGCGGCGTTCTCGATGACGGGCAGCTCTTCCAGCGCCATCGTGAACTCGATGTCCTGCTCCGGCTCCAGCCGCTGCACGTCGATCCGCGGCTCCAGCGCCGGGCGCAGGTTGTGCTCCTGGATGGTGTCGCGAACACTGTCGCGGACCGCGTTCTGCACCTCCTCGGCGAAGAGCGACTGCCCGAAGCGCTTGCGCAGCAGGGCCGGCGGCACCTTGCCCCGACGGAAGCCGGGCAACTGGGCCGTGCGCGCCAGTTCGTTCAGCCGTGCCGTGACCCGCTCCCCGACCTCGGCCGCGGTAAGCACGATCTTGAACTCCTTCTTGAGTCCCTCGCTGAGGGTCTCAGTCACCTGCATTGTCGTTCTTCCTCTAAGGCAACGGCGTCGGCCGGGTTCAGCATACGAGTCGGAGTCGCCGGGGCTGGTGCGGGCGGAGGGATTTGAACCCCCACGGCTTTCGGCCACCAGAACCTAAATCTGGCGTGTCTACCAGTTCCACCACGCCCGCGTGTCCTGCGGCGCGCCGCGGCGGCCCATACGGCTTCGGCCCGCACAGGCGGGCCGCCGGACTTCCTATAGGAACAGATCGAGCGTGGTCAAGCAAACCGGCGCGTTTCCGCGGCCCACAAGGGGCGTACCGCATCGGCCAGGGCGTCGGCGCCGGAAAGCGCCATGCGCCGCCCTGCGGCGGCATGGGCGGCGACGCCGAGGGCGGCCGCCTCGAACGGCGGCATGCCCATCGCCAGCGCGGCGCCGATGATGCCGCTCAGCACGTCGCCGCTGCCGGCGATGGCGAGCGTCGGCGGCGCGCCGTCGTTGATCGCGGCGCGCCCGTCCGGCGCGGCGATCACCGTGTCCGCGCCCTTCAGCACCACCACCGCGCCGGTTCGCTCGGCAGCGCGCCGTGCGGCCGCCAGCCGCCCTTCTCCGGGGTCGGGGCAGAACAGCCGCGCAAACTCCCCGGCATGCGGCGTCAGCACACAGGGGCCCACAATCCCTGCAGCGAGCGCCTCCGGCTCGCCGGCGAAGACGGAGAGCCCGTCGCCATCGACGACGGCGCTCCGCCCCTGCGCCAGCGCCGCCAGCACCAGCGTGCGCGCCCCGGCCCCGCGACCCAGCCCCGGACCGATGACCACGGCGTTGCGCCGCGGATCGGCGAACCACGCGGAGAGGTCCTCGCGGCCGTCCACTTCGGCCACCATCAGCGCCGCCCGGTCGGCGCGGTAGACGTCCGCCCGCTCCCGCGGCACCAGCAGGGTCACCAGACCGGCGCCGGCGTGCATCGCGGCTCGCGCCGCGAGCCGGGCGGCGCCGGTGAGCGTCGCCCCGCCGACGATCGCGAGATGGCCACGGTCGAACTTGTGGCCGTCGGTGCGAAGCTGCGGACGGACCGCTCCCCAGACCTCCGGCCCGTTGCGCCAGGCGCGGACGGGGATCCCGTCGAGCACCGCATCGGGAATGCCGATGTCCGCGACCACCAGCTCGCCTGCCAGCCCCTTGCCGGGCATCAGGTAGTGCCCCGGCTTGGCGCGGAAGAAGGTGACGGTCACCGCCGCCGGCACCGCCTGGCCCAGCGTCAGCCCGCTGTCGCCGTGCACGCCGGACGGCACATCGACGGCAACCACCGGCACGTCGCGCGGGATGGCCGCCAGCGCAGCCGCCGCCACGCCATCGACCGGCCGCGAGAGGCCGGCGCCGAACAGGGCGTCGATGACGATCCCGGCGCCCTGCCCGCTCGCTGCGTCCAGCGCCTCCGTCGGGCCCGACCACAGCGCCGCGTGATGCGCCGCATCGCCGGAGAGGCGGTCGCGGTCGCCGAGCAGGTGAACTGCCACCGGCCAGCCGCGCCCGGCCAGCACGCGCGCCGCGACGAAGCCGTCGCCGCCGTTGTTGCCGGGGCCGCAGAGCA
>CALKHQ010000007.1 GCA_937988735.1 uncultured Alphaproteobacteria bacterium
CGGGTGCCGAACAGAATGGCGCCGGAAGCGGGATCGATCGCGAGCCGCGGCGCCTTGTAGCGCCGCCGGCCGCGGGCGTTGAACGGCACCTGGTCGAGGAAGCGCTGCAGCCGCTGCTCGCCCAGACCGAGCCCGGCGAACCGCTCCCACTCCTGTCCCTCGGGCACGCCCATCGACTGCTGGAAGGCCGCCATCTGCTCCGGGTTCATCAGCCCGGCGTGGTTGTCCTTGTGCCCGGCGAACGGGAGCCCCTTGCCCTTGATCGTGTAGCAGATGAAGCAGGTGGGGGTGTCGTCGCCCGCGGCCCGGGAGAAGGCCTCCAGCACCGTCTCCAGGTCGTGGCCGGCGAGGTTGGTCATCAGGTCTGCCAGCCCCTCGTCGTCATAGCGGGCGAGAAGCTCGGGGATGCCGGCGACGTCGCCGAGGTCGCGCAGCAGGTGCTCGCGCCAGGCGGTACCGCCCTTGTAGCAGAGGGCGGCGTAGAGCGAGTTCGGGCAGGCGTCGATCCACGCCCGCAGCGCCGCGCCGCCGGGGCGGGCGAAGGCCGCCTCCAGCTTGCGGCCGTACTTGAGGGTGACGACCCGCCAGCCCATGGTCTCGAACAACCGGTCGAAGCGGCTGAACAGCCGGTCGTTGACCACCGCGTCCAGGCTCTGGCGGTTGTAGTCGATCACCCACCAGACGTTGCGGACGTCGTGTTTCCAGCCCTCGAGCAGCGCCTCGTAGATGTTGCCCTCGTCGAGCTCGGCGTCGCCGACGAGCGCGACCATCCGCCCCCGGGTCGCCTCCTCCAGGCCCATCCCCTTCAGCCGCACGTAGTCCTGCATCAGCGCCGCGAACAGGGTGACGCCGACGCCGAGCCCCACCGAGCCGGTAGAGAAGTCGACGTCGTCCCTGTCCTTCGTGCGCGAGGGATAGGACTGGGCGCCGCCATAGGCGCGGAAGCGCTCCAGCGTGGCGCGATCCTGGTTGCCCAGCAGGTACTGGATGGCGTGGAACACCGGGCTTGCGTGCGGCTTCACCGCCACCCGGTCCTCCGGGCGGAGGATGTGGAGGTAGAGGGCGGTCATCAGCGTCACCAGCGACGCGCTGGACGCCTGGTGCCCGCCCACCTTCAGCCCGTCCGCGTTCGGGCGCAGGTGGTTGGCGTTGTGGATGGTCCAGGTGGCGAGCCAGAGGATCTTCCGCTCCAGCGCGCGCAGCGTCTCCAGGTCCTCCGCGCCGAGCGGCGGCGCGATGTTGTCCCCCGGGCGGGGCGACCGGCTGCGGGCGGGGCGGACGTCGCTCATCCTGCGCTCCATCGGTGGTCTCGCGCCGACTATAGCCGCGGGGGGAGGAAACGCCCATGGGTTCAGTCAGAATCAGTTTTCATCTTGATGGTCGTTTCATTATTATTTTTCACAGCCCGAAAATCGGATTCACGGGTGAGCCTCCCTGCGAACGGAATTTCAGGGCCAGAATCGAAATTCACGGCGAATGCCGATGGAACCGCAATTTTCAGGGCCGGTTACGGTTTTTCAGGAGCGTCGCCTTCCGGAGCCCGCGGTTCCTGCAGGCTACGCAGCGCTGATTGGGGCGTATGGGCTGGAGGCTCCGCTGCCCCGTGTCCTTTGCGCCATCGGCACGAAGCACCGCACTGTCGAGCGCGACGGTTGGCGCCTGTTCACGCCCCGCCACGCGCCGCGACCCACTCTGGAGGGCCACCTCGTCTTCGCGCTCAAGTACGAGGGACTGGACCTCGCGGTGCTCCGGCGGCTCTTTCTCGCAACCGGACCCGAGCCGATCGAGGCGGTCGTGCGGGAAACGCCGACAGGGGGGTACGCGCGGCGGCTCTGGTTCCTCTACGAATGGCTGCTGGGCCGCCGGCTCGATCTGTCGGACCAGGACCGCGGGCCCTATGTGCCCGTGGTTGACCCGGCCCGGCAACTCGCCGGGCCCGTCGTCCCCTCGTCCCGCCACAGGGTTGGCAACAACCTGCCGGGGACGCCGGCATTCTGTCCCATGGTGTTCCGGACGGATCGCATCGCGGCATTCGAAGGGCTGCGTCTCCGAGAGCGTGCCGAGGCCGCTGTGGCAGCCGTTCCAAAGGACGTCGTGGCCCGCGCCGCTGCCTTCCTGCTGCTGAAGGATTCGAAGTCGAGCTATGCGATCGAAGGCGAGAGTCCGCCCCAGGATCGCCTCCTGCGGTGGGGGCGGGCGATCGGCGAGGCAGGCCAGCGTCCCCTCGACCTCGATGAGCTGACACGGTTGCAGCGCGTCGTCATCGGCGACGCCCGCTTCGTGCGCCTCGGCCTGCGCACGGAGGACGGCTTTGTCGGGGAACATGACCGGGACACGATGGCTCCGCTTCCGGACCACATCGGCGCACGGCCGTCGGACCTCGCATCGCTGCTGGAAGGGCTGCTCGCGTTCGAGCGGGGTGCTGCCCATGCTCTCCATCCGGTCGCGGCCGCGGCCATCCTTGCCTTCGGTTTCGTCTACATCCACCCCTTCGCGGACGGAAACGGGCGGGTCCACAGGTACCTCATTCACCACGTTCTGGCGGAGCGCGGCTTCAATCCTCCCGGAATGGTCTTCCCGGTCTCGGCGGCAATCCTGGATCGCGTCGTGGAGTACCGGACCGTTCTGGGGAGCCATTCCTCCCGCATCCTCCCCCTGATCCGGTGGGAAGCGACACCCGGCGGCAACGTCCGGGTGCTGAACGACACCGCGGACTTCTACAGGTTCTTCGACGCGACGCCGCATGTGGAGTTCCTGTTCCAGTGCGTGCAGCGCACCATCGACGAGGATCTGCCGCGGGAAGTGGAGTTCCTGCGTCGCCATGACAGGTTTCGCAGCGAAATCGGCAGCATCGTGGACATGCCTGACGGGCTGGTCGCGCTGCTGTTTCGCTTCCTGCGGCAGAATGGCGGGCGCCTGTCGAAACGCGCCCGCGAGGGCGAGTTCGCGGCGCTCACGGAGGAGGAGGTGGCTGCCGTCGAGCTTGCCTACCGGAGCCATTTCGGCGACATCCTTCCGCCGTCCTGAGGGAGGCCCGGCCGCTCGTCGCCGCGCTGCGGCAGTTGGGCGCTGTCCTGTCCGGCATTTCGGCTTGCTTCCGCGCCGGACGATGCTAAGTACAGCGATACAAGACTGATTTGGTCCCGTTTCGGGCGGCCCCGCCTTCCGCCCGATCCAGCCGGAAGGAAAGGCGATGCTTCGGCTCAGCCGGATGACGGATTATGCGGTGGTGGTGATCACGCAGCTTGCGCGCACGCCGGGTGCGGTGGTGACGGCGAACGAGCTGGCCGAGCAGGTGGGCCTGCCGGTGCCGACCACCGCCAAGGTGCTGAAGCAGCTGGCCCGGCACAAGCTGGTGAGCTCGCAGCGCGGCGTCGCCGGCGGCTATGCGGCGAGCCGCGGCCTCGCCGACATCACGCTGACCGAGGTGATCACCGCGATTGACGGGCCGGTGGCGCTCACCGCCTGCGTCGACGGGGTGGTCGGCCATTGCGCGGTGGAGGAGCAGTGCCCGGTGCGCGGGCGCTGGGACCGGGTGAACCTGGCGATCAAGGCGGCGCTGGACGAGATTTCGCTTGCGGACATGGCGGCTCCGCAGGCGATGTTCCCGGCGCCGGAGCGGACCGCGGGCGAGACGCGCGCGGCCTGAACCGACATTCGAGGACAGCGACCGACATGGCCGACGGCATGACAGACAGTCAGCTCCAGGAGGCGCGGGCGGAGACCTATGCGAAGGTCCGCGCCGCGACGGGCGACCGGTACAAGTACGGCTTTGTCACCGAGATCGAGATGGACCGGGCCCCGAAGGGCCTGAACGAGGACGTGATCCGGTTCATCTCGGGGAAGAAGGGCGAGCCGGAGTGGCTGCTGGAGTGGCGGCTGAAGGCCTATCGCCGCTGGCTCACCATGCCGGAGCCCGACTGGGCCTTCGTCCACTTCCCGCCGATCGACTACCAGGACTCCTACTACTTCGCCGCGCCGAAGCGGAAGGAGGGGCCGAAGAGCCTGGACGAGGTCGATCCGGAGCTGCTGCGCACCTACGAGAAGCTCGGCATCTCGCTGCGGGAGCAGGAGGTGCTTGCGGGCGTGCAGGGCGCGCCGAAGGTCGCCGTCGACGCGGTGTTCGACAGCGTCTCCGTCGCCACCACCTTCCGCAAGGAACTGGAGCAGGCCGGCGTCATCTTCCTCCCCATCTCCGAGGCGGTGAAGCAGCACCCGGAGCTGGTGCGGAAGTACCTCGGCAGCGTGGTGCCACCGGGTGACAACAAGCACGCCTGCCTGAATTCGGCGGTGTTCACCGACGGCACCTTCGTCTACGTGCCCAAGGGCGTGCGCTGCCCGATGGAGCTGTCCACCTACTTCCGCATCAATGCCGCGAACACGGGGCAGTTCGAGCGCACGCTGATCATCGCCGACGAGGGCTCCTACGTGAGCTACCTCGAGGGCTGCACCGCGCCGATGCGCGACGAGAACCAGCTTCATGCCGCGGTGGTGGAGCTGGTGGCGCTGGACGACGCCGAGATCAAGTACTCGACCGTGCAGAACTGGTACCCGGGCGACGCCGAGGGGCGGGGCGGCATCTACAACTTCGTCACCAAGCGGGGGGCCTGCCGCGGGCGCAACTCCAAGATCTCCTGGACGCAGGTGGAGACCGGCTCG
>CALKHQ010000008.1 GCA_937988735.1 uncultured Alphaproteobacteria bacterium
CCGAGCGCATCTCGATGCGCGTCACGACCGCGGACTTCTTCCCCATGTTCGACGCTCCGCCCACCGGGTGGCGATGGGCTGGGTCTACGGCTTTCCGGAGATGGACCCGAAGCAGCCGGAGGCGATCCGCACCGCGCGCAAGGTCTCCAGCCCGGGCTGCTATCCGACCGGCGCCATCGCCCTGCTCCGCCCGCTGGTCGCGGCCGGGCTGCTGCCGGCCGACCACCCGGTGACGGTGAACGCGGTCAGCGGCTATTCCGGCGGCGGCAAGAGCATGATCGCGGCCTACGAGGCCGGGACGGCGCCGCATTTCGAGCTCTACGGGCTGGCGCTGGAACACAAGCACGTGCCGGAGCTGCAGCTCTATTCCGGGCTCACCCGCCGGCCGGTGTTCGTGCCGTCGGTGGGCAACTTCTACAAGGGAATGCTGGTGTCGGTGCCGCTGCACCTCGACACCCTGCCCGGCAAGCCGGCGGCGGCCGACCTGCGCGAGGCGCTGGCCGCGCACTATGCCGGCAGCTCCCTCGTCACCGTGCTGCCGCTGGACGGACCGGACATGCCGAAACGGCTGGAGCCGGAGGCGCTGAACGACACCGACCGGCTGGAGCTGCGGGTCTACGGCAGCGACGTCCACCCGCACGCGGTGCTGGTGGCGCGGCTGGACAACCTGGGCAAGGGCGCCTCCGGCGCCGCCGCCCAGTGCGCGCGCCTGATGCTGGGGATGGACGGCCCGGCTGCGGCGTAGCCCACGGAAAGGACAGGCGGAGCGGACACGGCCGCTCCGCCTTCAGGACCGGAGCCGGGCGCGGGAACCGTCAGCTGGCCAGAGCAAGGCCCCGGCGACGGTCGGCGACGGCCGCGGCGAGGCGGTCGAGGATCGCCACCGTGGTGTCCCAGTTCACGCAGCCGTCGGTGATGCTCTGCCCGTAGGTCAGCGGCTGGCCGGGCACCAGGTCCTGCCGGCCGGCGACCAGATGGCTTTCCACCATCACGCCGATGATGCGGTGGTCGCCGGCCGCGACCTGGCGGGCGACGTCGTCCACCACCAGCGGCTGGTTCTCCGGCTTCTTCGCGCTGTTGGCGTGGCTGGCGTCGATCATCACCTGCGGCCGGAGCCCTGCCCGCTCCAGCGCCGCGCAGGCCGCCTGCACGCTGGCGGCGTCATAGTTCGGCGCCTTGCCGCCGCGCAGGATGACGTGGCAGTCGGCGTTGCCGGCGGTGGCGGCGATCGCCGAGCGGCCGTCCTTGGTCACCGCCATGAAGTGGTGCGGGTGCGAGGCCGCCTTGATCGCGTCCACCGCGATGCCGACGTTGCCGTCGGTGCCGTTCTTGAACCCGATGGGGCAGGACAGCCCGGAGGCGAGCTCGCGGTGCACCTGGCTCTCCGTCGTCCGTGCGCCGATCGCGCCCCAGCCGACGAGGTCGGCGATGTACTGCGGCGTGATCATGTCCAGGAACTCGCAGCCGGCCGGCAGCCCGATGCCGTTGATGTCGCGCAGCAGGCGGCGGGCGATCCGCAGGCCCTTGTCGATCCGGAAGCTGCCGTCGAGGTCCGGGTCGTTGATCAGCCCCTTCCAGCCGACCGTCGTCCGCGGCTTCTCGAAATAGACCCGCATCACGATCTCGAGCTCGCCCGCCAGCCGCCGGCGCTCGGCAGCCAGCCGGCCGGCGTAGTCCATCGCCGCCTCGGTGTCGTGGATCGAGCACGGGCCGACCACCACCACCAGCCGGTCGTCCCTCCCCTCCAGGATGGCGTGGATGGCCTGCCGCGCCTGCTGCACGGTCCGGGTGACGGCCTCGGTTGCGGGGTATTCGCCCATCACCTCGATCGGGGTGGGCAGCGGCTTGATCTCGCGGATGCGCAGGTCGTCGGTTGCAGGCACGGGTCAGCTCCTGGTTCGGGGCCGGTCCGGCGGCAACAAAAAACCGCCGGAGGGCCGGCGGTTCGCTCGGGTCTCGTCTGCGATCAGCTCAGCTCGCGCGCACCCTCGCTCCCGCCGGACGGCGGAAGGTAAAGTAGTACGCAAAGTAGTGGCGGGCGCTGATCATGGGCCTACGGTAGCGGGCGCCGCGCCGCTTGTCACGCGCTTCCTTTTGCGGCTGCGCGGCCAGGCGCCCGGTCAGGCGGCGGCCGCCTGGCCGCGCAGCCGCTCCACCGGCCGGTCGCCCATCGGCAGGTGGATCAGTGCCGCCGCGACGCCGAGCGCCACCGACAGCCACCAGACGACATCGTAGGAGCCGGTTTCCTCGAACAGCACGCCGCCGGCCCAGGCGCCGACGAAGGCGCCGATCTGGTGGCTCAGGAAGACGATGCCGAACAGGGTCGCCATGTAGCGCGGCCCGAAGAGCTGGGCGACGAGGCCGGTGGTGAGCGGCACCGTGCTGAGCCAGAGGAAGCCCATCGCGGCGGCGAAGACGAGGACGCTCGCCCCCGAGGGCGGGACCAGCAGGAAGGCGAGGATCACGACCGCGCGGGTGCCGTAGAGCAGGCTCAGCAGGTACTTCTTGCGGTAGCGCCCGCCGAGCGCGCCGGCGGTGAGCGTGCCGAGGATATTGAACAGCCCGACCAGCGCCAGCGCCCAGCCGCCGATCGCGGGGTCCAGGCCCACGCTCTCGACATAGCCCGGCAGGTGGGTGGCGATGAAGGCGACGTGGAAGCCGCAGACGAAGAAGCCGATGGTGAGCAGCCAGTAGCCGCGGTGCCGCCCCGCCTCGCCCAGCGCGGCGCGCAGGCTCTGCTGCGCCACGCCGGGCGTCGCGTCGTGGACCGGCCGGCCGGCGAGGGCGAGCGCGCAGGGGATGATGACCAGGCAGGCGGCGGCGTAGATCAGCAGCGCGTTGGACCAGCCGGCCGCCCCGATCAGCGCCTGGCCGGTCGGTGCGATGGCGAACTGGCCGAAGGAGCCCATGGCGCTGCCGATCCCGAGCGCCATCGACCGCTTCTCAGGCGGATAGGCGCGCCCGATCGCGCCGAGGACGACGGCAAAGGCGGTGCCGCTGAGCCCGAAGCCGATGACGAGGCCGGCGCCGGCGTGGAACATCAGCTCGGAGGCCGGCAGCGCCATCACCACCAGGCCCGCGACATAGAGCAGCCCGCCGAGCATCACCGTGCGCGCGGTCCCGTAGCGGTCGGCCAGCGCCCCGAACAGCGGCTGGGTGACGCCCCAGATCAGGTTCTGCATCGCGATGGCGAAGGAGAAGCTGGCGACGCCCCAGCCGAGGTCGGCGTTCATCGGCTCGATGAACAGCCCGAAGCTCTGGCGGATGCCGAGGTTGAGCGACAGCACGATGCCGCCGCAGATCAGGATGACGACGGGCGCGACGGCGCGGGATGGCGGCATGCGGGATCCTCCTCGCGCTCACCTAGCGCCCCGGTAGCCGCAAGGCTACCCGAATGTTGCGGCGATCGCGCGCTTGCCCGGCCGCTGCCGGCTGTGTAGGGCTGACGGCATCGTTCCGGAGCAGCCCGACATGCCCCACCGACCGCTTGCCGCCTATCCCCACGCCCGGCCGCGCCGCCTGCGCCAGGCGCCGTGGATCCGCGACCTGGTGCGCGAATCCCGGCTCAGCCCGCACGACCTGATCTGGCCGCTGTTCGTGATCGAGGGCCGCGACGAGGAGCAGCCGGTGCCGTCGATGCCCGGCGTCTCGCGCCTCACCCTCGATCGTGCGGTGGCGGCTGCGAAACGGGCGCGGGCGGCGGGCATCCCGATGATCGCCCTGTTTCCCGCCATCGACCCCGCCCTGCGCACGCCCGACGGCGCGGAGGCGATGAAGCCCGACAACCTGGTCTGCCGCGTCGGCGACGCGATCAAGCAGGCGGTGCCGGAGATCGGGCTGATGGGCGACGTGGCGCTCGACCCCTACACCAGCCACGGCCACGACGGCGTGATGGAGAACGGCCGCATCGTCAACGACGCGACGGTGGACGCACTCTGCGCCCAGGCGCTGACGCTCGCCCGTGCCGGCTTCGACGTCATCGCGCCGTCGGACATGATGGACGGCCGCATCGGCCGCATCCGCGCCGCGCTGGACGGCAACGGCTTCCAGGACCGGATGATCATGGCCTATGCGGCGAAATACGCGTCCGCCTTCTACGGGCCGTTCCGCGACGCTCTCGGCTCCACGGCCGCGCTCAAGGGCGACAAGCGCACCTACCAGATGGACCCGGGCAACGGCGACGAGGCGCTGCACGAGATCGCCCTCGACCTCGCCGAGGGCGCCGACATGATCATGGTCAAGCCCGGGATGCCCTATCTCGACATCGTCCGCCGGGCGAAGGAGCAGTTCGGCGCGCCCACCTTCGCCTACCAGGTGAGCGGCGAATACGCGATGCTCGCCGCCGCCTGCGCCAACGGCTGGCTGGACCGCGACCGGGTGGTGCCGGAGGCGCTGATCGCCTTCAAGCGCGCCGGCGCCGACGGCATCCTCACCTACTTCGCGCTCGAGATGGCGGAGCGGCTCGCCGCCGGCTGATCGCGCCGGGAACTAGGTGCTGCCGGTTCCGCACAGCCAGTCGGCGACGGCCTGCACCTGGTCGTCCGCCATCAGGGCCGGCGCATGCCCCGCCTCCGGCACCACCAGCTCCGCGACGTCGCGGTGCGGGTGCGTATCCCGCATCCGCGCGACGATGTCCAGGCCCAGCAGGTCCGACCGGGCGCCGCGCACCACCAGCACCGGCACGCTCACCCGCGCCCAGGCGGCCCAGAGGTCGATGTCCATGGCTTCCCCCGCCCGGATCGCGTCCGCGATGTGCGGATCACAGGCGAGCACGTAGCCGCCGGAGCGGAGCGCCTGCGCGCCGTGCTCGGCGAGATGGCGCCACTGCGCGTCGGTCAGCGGCCCGAACGGCGCGTGGATCTCGCGCAGGTGCGCTTCCAGCGCCGCCAGCGACGGGAAGCGGAGCGGCTGGCCGACATAGCTCCGCAGCCGCTCCATGAACGCCTTCGGAATGAACGGCCCGATGTCGTTCATCACCAGCCGGCGGACCGGCGTGTTGCGGGCGCCGGCGACGAACATGCCGATGAGGCCGCCCATCGAGGTGCCGACCCAGTCCACCTCCTCCGCGCCGAGGCGGGCGATCAGGGCGCCCATGTCGGCGCAGTACTGGGGATAGCCGTAGACGGCCGGATCGGCCGCCCAGTCGCTGCGGCCGCGCCCGACGATGTCCGGGCAGACCACGCGGCGGCCACGGGCGGCGAGCGCGGCGGCCAGCACGTCGAAATCGCGCCCGTTGCGGGTGAGACCGTGGACGCACACCACCGGCCGCGGGTCGGCGGGATCGCCCCATTCGGTGTAGGCGATGCGGTGGAAACCGGCGGCCGACAGGCCGAGAAAATGCTTCTGCTGCATGGCCCTTCCCGCCTATCGTCCGGCGTCCCCGGCCGCTTTCGCAGCGGCGGCGCCGGACGCAGACCCAGGTGAGGACAGTAGCGGATCGCAATGCACGGACAAACGTCGACAGGGCAGGAGACAGCCCGGAACGCCGGGGGGCCGCTTGCGGGCGTGGTGGTCCTGGACATGACCCGGGTGCTCGCCGGCCCGTTCTGCACCCTGGTGCTCGCAAGCCTCGGTGCGCGGGTGATCAAGCTGGAGCAGCCGGAAACCGGCGAGGACAGCCGCCGCTTCGGCCCGTTCGTCAACGGCGAGTCCGCCTACTTCATGTCGCTGAACCACGGCAAGGAGAGCATCGCGCTCGACCTGAAGACGCCGGAGGGTCGCGACCTGTTCGAGCGGCTGCTCGCCCGCAGCGACGTGCTGGTGGAGAACTTCCGACCAGGCACCCTCGCCCGCCTCGGCTACGACTGGCCGACACTCCACGCGCACTTCCCGCGGCTGGTCTATGCCGCCTGCTCCGGCTTCGGCCACACCGGGCCCTATTCGGGCCGCCCGGCCTACGACATGGTGGTGCAGGCGATGGGCGGCATCATGAGCATCACCGGCGAGCCCGGCGGCGCACCGGTCCGGGTCGGCACCTCGATCGGCGACATCACCGCCGGGCTGTTCACCGTGATCGGCATCCAGGCCGCGCTGTGGGAGCGGGCGACGACCGGGCTGGGCCAGATGGTGGACGTGGCGATGCTCGACTGCCAGGTGGCGATCCTGGAGAACGCCATCGCCCGCTATGCCGCCACCGGCGAGGCGCCCGGTCCGATGGGCTCGCGCCAC
>CALKHQ010000009.1 GCA_937988735.1 uncultured Alphaproteobacteria bacterium
TCTGACCGCCGGCCGCGGAGGCTACGGCGCCGCCGTGGCCTCCGCCATGCCGGCCCGCGTGTAGCCCAGGGCGGCGGCCATCAGCGTCCGCGTGTATTCGGCGTGCGGGTCGTCGAAGATTTCCTCGGTGGGGCCGAACTCCACCACCCGGCCGTCCTTCATCACCATCACCGTGTCGGCGAGCGCCCGCACCATCGCCAGGTCGTGGCTGACGAACAGGTAGGTGAGCCCATGGCGCTCCTGCAGCGTGCGCAGGAGCTCGACGATCTGCTTCTGCACCGACCGGTCGAGGGCCGAGGTCGGCTCGTCCAGCACCAGCAGCCGCGGGCGCAGGATCAGGGCGCGGGCGATGGCGATGCGCTGGCGCTGGCCGCCGGAGAACTCGTGCGGATAGCGGCGCAGCATCGCCGGGTCCAGCTGCACCTCGACCAGCGCCTCGGCGGCGCGGCGCTGGCGCTCGCGCGCGTCCAGCTCCGGCTCGTGCACCAGCAGCCCCTCGGCGAGAATTTCGCCGACCGTCATCCGCGGCGAGAGCGAGCCGTACGGGTCCTGGAACACGAGCTGCATCTCCCGGCGTAACGGCCGCAGCTCCCGCTCCGGCAGCCTCGAGATGTCGCGGCCGCGGTAGAGGATCTGGCCCTCGCTCGGCAGCAGCCTGAGCAGGGCGCGGCCGAGGGTGGACTTGCCCGAGCCGGACTCGCCGACGATGCCAAGCGTCTGGCCCTCGCGCACGCGCAGCGACACGCCGCCGACCGCGCGGATCTCGCGGCCGCCGCCGAACAGCCCGCCGCGCAGGTCGAAGCTCACCCGGATACTGCGCGCCTCCAGCACCGTCGCCGCCTCCGGCGGGGGCGGCGGCTTGTGTCCTGCCGGCTCCGCGGCCAGCAGCATCCGGGTGTACGTCTGCTCCGGGCAGGTGAAGATGCGCTGCGCCGGCCCGTGCTCCACCACCCTGCCGGCGTGCATCACATGCACCCGGTCGGCAAAGGCGCGGACGATGCCGAGGTCGTGGGTGATGAACACGATTGCCATGCCGAACTGGCGCTGCAGGTCGCGCAGCAGGTCGAGGATCTGGGCCTGGATGGTGACGTCGAGTGCGGTGGTCGGCTCGTCGGCGATCAGGATGTCGGGGCGGTTGGCCAGCGCCATCGCAATCATCACCCGCTGGCGCTGTCCGCCGGACAGCTCGTGCGGCAGCGCGTGCAGGCGGCGTTCCGGCTGCGGCAGTCCCGCCAGCTCGAGGAGCTCGATCGCCCGGGTGCGCGCCGCCGCGCCGGAAAGCCCGCCGTGATGGCGCATCGGTTCCATCAGCTGGCGCCCGACCGGATAGAGCGGGTCGAGGCTCGTCATCGGCTCCTGGAAGATCATGGTGATTCGGTCGCCGCGGATGCGGTTGAGACTGCGCGGCGGCAGCCCGACCAGCTCCTGCCCGCGGAAGCGCGCGCTGCCGGTGGCGCGGCCGTTGCGGGCGAGCAGGCCCATCACCGCCATCATTGCCTGGCTCTTGCCCGAGCCGCTCTCGCCGACGATGGCGACGGTTTCTCCCGGCGCGACCGTCAGCGAGAAGCCGCGGACGGCGTCGATCGGGCCGTGGGGCGTGGTGAAGCGGACGTGGAGGTCCGCGATCTCGAGCAGGGGCTGCCCGGTCTCCATGCGCCTCACCGGTCCTTCGGATCGAGCGCGTCGCGCAGCCCGTCGCCGATGAAGTTCAGGCACATCAGCGTCGTCACCAGGAAGGCGGCCGGAAACACCAGCATCCACGGCGCCTGCTGGATGTTGCGCGCGCCGTCGGCGATCAGCGTGCCCCAGCTCGTCAGCGGCTCCTGCACCCCGAGACCGAGGAAGCTGAGGAAGCTTTCCAGCAGGATCACCTTCGGCACCAACAGGGTCATGTAGACCACGACCGGGCCCAGCGCGTTGGGGATGACGTGGCGGCGGAGGATGCCGCCGGCGCGGACCCCCATGGCGTGGGCCGCCTGCACGAATTCCCGCCGCTTCAGGCTCAGCGTCTGGCCGCGCACGATCCGCGCCATGTCCAGCCATTCGATCGCGCCGATGGCGACGAACACCAGCACGAAGTTCCGGCCGAAGAACACCATCAGCAGGATGACGAAGAACATGAACGGCAGGGAGTAGAGGATGTCGACCAGCCGCATCATCGCGTTGTCGATCGAGCCGCCGAAGTAGCCGGCGATGGCGCCGTAGGCCACCCCGATGACGAGGCTGACGGCCGTGGCCAGGAGCCCGATCAGCAGTGACACCTGGCCGCCGACGAAGACCCGGGTCATCAGGTCGCGGCCGTTGGACTCCGTGCCGAACGGGAACAGGTGCCGGTTCACGGTCAGGGTCGCGGTGGCGGAGGTGGCGCCTTCGGCCGGCAGCGCGACCGCGGCCGAGCCGAAGGCGCCGGAGCGTTCGAGGTGGCGCTGGATGCGCGGGTCGATCGGCGCATCGCTTTCCAGCGTGGCGATCACACGGTCGCCGTCGATCGCAAGGGCGGTCGCGGTGACCCCGGTGCGGCGCAGGGCGCGGTCCAGTTCCGCGGCAAGGTCGTCCTCGCGCGGGTAGGGCTCCAGGCTGGGCGGCACCCGCATGTACTCCTGGTAGACCTGGTCGTAGCCGTGCGGGGAGAACAGCGGGCCGAGGACGCAGACCACCGCGATCAGGCCGAGGATGAACAGGCTGGCCATCGCCGCCCGGTTGGCGCGCAGCCGGGAGCGGGCGTCGGCCCACAGGCTGTGCCCGGGCGGGGCCTCGATGGCGGAAGGGAGCTCGGCGCTACTCATAGCGCACCCGCGGGTCGAGCAGGCCGTAGAGGATGTCCACGACCAGGTTGAACAGGACGATGAAGCTGGCCAGCAGCACGACCGTGCCCATCACCAGCGTGTAATCGCGGTTCAGCGCGCCCTGGACGAAGTAGCGGCCGACGCCGGGCACCTCGAAGATCACCTCGATCACCACCGATCCGGTCAGCAGCGCGGCCGCGGCCGGGCCGAGGTAGGAGACGACGGGGAGCAGCGCCCCGCGCAGGGCGTGCACGATCACGACCGTGCGCTCCGGCAGGCCATAGGCGCGGGCGGTGCGGACGTGGTCGGAGCGCAGCGCCTCCAGCATGCTGCCGCGGGTCAGCCGCGCGATCACCGCGATCTGCAGCATCGCAAGGGTCACGATCGGCAGGATCTTGTTCTCGATGGCACCTCCGCCCCAGCCGCCCGCCGGGAGCCACTGCAGGTAGACGCCGAGGACGAGGGAGAGCAGGGGGGCCAGCACGAAGTTGGGGATGGTGACGCCGAGCATGGCGATGCCCATCACCGCGTGGTCCGCCGGGCTGTTCTGGCGGATCGCGGCCAGCGTTCCCGCGGGCACGCCGATCCCGATCGCGAGCAGCAGCGCACAGCCGCCGAGCTGGATCGAGACCGGCAGCCCGTCGAGGATCAGTTCGGCCACGGTGAAGTCGCGGTAGATGAAGCTGGGCCCGAAGTCGCCGGAGAGGATGTTCTGCAGGTAGAGCCAGTATTGCGTGAGCAGGGGCTCGTTCAGGTGGAACATGCGCTCCAGGTTGGCCATCACCGTCGCCTGCAGCGGGCGCTCCAGGTCGAACGGCCCGCCGGGGGCGACGCGGATCAGGAAGAAGGCGATGGTGACGATCACGAACAGCGTCGGGATCGCGGAGAGCAGGCGGCGGACGATGTAGGCGATCATGGCGGAGCGGGAAGGCGCCGCCCCGTCCGGGCGGCCGCCGGCCGGTCTATTCGGCGAGGCTCAGGTAACGGGTCGGGTGGACATCCTGCACGTTGTCCTCCCAGCCTCGCACCTTCGTCGAGACCAGGTTGCTCGACGCGTAGGTGAGGATCGGGATGAAGGGCAGGTCGCGGAGGAAGATCGCCTCCGCCTGGCGCAGGAAGGCCGCGCGTTCGTCGAGGTCCGCCGTCTGCGCCGCCTGGTCCATCAGCGCGTCATACTCGGGGTTGTCGTAGTGGGCGTAGTTGAAGCCGTCGTTGTCGCTCTCGAGCATGAACAGGAAACTCTGCGGGTCGTTGTAGTCGGCGATCCAGGCCGCACGGGCCACGTCGAACGCGCCGCCGTCGCGCAGGTGGGCGTAGTGGGTGGCGACGTCGGTGTTGAACAGCGTCGTCTCGATGCCCAGCGGCTTCCACATGTCGGCGATGGCGACCGCGATCTGCTCGTGGTTCTCCGAGGTGTTGTAGCGGATCTCGAGCCGGATCGGATTGTCCGGCCCGTAGCCCGCCTCCGCCAGCAGGGCCGCCGCCTCGTCCTCCCGGTCGAGCATCGACATGTCCATGAAGTCGGCGAAGACCGGCTCGCCGTAGTTGTTGATCCCCGGCGGGACGAAGCTGTAGGCGGGCAGGAAGGTGCCGCCCATGATCTCCTCGGCCAGGAACTCGCGGTCGATGGCGAGCGACAGCGCCCGGCGCACGCGGACGTCGTCCAGCGGCGGCTCGCGCATGTCGAGGGCGTAGTAGTAGGTGCCGAGATAGGGGGCCGAGCGGAACTCGTCCGGCATGTTCTCCCGCATCCACGGGATCTGCTCGAACGGCACGTCGTTGTTGGAATGCAGCTCGCCGGCCTGGAAGCGGCGCAGCGCCGCCGACCGGTCTTCGGTCGGATAGTAGTAGACGGTGTCGATCGCCACGCTTTCGGCGTCGTGGAAGCGCGGGTTCTTCACCAGCCGGATGTGCGCGTTGATCACCACCTCGTCCAGCATGTAGGGGCCGTTGCTGACCATGTTGCCGGGCCGCACGAACTCGGCGCCGTGCGCCTCGACCGCCGGCGGATAGACCGGCAGGCTGGTCTGGTGGGTCAGCAGCTCGAGGAAGTAGGGGGTGGGTGCGTTGAGGGTGATCTCCACAGTCCGGTCGTCGAGCGCCTTCACGCCGAGCTGGTCGAGGTCGGCGATCGCGCCGGTGTTGATCGCCTCCGCATTCCGGATCGGGTAGAGGATGTTGGCGTACTCGGCCCCGGTCTCCGGGTTGAGGATGCGCTGGTAGGAGTAGACGAAATCGCCGGCGACGACCGGCTCGCCGTTCGACCAGCGGGCGTCCCCGCGCAGGTGGAAGGTGTAGACGAGGCCGTCGTCGCTCACCTCCCAGCTCTCCGCCACGCCCGGCACCACCTCGCCCCGGGCGTCGTGGGCCGTCAGCCCCTCGTAGAGGTCGCGCAGGATGTGCGCCTCGTAGACCGTCGATGTCAGGTGCTGGTCCAGCGTCTCCGGCTCGGCGGTGTTGCCGCGGTGATAGACGGTCTCCGCAGCCGCGCCCGCGGCTGTCGCGGACAGGGCCGCCGCAAGCAGGGCGGTCGCCCAGCGCCGGTAGTGCATCGTCATTGGCGTTCTCCCGCTGGAAGGGCCGGCCGGCAAGGGCCTGCCGTCGATCGTAGGCTCCGGCCGAGACCGTCGCCACGAGAACATTTGATCCCGCCTGCCTATCTCCGTTCGCCCAGGTCGAGGCCGGCGAGGACCTCCGCGCCGAACGCTGGCAGCACGTCGTCGCGGTGCCACAGGTCCCGGCCGCTGACCAGCACCACCAGCAGCAGCCGGCTGCCGCCGGCGAAACGGGCATGGACCGCGTCGTGCCGCGTCTCCTCCGTCCATCCGCCCTTGGACCAGACGGCCGCATCGGCGGGCATCGCCCGGGTCAGGAACCCGTCCACCTGGCCCGCGGTGCCGGCGGCGGGGCAGGGCGGCCGCGCCCAGGTGCGGTCCATCCAGCCCTGCAGCCGCGCCGCGTCCACCGGCGACAGCAGGCCGCCCTCGCCGGCAATCGCCCGCATGACGGCCAGCACCGCCCGCGCCGTCACCCGGTTGCGGCCCAGCGCCTCCCGCGCCAGCGCCTCGATGCCGAACGGGCCGTCGACGATGGTGGCGTTGGACACGCGCAGGCCCCGGTAGGCGACCGGGTCGAGCGCCAGCCACGCCTCCGTCAGGCCCTCCCGCGCCGCCATGAACGCCGGCGCGGGCACGGCTTCCGCCTCGGGCGGGGGCGGGCAGAGCCGGCGGAGCAGATACTGGTCTGCCGCATTGCTCGACAGCCGCAGCAGCGCCTCCAGTGCGCGGCTATCCTCCGCATTCTCGACCAGCCGGCCTTCGGCCACGGCGCGCAGGAAGGCGACCGCGTGGAACAGCTTGACCAGGCTGGCCGGGAAGTGCGTC
>CALKHQ010000010.1 GCA_937988735.1 uncultured Alphaproteobacteria bacterium
CCGCCTGGGCCTCCGGCTCGTCGGCCGGCGCGGCAGCGGCGGCGGCCTCCACCGCCTCGGCGAAGACGCCGAACGGCTGTGCTCCGCGGACCATCGCGCCGCCGATGAAGAAGGTCGGGGTGGACTGGACGCCGAGCTCGGTCTGGGCGCGCAGCCGCACCGAGAGGATGCCGTTCAGCACCGTTTCGTCCTGCATGCAGCTCGTCAGCGCCGGTTCCGGCACGCCGGCCAGCATCGCCGTCTGCAGCACCGTCTGCATCGGGTCGCGGGCGGTCACCCACTTCTCCTGCGTCCCGTAGAGCACGTCGATGAAGGGGTAGTAGTGCTGCTCGGGCACGCACTCCGCGACCAGGGCGGCGGTCATCGCCAGCTGGTCGAGCGGAAAGTGCCGGATCACCAGGTTCGCCTGCCCGGTATCGATCAGCTCCGACTTGATCTCCGGCAGCGTGTCGGTGTGGAACGCGGCGCAGTGCGGGCAGGTCAGCGACGAGAACTCGAAGATGGTCACCGGCGCGTCCGGATCGCCATAGATGCGGTCGTCCGGCCAGATCTCGAGCAGGCTCGGCGCAGGCTCCGCGGCGGCGGGGTCGGCCGCCGGCTCATCCTGCGCCAGGGCCGGCATGGCAAGAAGGGTCAGACCGGCCACGGCCCACGACATATGACGTATGTGCATCCGAGGAACCCCTATATCTTGTTTCGACACTAGCGTTCGTTGGCCGGGCCGCGCAAGCCCGGGATGGCCGGCGCCGCCGCGGCGGGATGTCAGCATGGCGGCCGGATTGGGGCCAAATTAAAGCGGCGTGCCGCGCTTCGGGATGTCGAGATGACGCGCCAGCCGGGCGAGGGCGTCGCGCAGCGGCCCCGCCGCGAGCCCGGCCACGGCCGGCACGTCCGCCGGCGGGCGCGGCACCGGCGGCGGAGGCGGCGGTGGCGCCGGCGGCAGTTCGGCGCCGACGAGGCGGATGCGGCCGACCGCGCGATGGCCGAACCAGGCGTTGATCCGCTCCGTCAGTCGCGGGGCGTCGTGCTGGATGGCGGTGGCCAGCGCCGGCGCGGCGGCGAGGTCGAGAACCCCGGCGTCGCCCCGTCCCCGCGGGTAGGAGAGCTTCACCGGGCTGGTGTGCGCGGCGAAATAGGGGCCGACGATCTGCGGCCAGTCGGTCAGCAGCTCGGCGCGCGTGAGCCCGCGCTTGCGCAGCGCGGGTGCCGCCACCCGCACCACGACGCTGCCGATCGGCTGCACCTGCCCCGGCCGGCGCAGCGCATCGTCGGGGACGGCGTCCTGCGGTCTTGCACCCATGCTGCAAGGCTAGCCGATGCGCCTTGACGGCGCAGCCCGGAATCGCCACCACGGCGCCATGCGTGCTCCGTCCGGCCAGACCCTCCCTGCCGATCCCGCCGGTCTCGCCGGCGACCTGCTCGCCTGGTACGACCGGCACCGACGGGTGCTTCCATGGCGGGCGCCGCCCGGCGAGCGCGCCGACGCCTACCACGTCTGGCTCAGCGAGATCATGCTGCAGCAGACGACGGTGGCGGCGGTTGCGCCGTATTTCGCGCGCTTCCTCGCCCGCTGGCCGACCGTGCATGACCTGGCGGCGGCGCCGGAGGAGGCGGTGATGGCGGCCTGGGCCGGCCTCGGCTACTACGCCCGCGCCCGCAACCTCCACGCCTGCGCCCGGATGGTCAGCCGCGACCTCGGCGGCCGCTTCCCGGACACGGAGGCGGAGCTCAGGGCCCTGCCCGGGGTCGGTGCCTATACCGCCGCGGCGATCGCGGCGATCGCCTTCGGGCGTCCGGCGACGGTGGTTGACGGCAATGTCGAGCGCGTCGTGGCGCGGCTCGCGGACGTGGCGACGCCGCTGCCGCAGGCGAAGCCGGCCATCGCGGCCCTGACCGCCGCCATGGTTCCCGCCGACCGGCCGGGGGACTTCGCCCAGGCGATGATGGATCTGGGCGCGACCATCTGCACCCCGCGCTCGCCCGCCTGCGGCCTCTGTCCCTGGGTCGGCCCGTGCCGGGCGCGGCGGGCTGGCACGGCGGAGGCGCGGCCGGCGAAGGCGGAGAAGCCGGTGCGGCCTGTACGCCACGGCGCCGCCTTCTGGCTGGTCAGCCGGGGCCATGTGCTGCTGGTCCGCCGGCCGCCGTCCGGCCTGCTCGGCGGGATGCTGGCGCTGCCCGGCACCGACTGGCGCGCGGAGGCGTGGCCGGAGCCCGGCCTGCTGGCGGAGGCCCCGGCGCGCGCACCCTGGCGCCGGCTTGGTGACGTCCGCCACGGCTTCACCCACTTCGCCCTGGAGCTGGCGGTCTACGGGGCGGAGCTGCCGTCGCGGCCGCCGGCCGAAGGCACCTGGGTGCCGCGGGCGCAGGTGCTCGACTCCGGCTTGCCGACCGTCATGGCCAAGGCCGCGCGGCTGGCGCTGAAGGCGCCGGCGGCGGGCGAGCGGGCTTGACCTCCCGCGCCGGCTGCCGCATCCACCCACCGACTGCACCCGAGGGAGTCCCGCATGGAGCTGGTGGCCGGCCTGGCCGACATCGCCGACCGTTACGACGGCTACATCATCGACCTGTGGGGCGTGGTCCACGACGGCGCCCGGCCCTTTCCCGGCGCCGTGGACGCGCTGCTGCGGCTGACCGGCTCCGGCAAGCGGGTCTGCCTGCTCTCCAACGCGCCGCGGCGTGCGGAGGGGCTGATCGCGCGCCTGCGCGAGATGGGGGTGCCGGACGACGCCTATCACCACCTGCTGTCGTCGGGAGAGGCGACCTACCGGGCGCTCCGCGACCGGCCGGATGAGGCGCATCAGGCGCTGGGCGGGCGCTGCTACATGATCGGTCCGGACTACAACGCCGGCATCCTGCCCGACGGCGACGGGGTCACGGTGGTGGACCGGCTGGAGGACGCCGACTTCTGCGTGGTGACCGCCTGGGGCGGCCAGGGCATCCCGCTGCAGGACTACGATCCGCTGCTGCGCACGATGCTGGACCGCGACATGGTCATGGTCTGCGGCAATCCCGACCTGGAGGTGATCCAGGACGGCGAACGCCACTACTGCGCCGGCGCCATCGGCGCACGCTATGCGGCGATGGGCGGCCGGATGATCTACCACGGCAAGCCGCACCGCGGCGTCTACGAGACGGCGCTGCAGATGCTCGGCGTCGCGGACCGCTCGCGGGTGGCCGGGATCGGCGACAGCTTTACCACCGACGTGCCCGGCGCCCGCGGGGCCGGCATCGGCGCGGTCTTCGTGGCCGACGGGATCCACGGCGAGGCGCTGGGGCTTGCCGGCGACGACGATCCCGTGTCGCTGGACCGGGTGCAGGGGCTCGCGGCGACGCACGGCGTGGCCCCGGACATCGTGATGCGCCGCTTCGTCTGGGGCTGACGCCCTGTTCGGCCGCCGCGTCGGCCGCGCGGCGTGAGAGCCGGCCCTGAGACGAAGCCGCCCTGCGGGTGACGGGCATCATTGGTCCTTTCCGGTGCGCCGCACCATATTCACCCTCGTCCCGCCAACCGAGGAGATCCTGCTTGGCCGCCGGATCGTCGCCGCCCGTCGCCCAGCCTGCCGTCACCACCCCGCCGCCGCGGCGCTCCCACTGGGCGACGATGCGGACGCTGCTCCCCTACCTGTGGGCCGGGCGCACGGTCGAGGGCTGGCGCGGCATGCGGCTGCGCGTGGTGGCGGCGCTCGTCTTTCTCGTCCTCGCCAAGCTGCTCACCGTCTACACGCCGATCCTGCTCGCCGGCGCGGTGGATGCGCTCACCGCGCTGGAGGAGGCGCGGGCCGGCATGGATGCGGCGACGGTGGCGGCGGCGATTCCGCTGGGGCTGATCATCGGCTACGGCGTGGCCCGCCTCGGCTCGATCCTGTTCGCCGAGCTGCGCGCCGCGGTGTTCGCCCGGGTGACGCTGCGGGCGATGCGGACAGTGGCGCTTCAGACCTTCCGCCACCTGCACGGGCTGTCGCTGCGCTTCCACCTCGAGCGGCGCACCGGCGGGCTCAGCCGCGTGATCGAGCGCGGCGTCAACGGCATCGAGTTCCTGCTCGACTTCACCCTGTTCAACATCCTGCCCACCCTGCTCGAGATCCTCCTGGTCTGCGGCATCCTGTGGGCGCTGTTCGACGTCTGGTTCGCGCTGGTCACCTTCGTCGCCGTCGCCGGCTACGTCGCCTTCACGCTGGTCGTGACCGAAAGCCGGCTAAAGCACCGGCGGGAGATGAACGACCGCGACACCGAGGCCAACACCAAGGCGGTCGACAGCCTGCTGAACTTCGAGACGGTGAAGTACTTCGGCGCCGAGGAGCACGAGGCGCGGCGCTACGACGTGTCGCTGCGCGGCTACGAGACGGCGGCGGTGAAGGCGAAGATG
>CALKHQ010000011.1 GCA_937988735.1 uncultured Alphaproteobacteria bacterium
GCAGGTCGCGGCCCTGCTGGCGGCACTGGACGCGACGGAGCCGGTCCCGATGCAGATCGCGCGCCGGCTGGAGCGTGGCGAGTCGCTGCCCGGCTTCGGCCATCCGCTGTACCCGCAGGGCGACGTTCGCGCCCGGCTGCTGCTGGATCGCGTCGCCGCCGCGGCGCCCGGTGCGCCGACGCTGCAGACCGATCGCGCGGTGGTGGCGGCGGCGCGGGAGCTGACCGGGCTCGCGCCCACCATCGACTTCGCGCTGGTCGCCACCGTCCGCGCGCTGGGGCTGACACCCGCCTCCGCGCTGGCGCTGTTCGCCATCGGCCGCGCGATCGGCTGGATCGCCCATGTGCAGGAGCAGTATGCGGAACCGGCGCCGATCCGCCCGCGCGCCCGCTACGCGGGCGACCCGCCGAAGCCGGACACGGCCCGGTAGCCGCTGCGCTAACGCTGCGCGTGCCGGGCCTTGATCGCCTGCAGCAGCGGTTTGAACTCGGGCGATGCCGCGTCGCGCAGCCACTCGGTGATCACCATTTCCACCGAGCAGGGGACGATGCCGGCCTGGACGAGCCGCTGGATGGCGATGGCGGTGTCGTCGCGGTGGCGCGCGCCGACCGCGTCCGCGACCACGGCGACGCGGTGGCCGGCATCAGCGAGGCCGAGGGCGGTCTGGGCGACGCAGACGTGGCCCTCCGCGCCGCAGAGAAAGACGGTCCGTCGCCGCCAGGCCTGCATCACCGGGGCGAAGCCCGGCTCGTGCACCGCCGAGAAGTGTGTCTTCTCCACCTTCACCGCATGGCCGAGCAGCCGGTCGAGATCCGGGACCGTGTGCCCGATCTGCTGCGGACAGTGCTCGGTCACCACCGTCGGCACGCCCAGCCGGTGTGCCGCCTCCACCAGCAGCGCCACCGAGCGCAGCAGCCGTCCGGCATCGACCAGAGCCGGCACCAGCCGCTCCTGCACGTCCACCACCAGCAGCGCGGCCGCTGCGGCCGGGACCAGGCGGCCGCTCGCGCTGTCGTTCAGGGGCGCGGTGTCTGGCATCGGCATGGCCTCCATGATCGCCGGCATTGCAGTGGTGGCCGATTCGGCATCTTGTTCCGGGCAGCGCGCCGCGCAGACTCGGCGCGGCGGATCACGGGACGAGGACCGGCATGGCGGCAGGAACGGGCGGACCCTGGACGACGCGACCGATTTTCATCACGGCTTGCTGGTTCCTCGTCATCACCCTGACGCTGACCGGCCTCATCCTCGGCCGGGATTTCCTGATCCCGCTCGCGGTGGCGCTCATCGTCTGGTACCTGATCAACGCGCTGGCCCGCGGGGTGAAGCGCCTCGGCGTCGGCCGGATCACCCTGCCCTACCCGCTGTGCCTCGCGATCTCGGCGCTCGCCATCATCGGCTTCTTCCTGATCATCGGCAACACCGTCTCGTCGAACATCATCGCGGTGGCGGACTCGGCGCCGACCTACGAGCGCAACCTGCAGCAGCTCATCACCCACACCGCCGAGTGGCTGGGCATGGCCGAGGCGCCGACCGTCACCTCGCTGATCCGCAGCATCAACCTGGCGGAGGTGGTGCCGCGGATCGCGAGCTCGATCAGCGGCTTCCTCGCCGACGCGGGCCTGGTTCTGGCCTACATCCTGTTCCTCCTGTTCGAACAGTCGGTGTTCGATCGCAAGCTCAAGCGGTTCATCCACAACCCGGACCGCGAGGAGCAGGTGCGGACGGTGCTGGCCCGCATCTCGAAGGAAATCGAGACCTACATCTGGATCAAGACGGTCACCAGCGCGATGACCGCGGTGATCAGCTATGCGGTGCTGATCATGGTCGGCGTGGATTTCGCCGCCTTCTGGGGGCTGGTGATCTTCCTCCTCGCCTACATCCCGACCATCGGTTCGCTGCTCGGGATCCTGTTCCCGGCGCTGCTGACCCTGCTCCAGTTCGGCGAGCTCGAGCCGTTCCTGCTGGTCGCGGTGCCGCTGGCGGTGGCGCAGATCATCATCGGCAATGTGGTCGAGCCCCGGATGATGGGCCGGTCGCTGAACCTTAGCCCGCTGGTGGTCATGGTCTCGCTGGTGCTGTGGAGCGTGATCTGGGGCGTGCCGGGCGCCTTTCTGTGCGTGCCGATCACGGTGATCTTCATGATCGTCTGCACCTATGTGCCCAGCATGCGCGGGGTCGCGGTGCTGCTGTCCAACGACGGATCGCTGGAGACCGTCGAGCGGCCTGCCGGCGCGGCCGCCCGCGGCGCCGCCCGCCCCGGCACCGGTCCGCTGACCCGCCCGCCCGCGGCCGACGGCACGCCGACCGAGGGCGCCTGAACGGCGCCCTCCGCCGGCTCCGAATTTCCACGGCTTCAACGTTGATTTAACTCGCATCCCCGATGCTGGCGCGGCTTCCCAGTCTGCCGTGCCGGGTCGCGTCCGCGCGTCCGGCTCGCACCGCCGCACAGAGGTTGAGCCCATGTCAGCAAACAGCGCCGCCCCCCCTGGCACCACCGAACCCGCCGCAGGGGCGAAATCCCGCAAGGCCCGCGCCACCGGCGGCCTCGTCACCCGCATCTACCTCGGGTTCGGCCTGCTGGTGCTCGTCGTGGGGATCGTCGGCGGCATCGCCTTCCTCGCCCTCGACCACATGACGGACAGTTTCGCCGACGCCAACGAGACTCGGGCGCTGGTCGACGATTTCGCCCGGTCGCAGGCCGCGGAGCAGCAGTTCATCATCAACGCCGCCCGCGAGGGCGCCGACATGGCCGCCAATGCCGAGCGGGTCGAGACCGCGATCCGCGAGATGCTGGCGCGGATCGACCGGGTGGCCCTGTCGCTCGGCAACAGCAGCCAGCTCGAGGCGATCGCCGCGGCCGCGACCGCCTATGATGCCGCCTTCGGCGAGTACCACGAGCTTTCGGTCGCCAACGCCGAGATCATGGCCCAGGCGGCCGCCGCGTCCCACGAGGCCGCCACCATGGCCCAGGAGCTGGTCGCCTCGCGCTGGTCGAGCCATGCGATGCAGCAGATCCGCGCGGGCCAGGCCAACCAGACCTTCCAGCAGGCGCTGACCCTCGCCACCCAGGCCAACGAGGTGCTGGACCTGATGCAGCAGGTCCGCACCCACGAGGCCGCGTGGCTGATCACGGGGAACCGCGACCGCTACCAGCAGGCCGTCGATGCCGCCCGCGCGCTGATCGCCGCCACGGAAGACATCCGCCTCGCGATCGGGGACGAGAAGAGCGAGGCGCAGCAGCTTGCGACCAGCGTCGTCGTCTCCGCCCGCGGCTATGTTTCCACCATCGAGGCCCTGTCCGGCCGGCTGCTGGTGATGGCCTATTCGCCGGACGAGCCGCTCGCGCGCGACCTCAACGACATCGCCGCCGAGCTGACCGCCGCCGTCGGCGCGCTGCGCGACATCCAGAACGCACGACTGGAGGAGCTGCAGGTCCAGACCGCGGCCGACCGCGCGGAGGAGGCGTCCATGCTGGCGGTGGCGCGGCAGGCGAGCGTGATGCTGGCCAACATCGCGTCCGCACGCGCCTACGAGCGCGATCTCGCCGCCACCCGCAACCCGGCCAGCGCCGACGAGATCCGCCGGCTGCTGCGCAGCGTCCAGACCATCGCCAACGAGATCCTGGTCCAGAACCACCCCGAGTCGGTGCTTATGCAGGTCCGGCTGGTGGTCGATGCCGTCGCCAAGTTCGAAGCCTCGGTGGATGCGCTGGTGGAGAACATGGCGCAGCAGGACGCGGCCGCCGTCGTCATGGCCGAGGCCGGTGAGACGCTGCGCGAGAACGTCGCCGTGCTGGCCGCCGAGCAGGAGGCGGCGATGCTGGCCGACAAGAAACTGTCGGTGCTGATCATCGCCGGAGCCATTGCCGGCGCCGTGCTGCTCGCGGTTGCGGTCGCCTTCGGGCTGGGCCGTGCGATCGGCCGGCCGATCAACCGGATCGTCGCCGACATGGCGCGGCTGTCTGCCGGTGATCTCGAGGTCGAGATCCACGGCGTCGGCCGCCGCGACGAGATCGGCCGCATCGCATCCGCGCTGCAGGTGTTCAAGGAGACCGCCGTCGAGGCGGCCGCCGCCAGCCGCGCCCGCGAGGCGGATGCAAAGGCGGCCCGCCAGCGCGCCGAGCACATCGCCGAGCTCACTGCCGCCTTCACCGGTCGCATCCAGACGGTGCTGCAGCAGCTCACCGACGCCGGCACCGCGCTCCGCGGCACCGCCGACCAGATGAGCGGCATCGCCCGCGAGACCAAGGAGAAGGCGGGTGCAGCCTCGGAGCTCACCGCGCAGACCTCGGCCAACGTCGGGATGGTGGCGGCGGCGACGGAGGAGCTCTCCGCGTCGATCCAGGAGGTGTCGTCGCAGATCACCCACACCTCCACCCAGGCCGACGGCGCCCGGCTCGAGGCGGGCCGCGCCAGCAGCACGATCAACGAGCTGCATGCCGGCGCCGCCAAGGTGGGCGAGGTGGTGAAGATCATCTCCGAGATTGCCGAGCAGACCAACCTGCTGGCGCTCAACGCCACGATCGAGGCGGCGCGCGCGGGCGATGCCGGCAAGGGCTTCGCCGTGGTCGCCTCCGAGGTGAAGGCGCTGGCGCAGCAGACCGCGCGGGCGACCGAGGAGATCGCGGCCCAGATCGCGCAGATCCAGCGGCAGATCACCGAAGCGGTGCCGGTGATCGAGTCGGTGGCACGCACGATCGAGTCCCTCGCCGAGACCTCGATGCAGGTCGCGTCGAGCGCCGAGGAGCAGAATGCGACCACCCGCGACATCTCCGCCAACGCCGCCAAGGCGGCCGACAACACGCGCGGCGTCACCGAGCAGATGTCGACGCTGGTCGAGGCCGCCAGCCGGGCGAGCGAGGCCGCGGGCGAGGTGCTGCGCGCGGCGGGCGAGCTCGGCCAGGCCGGCGCCGTGCTGAAGGACGAGATCGACACCTACGTCCGCGACATCGCGGCCGCCTGAGAACGGCCCCGGCCCGCCCCTCGGTTTACAAAATGTCACCAACCGGGGGCGCGGACCGGGGCATTCGCTAAGCATGG
>CALKHQ010000012.1 GCA_937988735.1 uncultured Alphaproteobacteria bacterium
GAAGTGCGACGAGCGGCGGCAGGAATGGATCCTGCTGTCCGACACCCTCGGCGTCTCGATGCTGGTGGACGCGATCAACAACCGCAAGCCGAACGGGGCCACGGAGTCCACCGTGCTCGGCCCGTTCCATGTCGAGGGCGCGCCGGAGCGCGCGCTGGGTGACTCGATCTCCCTCGACGGTCGGGGCGAGCCCTGCGTCATCCGCGGCCGGGTGGTCGATGCCGCGGGCCGGCCCATTGCGGGCGCCCGGCTTGACGTCTGGCAGACGTCGGCCGACGGCTTCTACGACGTGCAGCAGCCCGGCGTGCAGCCGGAGATGAACCTGCGTGGCGTCTTCCATGCCGACGGCGAGGGCCGCTTCTGGTTCCGCACCGTCCGCCCCGCCGCCTACCCGATCCCGACCGACGGGCCGGTCGGGGCGCTGCTGACGGCGCTCGGCCGCCATCCCTACCGCCCGGCGCACATCCACTTCATCGTCTCCGCGGACGGCTTCGCGCCGGTCACCACCCACATCTTCGTGGATGGCGACCCGTACCTGGACTCGGACGCGGTGTTCGGGGTGAAGGCGTCGCTGGTGGCGCCGTTCACCCGCGTGGACGATGCGGAGGAGGCGGCGCGTCACGGAGTGCCGGCGCCGTTCTGGCTGGTAGAGCGCGACTTCGGCCTCGCGCCGGCGGACGTGCGACCAAGCGCGGCTTGACCCTGCAGGTGGCTGCGCTAGAGAACGCGAGCAAGCGACTGTCTTGAGGGAGCCTGGCGAGGAATGGTCGACCTGAACCGCGTGGACGAAGAGCATCGCAATACCTGGCAGAGCGCGGTGCGCATCGCGCGCAATGCCATCATCGCCGTCGTCCTGATCCTCGTCCTGATGGCGATCTTCCTGCTGTAGCAGCGCCGGCCGGCCGGTTCCGTTCGCCGCCCGCGCCGACCGGCGCGGGTGCGCCTCGTTGCTGCGCTGACCTCAGCAGACCCTCAGACGGGAAAGGCCGCCCGAAGGCGGCCTCGTGCGTTGCGCCGGTCGCTGGTTGCTGGCGGCCGGCGGACGTCAGCCGACGATATCGATGCCGCTGAAGAAGAAGGCGATCTCGGCGGCCGCCGTCTCCGGGCCGTCGGAGCCGTGGACGGAGTTGGCCTCGATCGACTCGCCGAAGCGGGCGCGGATGGTGCCCGGCGCGGCATTGGCCGGGTTGGTCGCGCCCATGACCTCGCGGTTGCGCGCGATCGCGTTCTCGCCCTCCAGCACCTGGACCACCACCGGGCCGGAGCTCATGTAGGTGCACAGGTCGTTGTAGAAGGAGCGCTCGGCGTGGACGGCGTAGAACTGCTGCGCCTGCTCGAAGGTCAGCTTCAGGCGCCGCTGTGCCACCACCCGCAAGCCTGCCTCTTCCAGCATCGCGATGATGCTGCCCGTGATGTTGCGGCGTGTCGCATCCGGCTTGATGATGGACAACGTGCGCTCAACCGCCATGGCCTTCCTACTCCAGTCGTGTGCGGGGACGCGGCCTTATAGACGTGCGCCGGCGGCGGCGCAAGCACGGCCCGCGCGGGCTTGCGACGCCTTGGCCGCGGCGGGGAGCACGTGCTAAGCGGTCGCCGCCATGCTGCGGATCAACGAGCTCACCTACCGGGTCGCCGGCCGCCTTCTTTACGACAAGGCGAGCGCCACCATCGCGGCAAACCAGAAGGTGGGCGTCGTCGGCGCCAACGGCAGCGGCAAGTCCACGCTGTTCCGGCTGATCCAGGGCGAGCTCGCCCCCGAATCCGGCAGCATCACGCTCAGCCCGCGGATGCGGCTTTCGGTCATGGCCCAGGATCCGCCGGAGGGCGACCAGAGCCTGATCGAATCGGTTCTGGCGGCCGACACGGAGCGGTCGGCGCTGCTGGCCGAGCTCGCGCACCATCCGGACCCGCACCGCCTGGCGGAGATCCACGCCCGGCTGGAGGACATCCAGGCCTACAGCGCGCCCGCCCGCGCGGCCGCCATCCTCGCCGGCCTCGGCTTCGACGAGAAGGACCAGCAGCGGCCGTGCTCCGACTTTTCCGGCGGCTGGCGGATGCGCGTGGCGCTGGCCGCCGCCCTGTTCGCGCCGGCCGACCTCATGATGCTCGACGAGCCGAGCAACCACCTCGACCTCGAGGCCCGGCTGTGGCTGGAAGGCTTTCTCGCCCGCTACCGGGGCGGATTCCTGCTGATCAGCCATGACCGCGTGCTGCTGAACGCGGTCTGCAGCCACATCCTGCATCTCGACCGCCAGAAGCTGGCGCTCTATCGCGGCAACTTCGACACCTTCGACCGCACCCGGCGCGAGCGGCTGGCCCATCTCGCCGCCGCCTACGCGAAGCAGATGCAGCAGCGGGCGCACATCCAGAAGTTCATCGACCGTTTCCGCGCCAAGGCCTCCAAGGCCCGCCAGGCGCAGAGCCGGATCAAGGCGCTGGAGCGGATGGAGGTAATCACTCCGGTCGATCCGGACAGCCACGTCCAGTTCCGCTTCCCGGACCCGGAGCCGCTGTCACCGCCGCTGCTGACGCTGGAGGACGCATCGGTCGGCTATGGCGGCCCGCCGGTGCTGCGCCGGCTCAACCTGCGCATCGACATGGATGACCGCATCGGGCTGCTCGGCGCCAACGGCAACGGCAAGACCACGCTGCTGCGGCTGCTGTCGGGCGCGCTGAAGCCGGAGGCGGGCAGGGTGACGAAGTCGCCCAGGCTGCAGGTCGGGGTCTATGCCCAGGCCCAGACCGAGGCGCTGGATGTGAACCGGACGCCGCTCGACCACATCACCGACCTGATGCCGATGGCGACGGAGACGAAGAAGCGCAGCCATCTCGGCCGTTTCGGCATCAGCGGGCCGCTCGCGGAGTCCCGGATCGCGGGGCTGTCGGGCGGGGAGCGGGCGCGGCTCATGTTCGCGCTGATGTGCACCGCGAACCCGCACATCCTGCTGCTCGACGAGCCGACCAACCACCTGGACATGGACGCGCGCGAGGCGCTGGTCGAGGCGATCGCGCAGTACGACGGGGCGATGCTGCTGGTGAGTCACGACCCGGCGCTGCTCGAACGCTGCGTCGACCGGTTCTGGCTCGTCGCCGACGGCACCTGCAGGCCCTTCGACGGTGACCTCGAGGACTACCGCCAGCTCGTGCTGGCCCAGCGTCGCGGGGCAGCCGAGGATAAGGCGGGCGAGGGCGCCCCGGTCGATCGCAGGGCGCAGCGCCAGGCAGCGGCTGCCGCACGGGCGGCGGCGGCGCCGCTGCGCAAGGCCGTCCAGGAGGCGGAGCGCGAGGTCGAGACGCTGACCCGGCAGCGGGCGGCCATCGAGGGGGAACTTGCCGATCCCGCCCTCTACCAGAGGGACGCCGAGAAGGCGACCGGCCTCCAGATCAGGCTCGCCGAGGTGAAGCGCGCGCTCGTCGCGGCCGAGGAACGCTGGCTGCAGGCGGCTGCCGAGCTGGAGCAGGCGACCGCGTCTGCCGACTGACCGCCGACCTGCCGCGGCGGTCGCACCCTGTGCCTGCTACACCGCCGTTAAGGTAAACGGATCGCAAATAATGTAGAGAATCTCGTGTTCCCTTACTTAAAATTCGAACAATATTCGTCGCCCTGTTATGCGATTTCTGTTGAAAACACCTGCTGGATTTAGCATGTTGTCGGGGACAGGCCGAGCGACAGTCCAGGAAGCGGTCGCAGGCACGGAGCCGGGCAGGACGTCCGGCAGAGACAGGCAGGAGGTCCCCATGATCCGCTTCGC
>CALKHQ010000013.1 GCA_937988735.1 uncultured Alphaproteobacteria bacterium
TCGAGCGTCACGTTTGATTCATCGAGCAGGAATTCGATCGGCATGTTCGCCAGGCAGTGGGCGCCGCTGGTGGACGAGGTGGTGGTGGTGGACGACCACATCACCGGCGTCCTCTCCGAACATCAGGCCGGCCGCTACATCGACGTGAAGCCCAGCGGCATACGCATCCGCGGCCGCAAGTCCACCCCCGGCCGCTATTTCCAGGTTGCCCAGCCCGGCACCGGCTGGGGCGGGACCGACATCACCGATCCGCTGTCGATCGTCGAGGGCTTCGATCCGAAGGTGGCGCGCCCGGGGATGACGGTGCTGATGGTCTCCACCACCGGCGAGCAGTACGCCTATTACGTGCTCGACGAGGCGCTGCGGCCGGTGGAGACGCCGCTGCCGGCCCACCTGGTTCCGACGGTGGAGCGGATCGCCGAGAACTGCGAGCCGGCCCTGTGCTCCGTGCTGTTCATGGGCGGCGCCGGCGGATCCTTGCGGGCGGGCGTGACCGAGAACCCGGTGATGCTGACCCGCTCGGTGAAGCAGGCGCTGACCCGCGTCACCTGCGGCGGCGTTCCGGCCTACGTCTGGCCGGGCGGCGGCATCACGCTGATGGTGGACGTGACCCGGATGCCGGCGAACTCCTTCGGCTACGTGCCGACACCCGCCCTGGTGGCGCCGATCGAGTTCACCATGCGGCGCAGCGACTACGCGGCACTCGGCGGCCACGTCGAGGCGATCCGGCCGATCGCGGAGGTGCTGGCGCAGGCGGAGCGGCGGATCATGTCGAACGAGAACCCCTGGGCCCCCGACGAGGGCCTGCGACGCCAGGGCGGAGGGGCCGGTCGGTGAGCGGGCCGGTGGCCGCCCTGCTGCCGGACGGTCGACGGCTGCACCTGCAGCACGGCCCGATCGACCTGGTGATCGGCGCCGATGCAGCGGCGCCGGGCGCGGTCGCCGCCGCCTATGACGCCGCCGTCGCCCGTTTCGACACCATCCTGCCCGTGCTGGTGGAGGAGCTGACGCTGCTGCGCAGCCCCTGCCCGCCCGAGGGGCTGGGCCTTGCCGGCCCGGTGGCGCGACGGATGGAGGCGGCAGTGCTGCCCTTCGCCGCCGACCGCTTCGTCACGCCGATGGCCGCCGTTGCGGGCGCGGTGGCCGACGAAATTCTGGCCGCGATGGTCGTCGCGGCCCCGCTGGCGCGCGCCTATGTCAACGACGGCGGCGACATCGCGCTCTACCTCGCCCCGGGCACGGAGTTCGCGCTGCAGATCGCGGCGCTGGACCGCAGCGAACATGGCCGGGTGCGGATTGCGGCCGGCTCCCCCGTCCGCGGCGTCGCCACCAGCGGCCGCGGCGGACGGAGCTTCAGCCTCGGCATCGCCGACGCAGTGACGGTGCTGGCCCATACGGCCGCCGCGGCCGACGCCGCGGCCACGCTGATCGCCAACGCGGTGGACCTGCCCGGCCATCCGGCGGTGGAGCGCGCACCGGCCCGTGCCCTGCAGCCCGACAGCGACCTCGGCGAGCGGCTGGTGACGGTGGCCTGCGGGCCGCTGGCTGCCGACGAGATCGACGCGGCGCTGGAGCGCGGCCTCGCCGAGGCGCGACGGATGCAGGCGGCCGGCCTGGTCGCGGCGGCCGCACTGTTCCTGCAGGGCGAATGCCGGGTGACCGAGGGGTTGGCGCCGCCCGTTCCGAAGGCGTCGCGACCGGCCCTGCCCCGACAGGACGGCCACGACACGCCCGACCATGACGCAACCCTGGAGAGGACCGTCGCCATCCATGCCTGAGCCGCAGATCCGCAAGATCCTGACTGTCGTCGAGGAAATCCGCCACGAGGGCGGGCCACCGCCATCGGTGCCGCTGCGGCGCGCGGCGGTACTGGCGGTGATCGCCAACCCGTTCGCCGGCCGCTACGAGCCGGAGATCGCGGGCTTCATGGACGACCTGAAGCCGCTGGGCCTGATGATGGCCGAACGGCTGATCGCCGCGCTCGGCGGCGACCCGAAGGCGGTGCAGGGCTATGGCAAGGGGGCCATCGTCGGCCAGGCGGGGGAGCTGGAGCACGGCGCCCTGTGGCATGTGCCGGGCGGCTACGCGATGCGCGAGGCGCTGGGCGGCGCGGCCGCGATCGTGCCGTCGGCGAAGAAGGTTGCGGGGCCGGGGGCGCGACTGGACGTGCCGATGACCCACATCAACGCCTCCTACGTCCGCAGCCACTTCGACGCGATGGAGGTCGGCGTGCCGGATGCGCCGCGGGCGGACGAGATCGTGCTGGCGCTGGTGATGAGCACCGGCGGGCGCATCCACGCCCGCGTCGGGGGGCTGAAGGCGGAAGAGATCATCGGAAAGGACGGGCTGAGATGAGCGCAGAGATCCGCAAGCTCGCGGTCTTCGTCGAGGAGACCCGCAGGGAGATGGGCCGCGAGATCGATCCGCCGACGCGCAAGGCGGCGGCGGTGGCGGTGATCGCCAACCCGTTCGCCGGCCGCTACGTCGAGGACCTGGAGCCGCTGATGGCGATCGGCGAGGAGCTGGGCGGGCTGCTGGGCCGCAAGTGCGTCGCGGCGCTGGGCATCCGGCCGTCCGAGGCGGAGAGCTACGGCAAGGCGGCCATGGTCGGCGAGAACGGGGAGCTGGAGCATGCCGCCGCCATCCTGCACCCGCGGCTGGGCAAGCCGCTGCGCGAGGCGGTGGAGAAAGGCGCGGCGCTGGTGCCGTCGTCGAAGAAGCGCGGCGGCCCCGGCCAGCCGCTGGACATCCCCCTCGGCCACAAGGACGCGGCCTACGTCCGCTCCCACTTCGACGCGATGGAGGTCCGCATCTGCGACGCGCCGCGGGCGGACGAGATCATGGTCGCGGTCGCGGTCACCGACAGCGGCCGGCCGCTGCCGCGGGTCGGCGGCCTGCAGGCGCACGAGATCGAGGGCAGGGACGGGCTGCGATGACCGCCGGTTGTCTCGCACCGCCCGCTGGGCGATAGAGTAGGCGGCGCTCCTGCCGCGGACGAGGATGGGACCATTGCACGATACCGCGTCGGCCACCGGCTCCGCCCCCGCCGAACAGCGCGCCGGCGACGGCGCGGAGGCGCCCGTCTACCAGCTCGAGGCGCAGATCGGCTTCATCCTGCGCAAGGCGCAGCAGCGTCACACGACGATCTTCCAGACCCTGATTCCGGGGAACCTGACGCCGACCCAGTTCGCCGCCCTGGTGAAGCTGGAGGAGGAAGGCCCCTGCTCCCAGAACCACCTGGGGCGACTGACGGCGATGGACGTCGCCACCATCAAGGGCGTCGCCGACCGGCTGAAGGCGCGCGGGCTGGTGGAGTCGACCCCGGACCCGCACGACCGCCGACGCATGTCGCTGGCTCTCACCCCCGCCGGCCGGGCGCTGCTTGAGGAAGCCAAGCCCGTCGGCTTCGTCATCACCGACCGCACCCTCGAGCCGCTGACGCCGCCCGAGCGCGAGACGCTGAGGGAGCTGCTGGCCAAGATCGCCGAATAGTGGCCCGTTCCCTTCCGTCATCGCGGGGGCTTCCCCGGCCCGGCCGTCCGACGGCCGCCCCGCTGCTGGCCTGTCTGGCGCTGCTGGCCGGCACGGCACCTGCACTGGCGCATGGTGCGCAGGGGGCGATCATCCTGCTGCTGCCGACGGGCTATTACCTTGCCGGCGGCGCGGTGGCGGTGGCGGCGTCCTTCCTGCTGCTGGCGGCGGTGCCGGCGGCTGCGGTGGCCCGGCTGGCGCGGCTGGAGCTCAGTCTCGG
>CALKHQ010000014.1 GCA_937988735.1 uncultured Alphaproteobacteria bacterium
GTCCCGATGTTGCAGTGCGGCTTCGTGCGCTCGAACTTCGCTTTCGCCATGCTCGCTTTTCCCTCTACTTCCGCGTCGGCGCGCCGACTGCGGGGCTCTTTTCCCTGAGTTGTTCCGATCAGGCCATCTTGGCCCGGACCTCGTCGGCCACGGCCTGCGGCACCTGCTCGTAATGATGGAACTGCATGCTGTACGTCGCCCGACCCTGGCTCATCGAACGCAGGGTGTTGACGTAGCCGAACATGTTCGCCAGCGGCACCATCGCCGAGATCACGTTGGCGTTGGCGCGCGCCTCCATCGACTGGATCTGGCCGCGGCGGCTGTTGAGGTCGCCGATGACGTCACCCATGTACTCCTCGGGCGTCACCACCTCGACCTCCATGATCGGCTCCAGCAGCACCGGGCCGGCCTTCTGCATGCCCTCGCGGAACGCGGCGCGCGCGGCGATCTCGAAGGCGAGCACGCTCGAGTCGACGTCGTGGTAGCCACCATCGATCAGCGATGCCTTGAAGTCGATCACCGGGAAGCCGGCCAGCACGCCGCTCTCGCACGAGGCCTGCAGGCCCTTCTCGACGCCGGGGATGAACTCCTTCGGGATCGCGCCGCCGGTGATGAGGTTCTCGAACACGAAACCGGAACCGGGCTCGCCGGGTTCGAACACCAGGGTGAGGCGCGCGAACTGGCCGGAGCCGCCCGTCTGCTTCTTGTGGGTGTAGCTGATCTCGTGCCGCCGGGTGATGGTCTCGCGATAGGCGACCTGCGGCGCGCCCACGTTCGCCTCGACCTTGAACTCGCGGCGCATCCGGTCGACCAGGATCTCGAGGTGCAGCTCGCCCATGCCCTTGATCACGGTCTGGCCGCTCTCGGGGTCGGTGGTGACGCGGAAGGACGGGTCCTCCTGCGCCAGGCGCGACAGCGCGACGCCCATCTTCTCCTGGTCGCCCTTGGTCTTGGGCTCGACCGCGACCTCGATCACCGGCTCGGGGAACTCCATCCGCTCGAGCACGATCGGCTTGGTCGGATCGCACAGCGTGTCGCCGGTGGTGGTGGCCTTCAGGCCGGCAAGCGCCACGATATCGCCCGCGCGGGCTTCCTTGATGTCCTCGCGGTGGTTCGCATGCATCAGCAGCATGCGGCCGATGCGCTCGCGGCTGTCCTTGACCGAGTTCAGCACCGACTGGCCGGCCTCGAGCACGCCGGAGTAGATGCGCGCGAAGGTGAGCGAGCCGACGAACGGGTCGGTCATGATCTTGAACGCGAGCGCGGAGAACGGTGCGTCGTCGCGCGATGGCCGGCTGTCGGGCTCGCCGTCCAGCTTCACGCCGCGAATGTCCGGGATGTCCGTCGGCGCCGGCAGGAAGTCTACCACCGCATCCAGCAGCGGCTGGACACCCTTGTTCTTGAACGCGCTGCCGCACAGCACCGGCACGAAGGACAGGCTGATCGTGCCCTTGCGGATGCAGGCCGTCAGCGTCTTCTCGTCCGGCTCCTGGCCCTCCAGATAGGCCTCGAGCGCAGCCTCGTCCTGCTCGACCGCCGTCTCCACCAGCTTCTCGCGGTACTCCGCGGCCTGGTCGGCGAGATCGGCCGGAATCTCCTCGTAGACGAACTCGGCGCCCAGCGAATCGTCCTTCCAGCGGATCGCCCGCATCCGGATCAGGTCGACCACGCCGACGAAATCGCTCTCGGTGCCGATCGGCAGCTGGGTCACCAGCGGCGTCGCGCCGAGGCGGTCCTCGATCATGGCGACCGTGCGGAAGAAGTTGGAGCCGGTCCGGTCCATCTTGTTGACGAAGCACATCCGCGGCACGCCGTACTTGTCCGCCTGCCGCCAGACGGTCTCCGACTGCGGCTCCACGCCGGCGACGCTGTCGAACACCGCCACCGCGCCGTCGAGCACGCGCAGCGACCGCTCCACCTCGATCGTGAAGTCGACGTGACCGGGCGTGTCGATGATGTTGATCCGGTGATCGCGCCAGAAGCAGGTGGTCGCGGCGGACGTGATCGTGATCCCGCGCTCCTGTTCCTGCTCCATCCAGTCCATGGTGGCGGCGCCGTCATGGACCTCGCCGATCCTGTGCGACCGGCCGGTGTAGTAGAGGATGCGCTCGGTCGTCGTCGTCTTGCCGGCATCGATGTGGGCCATGATGCCGATGTTGCGGTAGCGATCGAGGGGAGTTTGCCGCGCCATGGGGGTGATCCGTTCCGTTTGTGCCCGGGCCGTCCGTCAGCCCGCCGTCACCAGCGATAATGCGAGAAGGCCTTGTTGGCCTCCGCCATCCGGTGGGTATCCTCCCGCTTCTTGATTGCGCCGCCGCGGTTGTTCGCGGCATCCATCAGCTCGTTGCACAGCCGCTCGACCATGGTCTTCTCCGACCGGCCGCGCGACATGCTGATGAGCCAGCGGATGGCAAGCGTCTGCGCCCGCTCGGGCCGCACCTCGTTCGGCACCTGGTAGGTCGCACCGCCGACACGCCGCGAGCGCACCTCGATCTGCGGCGCGACATTCTGCAGCGCCTCGTGGAACAGGCGCAGCGGATCGCTGACCCCGCGCTGGGTCATCCGCTCGAAGGCACCGTAGACGATCTTCTCGGCCACCGACTTCTTGCCGTCACGCATGAGGCAGTTCATGAACTTCGTGACGGTCTTGTCGCCGTGGATCGGGTCCGGAAGGATCTCGCGGCGAACGGCGCTGTGACGACGGGACATGCCTGGCGCTCCTTACTTCGGCCGCTTGGCGCCGTACTTCGACCGGCGCTGGCGCCGGTCCTTGACGCCCTGGGTATCCAGCGTGCCGCGGATGATGTGGTAGCGCACGCCCGGCAGATCCTTCACGCGCCCGCCGCGGATCAGCACCACCGAGTGCTCCTGCAGGTTATGGCCGATGCCGGGGATGTAGCTGGTCACCTCGAAGCCGTTGGTCAGCCGGACGCGCGCCACCTTCCGGAGGGCCGAGTTCGGCTTCTTCGGAGTGGTGGTGTAGACGCGGGTGCACACGCCCCGCTTCTGCGGGCAGGCCTCCAGCGCCGGCACCTTGTTGCGCGCCCGCGGTGCCTTGCGCGGCTTGCGGATCAGCTGGTTGATCGTCGGCATACGACCTCGTTTCCTCGTTCGCCGGCGCGGGAGCACCGGTGTGACGCCAAGCAACGCCGAGGCGGTCACGCAACTGGCCGCCCAGGCGTCTAAAAACATGCGCGACCGCCGCATTCGCCTTGCCTACATGGGGCGTGGCAATTGCGGTCGCGCCGCTCGTTCAAAGTTGCCTTCGGGGGCGTGTTTGACGCTCGATCCCGGCCGCAAATCGGCCGATCCACAGGCGTCACCACCGCCCCCTGAAAGAGGCGCGCACTATATGTACGCACCCTGGTGCCGTCAACCGCAAACAAGGAAACGGCCGCCGACAGCTCCGCAACCGGGCTGTGATAGGCCGAATCCCCCCAAAGGGTCAAGCGCGCCCCGGCGAAGGGCGCGGAAATTCCGCGTGCCTGCGGCCTTGGACCGCGGCTACTGCAGCGTCGCGCAGATCGAGGTGCCGTCGCCCATGTCGATCAGCACCTGGCCGGACACGCAGACCGGCATCACCGGCTGGCTTCCCGCAGTGGTGGTGGTCGTGCCGCCGCCGCCGCTGCTTGCCGTGGGCCGGACCGTCGACAGCAGGCGCGCGGCGGTATAGCCGCGGGTGCCGTCCGCCATCTCCAGATAGACCCAGTCCCCGCCCGGCGCCTGGCCCAGCACGGTCACCTGCCCGCCATAGGGGATGCTCCCGAGCGGCTCGTGGCCGGTGCCCGGCCCGGAACGGACCCGCGCCGAAGTGGTGGCATACATGGTCTGCGGTGCGCCGTAGTAGGTGACGGCGCCGCTGCCCGTGGCCTCGCTGCCGGAGTCGGAGCCGGAGCCGAGCGTGCGGATCGTTCCCGCCGCCGTGTCCCCGGCCTGCGCGCCGGGCCGGGTCGATCCCCCCACCGCCGGGTTCACCTGCGCCATCCCCGTGCCCGCGACTCCGCCGAGGGCCAGCGCCAGCGCGACCATGCCTGTCGCCACGCGGCGCGAACGCCCCACTCGTGCTGCCTGATGCCTCATGATCCGAACTCCCGCACGCGGGGGCTGCAGGACCTGAGCCCGGCGCCCCCGACGCCTTCCCGGTAACCGACAATAGCAGATCGGGCCATTGCGGCACAGCGATGGCGCCGGCTCACCGTCCGGCGCAGACAGACGAAGGGCCGCCCGTCGCCGGGCGGCCCTTCCGGAGGACAAGGCCCGATGCGGCCGCAGACCTACTCGGCGGCGTCCACCGTCTGACCGCCGGATTCGATCTGCGCCTGCTGGCTGGCCAGCGCCGCGACCTCGCGGTCGTGCTCCGCCGCCAACCGGCGGAACTTGGCCATGATGTTGCCGGTGCCGGCGGGGATGAGCCGGCCGACGATGACGTTCTCCTTGAGCCCGGTGAGATGATCCACCTTTCCGTTGACCGCGGCGTCGGTGAGCACGCGGGTGGTCTCCTGGAACGAGGCCGCCGAGATGAACGACCGGGTCTGCAGGCTCGCCTTGGTGATGCCCTGCAGCACCGGCTGGGCCGTCGCCGTGCGCAGGCCCTGCTCGATCATCTGCTCGTTCACCGCCTGGAACTCGGCGCGGTCCGGCAGCTCCCCGACCAGGTAGGTGGTGTCGCCCGGATCGACGATCTCCACCTTCTGCAACATCTGGCGGACGATCACCTCGATGTGCTTGTCGTTGATCTTCACGCCCTGCAGCCGGTAGACGTCCTGGATTTCGTTGACCAGGTAGCGGGCCAGCTCCTCGACGCCGAGCACGCGCAGGATGTCGTGCGGCACCGGGTTGCCGTCGACCAGCAGGTCGCCCTTCTGGACGTAGTCCCCCTCGCGCACCAGCACGTTGCGGCCCTTGGGCAGCAGGTACTCGAACGGCTCGGCGTCCTCGTCGTCGGGCCGGATGATGATCCGCTGCTTGGCCTTGTAGTCCTTGCCGAACTCGATCCGGCCGTCGATCTCCGCGATGACGGCGTGGTCCTTCGGCTTGCGCGCCTCGAACAGCTCCGCCACCCGCGGCAGACCGCCGGTGATGTCGCGGGTCTTGGACGACTCCTGCGGCACGCGGGCGATCACGTCACCCGGCGAGACCTCGGTGCCGTCCTCCACGCTCAGGATCGCGTGTACCGACAGCTTGTAGATGGCCGGCTGGCCGCTCTCGGAGATCCGCACCTGGCCGGACTCGTCCACCACCTCGATCGCCGGCTGCAGCGCCGAGCTCCGCGGGCCCTCCATCACCACCTTGTTGGAGATGCCCGTGGCCTCGTCCACCACCTCGCTGAAGGTGACGTTCTCGACGAGGTCGCGGTACCGCACCTTGCCCTTCTGGTCGACGATGACCGGGATGTTGAACGGATCCCACTCGGCCAGACGCGCGCCGCGCTGGACCGCCGCACCGTCGTCCACCAGCAGCTTGGCGCCGTAGGGGATGCGGTGCTTGGCCCGCTCGCGGCCGTTGTCGTCGAGGACGCGCAGCTCGCAGTTGCGGCCCATGACGATGAGCCGGTTCTCCGAGTCCGTCACCACGTTCCGGTTCTTGATCTCGACCCGGCCGTCGTAGTTGGCCTCGATGTGGCTCTTCACCACGCCCTTCTGCGCCGCGCCGCCGATGTGGAACGTGCGCATGGTGAGCTGCGTGCCCGGCTCGCCGATCGACTGGGCGGCGATCACGCCAACCGCCTCGCCGATGTTCACCGGCGTGCCGCGGGCGAGGTCGCGCCCGTAGCACTGGGCGCAGACGCCGGTCTGCGACTCGCAGGTCAGCGGCGAGCGGATCTGCACCGACTCCACGCCGGCCTGCTCGATGCGCTCAACGTCCTCCTCGGCCAGGATCTGCCCGGCCACCGCCAGCTTCTCGCCGGTCTCCGGATGCTCGATGTCGTGCATCGCCGTCCGGCCCAGGATCCGCTCGCCCAGAGTCTCCACCACCGTGCCGCCCTCGACGATGGCGGTCATGGTGAGGCCCTTGTCGGTGCCGCAGTCATGCTCGGTGACGATGCAGTCCTGCGCCACGTCGACCAGGCGCCGCGTCAGGTAGCCGGAGTTGGCGGTCTTGAGCGCGGTGTCGGCAAGGCCCTTCCGCGCGCCGTGGGTGGAGTTGAAGTACTCCAGCACGGTCAGGCCTTCCTTGAAGTTGGAGATGATCGGCGTCTCGATGATCTCGCCCGAGGGCTTGGCCATCAGGCCGCGCATGCCGGCGAGCTGCTTGATCTGCGCCGCCGAGCCGCGGGCGCCGGAGTGCGCCATCATGTAGACCGAGTTGATGACGCCCCTGCTGGTCGGGCGCTTCATCTCGGCCATCATCTCGTCGGCGATGCGGTCGGTGCAGCGCGACCAGGCGTCGACGACCTTGTTGTACTTCTCGCCCTGGGTGATGAGACCTTCCTGGTACTGGGTCTCGAACTCCTTGATCAGGGCGCGCGTCTCCTCGACCCGCTCGGCCTTGGTCGGCGGGATGATCAGGTCGTCCTTGCCGAAGGAGATGCCCGCCCTGCAGGCCCGGGCGAAGCCCGTGTTCATCATCCGGTCGCAGAAGATCACCGTCTCCTTCTGCCCGCAGTGGCGGTAGACGACGTCGATGACCTGGCTGATCTCCTTCTTGGTCAGCAGCCGGTTGACCAGGCTGAACGGCACGTTCGGGTGCTTGGGCAGCAGCTGCGCCAGCATCATCCGGCCGGGCGTGCTGTTGACCGTCATCACCACCGGCTTGCCTTCGGCGTCGACCGTCTCCAGCCGCGCGCGGATGGCGGAATGCAGGCTGATGGTGCCGGTCTCGACCGCATGCTCGATCTCGCCCATCGACGAGAATGACGGGATGCGGTGGGCGACAACCTTGCCCTGCTTCATCTGCTCGAAGGCGTCGGCCGCGTCCCTGTACTGCGGCTCGGTCGCCCGGTCGCCGGCGACGCGGAGCTGGATGTGGCCGCCCTCGAGCGCCGCCGCCAGCGCCTCGGCCGAGTCCACGTTGACCACCGGGCCGGTCGCGTACGGCGAGTCCATGGTCATGTAGTAGAGGCCGAGGACGATGTCCTGCGACGGCACGATGATCGGCTTGCCGTTGGCGGGGCTGAGGATGTTGTTGGTGGACATCATCAGCACGCGCGCCTCGAGCTGGGCTTCCAGCGACAGCGGCACGTGCACCGCCATCTGGTCGCCGTCGAAGTCGGCGTTGAAGGCGGTGCAGACCAGCGGGTGGA
>CALKHQ010000015.1 GCA_937988735.1 uncultured Alphaproteobacteria bacterium
CCCCGGCAACTCGTGCGGGTTCAGCTCCGGCCGCCGCGGCGAGCCGTGGTAGAGGAGCGCCCGCTGGCGGCCGTACATGTAGAGGATGGCCGCGCCATAGCCCGCGCCGGCCACCGCGGCGACGGCCGCCACGACCGCGAGCACGCTCATGGCGCCGCCCGCGGGCAGGGGCAGGTCCGATCAATCGATTGGGGCGAGGAAGCCACTGTTGCTACTCTGACCGTCATCCCGGCGGCTGGCCCGGGCGAGTGAGACACATGATCCGACGCATCCGCCTGATCACCGGCCTCGTCCTCTTCACCTACATCCTTACCCATTACCTGAACCACGCGGTCGGGCTCTACTCCCTCCGCACCGCGATCGCGGTGGAGGAGGTGTTCGCCGCCATCTGGGGCTTCCCCGTGGCCCAGGCGCTGCTCTACGGCAGTCTCCTCGCCCACATGCTGCTGGCGCTGTGGGTGATCCTGGTCCGGCGCCGGCTGCGCGACATCCGCCTGTTCGAGGTCATCCAGCTTCTGCTCGGGCTCGCCATCCCGGTGCTGATCGTGCAGCACCTGGTCGGGACCCGCGGCGCCGAGACGCTGTTCGACCAGCCGGTGGACTACGCCTACATCGTCCTCGTGTTCTGGGTGCTCGTACCGACGGACGGCGTCGTGCAGGCGGTCGCGCTGGTGGTGGCCTGGGCGCACGGGTGCATGGGCCTGCACGCCTGGCTCCGGCTCAAGCCGGGATACGGGCGAATCGCGCCGTGGCTGCTGGCAGGCGCAGTGATGGTGCCGATGGCGGCGCTCGCCGGCTTCGCCAGCATTGGCCGCGAACTGGCCGTGATCGCAGCCAACGACGAGGCCTTCGGCCGCCTGCTGCGCCGCATTTCCTTCCCCGGCGCGGAAGAGATCGCCGTCCTGTCGCAGGTGATGAACTGGGCGCTGGTCGTCATGGGGGCGCTCCTGGCAGCGACCCTGCTCGGCCGGGTCGTGCTGCTGATCCGCGACCGCAGACGGCACCGGTTCGTCATCCGCTATGCCACCGGCGAGCGCTTCGACGCCCCGGTCGGCACCAGCATCCTCGACGTCAGCCTGGCGCAGAAGCTGCCGCACGCCCATGTCTGCGGCGGTCGCGGCCGCTGCTCGACCTGCCGCGTCCGGATCAGCGACGGCCTCGACGACCTGCCGCCGCCGACGGCGGAGGAGCGGCGCGTGCTGGAGCGGATCAGCGCCCCGCCGAACGTGCGCCTCGCCTGCCAGACCCGCCCGGTGAAGGACGTCTCGGTCACGCTGCTGCTGCCGCAGACGGCGACGGCGGCGGCCGGTCATCGCACCGTCGCCATGCGCCACGGGCAGGAACGCGCGATCGCCGTGCTGTTCGCCGACATGCGCGGGTTCACCGCCATGTCGGAAGATCGCCTGCCCTATGATCTCGTGTTCATCCTGAACCGCTACTTCCGCGCCATGGGACTGGCGGTGGAGCGGGCGGGCGGCCACCTGGACAAGTTCATCGGCGACGGGGTGATGGCGCTGTTCGGCGTTGATACCGATCCCGGCCAGGGCTGCCGCCAGGCGCTGAATGCAGCCCGGCTGATGGCGGAGAACATGCGCGAGCTGAACGCGGCGCTGAGTGACGAGCTGAAACGCCCGCTGCGGATCGGGATCGGGATCAACGTCGGCCCGGCGATCGTGGGCGAAATGGGCTATGCCACCGCCACCGGGCTCACGGCAATCGGCGATGCGGTTAACACTGCGAGCCGGCTGGAGGCGCTGACCAAGGAATACCGGGCCGATCTCGTGCTCGCCCGCCCCGTCGCCGAACTCGCAGGGCTGCCGCTCGACGGGCTGATCACGGCCAAGGTCGACATCCGCGGCAAGTCGGAGCCGCTGGAGGTGGTGATCGTCCCCAATGCGAGCCACCTACCCGCGCTCTCCGGTGCGCTCCCCGCGGCCAACGCCGCCTGAGCCGCCTATTCTGCCGTCATGTAGGCGTCGATCGCCGCCTCCAGGGCGTCGTACTCCTCGCAGCCGAGGTAGCAGACCTCATCCAGCACGGCGAGCCGCTGCTGGGCGCCTTCCAGATTGCCGAGGACAAGCAGCAGCTCGCCGTAATAGGCGTTGGCCCCCAGGTGCTCCGGATCGATCGCCAGGGCCCGCTCGTAGTGGACGCGCGCCTCGCCGTAGCGCTGCAGTGAGCGCGCGGCATAGCCGAGCAGGTTGTACGCATCGGCGTTGGCGGGTTCGGCTGCCACGATCTCCTGCAGCGGCCCGAGGGCGGCTTCGTAGTCGCCGGCGTCGATCAGCGCCCGGGCCTCGGCATAGAGCTCCGCCGTGGCCGAGGAGGAACTCGCGCTCGCATCGGCGGGG
>CALKHQ010000016.1 GCA_937988735.1 uncultured Alphaproteobacteria bacterium
TGCGGAAGCCGCCGTCGATCGCGCCGCGCCCCGGCGCGGCCACCGGCACGACGGCGACAGGAACGGCCGGCTGCGCTGGCGCCACGGCTGGCGGCTGTCCGGCATCCTCCACCGACGCCTCGGCATGCATCGGGGCGGGCGCCGGATCATCGGCCGGCGGAACGGGGGCGGCTTCCGCCGCGGCCTCGGCGCGGTCGGGGCGGCCCGCAGCCCGCAGCGCCTGGTCGTCGGACAGGGTAAGGCCGCCGGAAGCCACCACCTCGACCCGGTCGTCGCGGCTGCGGACCACCACCTCGTCGCTCAGCCGGTCGAAGGCGAGGCCCTGGGCGGTGCCGATGGCGTGGAACTGGACAAAGCTCGCATCCTCGGCCAGCCCGGCCCCCGAAGCGCCGACGGGAACGAGAACGATCCGGTCGCCGACCTCCGGGTCGTGGATCGTGACCGGTTCGCCCGGATCGAGCGCTCCGTCCGTGGCGACAAAGGCGACGGCGGCCCCGAGCGCGGGGTCCTCGAAGCGCTCGATGGCGACGGCCGTGGTCGTCTCCGACCGGCGCGGGCGCATCTGCACATACCAGGTGTTGCCGGCGGCGCTGACCCGTGGCTCGACCGCGTCGTCCACGCGCAGGCTGAACGCCAGCACCGCCTCGCTCTCGATCAGCGCCGGCGCGTCGTAGACCGGCCCGGCCGCCGCCTCGATCGGAGCGATGCTGAAATCCGGCACCGTCGCGTCGAAGGCGATCCAGATCCGGTCGCCGCGCTTGACCACCGCCGCCCGCACCGGGCGGTTCCAGCGCAGCCGCATCAGCGCCTCGGCCTCGCCGTCGATCACCACCACGTCGAGGGAGGCGGGCCTGTCGTTCTCTTCGACGACGGTGGCCGTGCTGCGTGTCGCCGGGTCCGGCTGCTCCGTCGCGGCCAGCACCGTCGCATCGGCGGTACCGGCAGCATCATCGTCCCCCGCGGCCGGCGACGGCTCCGGAGCCGGCGCGGCCTCCGCTTCGGGCTCCGGCTCGGCCATCTGGGGCTGCGGTTCCTGCACCGGGCCGCGCTGGGTGCGAAGGCTCGGCGACACGGCCGGCAGGTTGGCCAGCGCGGCGACGTTGCCACCCTGCGGCTGCGGCTCCGGTTCCGGGTCCGCCGCCGACGGCGGCTCCTCCGCTGCTGCGCTTTCGGACTCGGGCGCCGGCGCTTCGGGCGCGGGGGTCCCGGCAGGCTCGGCGGCGGGCGAGATCGCCTCGACGACCGATTCCTCCGCCGGTTCGGCAGGGGCGGCCGCCTCCGCTTCCGGTTCTTCCGCCGCCGGCGGTTCCGCGGCCGCGATCTGGTCCGGCGCGGCAGGCACGGCAACGGGGACGTTGCCGCCCGGCACCCGGTAGATGTCGACGACGGTCTTGGTGAGGTTGTAGAAGTCCTGCACCCGTGCGCCGGCCGGGGCGGCGATGACGACCACCAGGCTGTCGGGGCCGCTGTCGACCGATACCAGCCGCAGCCGCGACGGCAGCCGCGCCGCCAGGGCGTCGGAGTCGATGCGCGCGCCGGCCGCGAAGCGGATGGTGATCAGCCCGCCATCGTTGGTGACGGTGTAGGGCACCCGTTCCGGCCAGTCGAAGACGATGCGGTCATAGGCGTCGTGCAGGCCGTACCGCACCGACAGGATGCCGTCCACGATCTGCGGCGCCTGCGGGATCGCCGCGTCGGCGGCTGCAGGCCGGGCGGCATCGGCGCTCGCCGCCGGCTCCTGCGCCTGCGGGGGCGCGGCGGGAGGCGCAGCCTGCGCGGGGGGTGTTGCCTGCGCGGGGGGTGTTGCCTGCGCCGGCGGCGGGGCCTGTACCGACGGCGTGGCCGGCGCCTCTGCGACCGCATCATGCGGCTCGGCGCCGGCGGGCCGGAAGTCGACCACCACCAGGTCGTCGCGGGCGAAGGCGCTGACGTGGCTGGGCTCGGTGAAGGTGACCACGACGGCGTGGCCGTTGTCCGTAATCTCGATCGCGCGCACCCGGTCCGGCAGCGCCTGCAGCACGCTCTCGAAGGTGGCGGCGAGCGGCCGCTCGAAGCCGATGGTCAGCCGGTTGCCGCTGACCGTGGTGGTGAAGGCGACCGGCGCCGGCCAGTCGAACACCAGGCGGGCGCCGCCGTCGATCAGCGCCGCCCGCGTCTGCACCGCCTCGTCGGCCAGGGCGGCAAGGGGCGCACCGAGGCCGGCGAGCAGGCCGAGCGCCGCCAGCGCCGTCACGCGGCGAGAGTGCGGTCCGGAGCGTGGCGTCATGTCGGCCTCGCAGCTCCCATGGGCAATCATGGTTGACGAACAGTATAGTCGTTTAATGGCGTGATCTGATTGAGGAATCGTTAGGAGATCACGATGCGGCCGGACCGGCCGGCGCCAGCGTGAACAGCACCGCAGCGGCGAGGCAGGCGAGCGTGCGAACGTGGTTCCACGCCACCCAGCTGCGGCGGTATCCGGCCCACAGCGCGGCGCTGTCGGCAGCGGCGGGGTCAGCGGCCGCCAGTGCGTCGTTGCGCGGCACGTTGGCGCCCACCGTCACCACGATCGCGCCCGCCACATAGACGATGCCGCCGGCGAGGCGCATCGTCGCACCAGCTCCGTCCAGCCCGATCGCAGCCTCGACCGCGAGCGCCAGCGCAATGAGTCCGGTGCCGAACAGCAGCAGCATGAACAGGGCGGACCGCGGGGCGGCGACGTTGATCGCCTGCATGGCGGCCATGCCCTGCGCCGCCGGCAGCCGGCCGAGGCCGCTCATCGTGAACGTGGAGAAGGCGAAGAACACGCCGGCATTGAGCCCGCTGCCGATCGCGCCGACCAGGCACAGGATGAAGATCACGTCGTCCAACCGGCCCTCCCCCGCTACGCTCCCGACCGCCCGGCTTGACAACTGCTGCCCGGGGAGCCTAGTTAACCAATACGTTATTTAACTTTGAGGTACAGCAACAGGTGGCGACAGACCGGCTCAGTACCACCCTTGCGGCGCTTGCCGACCCCACACGCCGCGCCATTCTCGCCCGCCTCGCCATGGGCGAGGCCTCCGTCACCGAACTTGCCGAACCCTTCGCCATGAGCCTGCCGGCCATCTCCAAGCACCTGAAGGTGCTGGAACGGGCCGGCCTGATCAGCCGCGGCCGCAAGGCCCAGTGGCGGCCGTGCCGGCTGGAGGCAGGGCCGCTGAAGGACCTCGACGCCTGGCTGGATCACTACCGCCGTTTCTGGACCGCGAGCCTGGACCGGCTGGACGACGACCTGCGCACCCAGCAGACGCCCGGCCCGGATCACCGGCAGAGCTAGCCCTGGTTCCGCTGGCTGCCGGCGAGCGCCGCGGTGACGCCGAGACCGATGAACAGCGTGCCGCTGACATACCGTTCGGCCCGCAGGTAGCGGCGGCTGCGCTTCAGCCAGTTGCCGGCGGTGCCGGCGGCGAGCGCATAGCAGCCGTCGGTGATGAAGCCAATTACGGTGAACAGCAGGCCGAGGACGGCGATCTGCATCGCGACATGCCCGCGTTCCGGCTCGACGAACTGCGGCAGGAAGGCAAGGAAGAACAGCGCTGTCTTCGGGTTGAGCAGGTTCACCACGAAGCCGTCGCGGAACAGCCGCCAGTGGCCGCGGCGCCGGACCTCCGCGTCGGCCGTCGCGTCCTCCGACGGCCCGAGGATCTTCCGCAGCCCGAGCCAGACCAGATAGGCGGCGCCGGCGTACTGGACGATGCTGAAGGCGATCGCTGACGAGGCGAGGATCGCCGACAGGCCGAGCGCGGCAGCAGCCACGTGCACGAGCGTCGCGGCATGGATACCGAGCTCGGAGATGAACCCTGCGACCCGGCCCTGCGCGATCGAGCGCGCGACGATGTAGAGGACGGCGGGCCCCGGGGTCAGCAGCAGCACCAGGGCCGCACCGACGAACAGGCCGAGATTGGTCGCGCCGGGGATGACGATGTCCATACCGGTACCGAAGCTGCGGATCCGGGCATCAACCAAGCCCGACCGGCCGGCCGCTGTCAACGGGTGCCGGGGGCGGCGGGTGCGCGGCCCGTCAGCCGAACAGGGCGTCGATCTCGTCCTGGCTGGTGGCCTTGCCGGGAAGCTGCGGGCCGTTGAGGAGCTTCGCCTCCGGATCCTCGTCCGCGGCCTCGACCACCTTCGCCGCGCGGAGGATGGCCGCCTCCCTGCCGCCGAGCAGGGTAACCATGCTCTCCACCTTGGCCTCGATGTGCTTCAGCGCGCCGACGACCTTGGAGATGCGCTGGCCGGTGATGTCCTGGAAGCTGCAGGCCTGGTAGATGCGGGTGACCGACTCGCTGATTGCGTCCGCCTGGTCGCCGCCGATCCCGGCCGCGATGCCCTCGATCGCCTCGGCCGCCTCCATGATCTCGTTGGTGGCGTCCTCGGTCGCCGAGACGATGGCGTCGAGCTCGTCGGAGGCGATGGTGAGGTGGCGGTCCTTGATCTCGTCGGGCCGGATCGCCGCGATTTCCGCCTTCGCCCGCTGGATGAACTGCACCAGCTCGCGGAGGTCCTTCAGCATGTCCAGCGACGTCCTCAGACGCCGGGCGCGCGCATCGTCCACCTCGGCGACCGCAGGCGCCATCTGCGATGTCTGGCTCATTGGCCTGGCTCAACCCCCATCTTCGCAACGGGGCCGGCACAACCGCCGGCAACGGGCTCAGAACGCGCCGATGACGCTCTGCAACTTGGCCTTCAGGGTGGCGGCGTTGAACGGCTTCACGATGTAGTTGCTGACGCCCGCCTCCTTCGCGGCGATCACGTTTTCGGTCTTGCTCTCGGCCGTGATCATGATGAAGGGGGTCTTGGCGAGGTGGGCATCCTTGCGCACCTCCTTCAGGAGCTGGAGGCCGGTCATCGGTTCCATGTTCCAGTCGGAGATGATCAGCCCGTATTCGCGCTGGCGCAGCTTCTGCAGGGCGGCGCTGCCGTCGGAAGCCTCGTCGACGTTGTTGAAACCGAGCTGCTTCAGCAGGTTGCGGATGATCCGGAGCATCGTCTTGTAATCGTCGACGATCAGGATCGGTATGTTGGTATCAACCGCCATTCTCTCACTGTCTCCACAAGGTCGGTCGCGAACCGGCGCCGCCGGGGTCACGGCCATATTTCCCGCCGCCGGTTAAAGCCGACTTAAACGCGGCGGCGGGACCTTAAGGGGCGAAGACCGGGGGGATGAGGACAGGGGCCGGGGACGGCTACTGCGCCGCGGCCGCCTGCTCCATGAACGCCGGCCGCTGGCGCATCCGGCGGGCGAGTTCTTCGGTCACCTGCTGGGCGCGGATCGGGTCCATCTGGGCGAGGATCGGCGCGCTGCGGATGTTGCTCATGCGCGAGATGATCTCGAGCAGGATGTCCATGTCGAGCGTGTTGAAGATCGGCGCCGCATCCTTCGGCTTCATCGTCTCGTAGATCTTCACCAGGCTCATCAGCCGCTCTTCTTCCTGGGCGTCGTACTGCTGGAGCAGCGCCTCGATCTGCGCCTGCAGCGCCGCGAGCTCGGCGATCTTCTGGTCGATCCGCGTCTCGGCCACGCCGAGCTGGCGCTCGCGCGCCTCCAGCGTCTGGGCCAGCGCGTCGAGCTCGGCCCGCCGCTCGGCAAGCGACTGCAGCACGGCCAGCTCCTCGGCAGTGTAGACCGGCGCGGCGGTGCCCGCGACCTCGAAGCTGCGGTCGCCCAGCGGCAGCGGCGGCGTCTCGTAGGGCGGCGTCTCGGCCAGGACCGGCGCGGTGACCGGCAGCGGGGCCTGCGACGAAGTGCCCCCGGCCTCGCCCGCCGGGGCGCCCGTCTCCGGGTCGGCGGCGGCCAGCGTCTCTCCGATGCCCAGCGTCGGCAGGTGGACGATCAGCCCGTCGGCGATGTCGATCACCTTGATCGACAGCAGGCAGGCAGCAGAGAAGATCATGACCGGCAGAAGCCGAAGTCGGGGGCGCATGTCCAGTCAGGCTCCCGCGGGGTGATTGCGGACGGATCGGCGGGTCAGCGGGCGGATTCCAGCGCGCGCAGCAGCGCCTGTTCGGCCTCGTGGGTGCGGTAGGCAATGCCGGCGTCCGGGGCCGCCTCCGCCTTGGCCCTGGGGCGGATCGCCTGCACCAGCTTCGAGGCGCGCGGAGCCGCCGCCGCGGCCGCGGCCTGCTGTCGCGGCTGGGCCGGGGCGGGCGTCGCCGTCAGCCGGTCGGCGATGGTCGAGGCGCGGTCGATCAGGAAGGTCAGCTCCTCGCGCAGCGCCTGGCCGGTCCGCACCCGCTCCTCGACGTCGCGGCCGGTGCTCTCGGCCATCTCGCGGAAGCCGCGGAGGCTTGCCTCGGCCGCCTCGCTCGCCGTGGCAAGCTGCGCGATCAGGGCCTCCATCTCGCCCTTCATCTTCCGCACGCGCCCCAGCCGGACGTAGAGCACGCTCGCGACCGCGATGGTCGCGACCAGCAGCACGGCAACGACGCCGTTGGCCAGCAGGTCCAGTGGCATGGTTCAGCCCGTCCTCTGCACGCGGTCCACGATCTTGACCGCGATGTTGTGGCCCTTGCGGCCCATCTTGCCGTTGAACATGGCAACCTCGCCGAAGCGGAGCTCGACGTCGCTGGTCGGGGTCGCGTTCAGCACCAGCTGGCTGCCGACCTTCCACTTCAGCACGTCGGCGAGGCTCATCACCTGCTCGTCCAGCACCGCCATCACGTCGACGTCGGTGTGCCAGAGCTCGGTCGCGAGGTGGCTTTCCCAGATCGAGTCGCGGCCGAACTTCTCGCCCATGAACATCTGGAGCAGCAGCTCGCGCACCGGCTCGAGCGTGGCGTAAGGCAGCAGCATTTCCATGCGCCCGCCACGGTCTTCCATGTCCACCCGCAGGCGGGCGAGGACAGCGGCGTTGGCAGGCCGGGCAATGGTGGCGAAGCGCGGGTTCGTCTCCAGCCGGTCGAACACGAACTGCACCTTGCTCAGCGGCTCGAACGCCGCCTCGAGGTCGCGCAGCACGACGTTAACCATCCGCTCCACCAGCTTGCGCTCGATGGTGGTGTAGGGCCGGCCCTCGATCGCCATCGCCGCCGTGCCGCGGCGGCCGCCGAGCAGCACGTCGACGATCGAGTAGATCAGCGAGGAGTCGACGACCATCAGGCCGTAGTTGTCCCACTCCTCGGCCTTGAACACCGTCAGCATCGCCGGCAGCGGGATCGAGTTCAGGTAGTCGCCGAAGCGGATCGAGGTGATGTTGTCCAGCGACACCTCGACGTTGTCCGAGGTGAAGTTGCGCATCGTGGTGGTCATCATCCGGACCAGCCGGTCGAACACCACCTCCAGCATCGGCAGGCGCTCGTAGGAGACGAGCGCGGAATTGATGATGGCGCGGACGCCGGAATTGTCGGCCGCGTTGGCGTCGTCGTCGCCGAAACCGAGCAGGCTGTCGATCTCGTCCTGGTCGAGCACCCGCTCGCTGGCCGCGCCGGCGAACAGGTCCTCGACGGAATCACCGCCGCCGGCCATGGCTTCCCACTCGGCGGCCAGCGCGTCGTCGTCGTTGATGTCGGAGGGCGCCATGGTTCAGCCCTGCACCAGCATGGATTCAAACAGCACGTCGCTCACCCGCGCGGGCGCGATCGCCTGGTTCACGCGGAACAGCAGCTCCTCGCGCAGCCGGTAGACGGCGGCCGACCCCTCGAGATCGGCGGCATGCAGCTCGCGCAGGTAGGTCTGGAACTGGTCGATCACCCGCGGCAGCACCCGCTCCACCCTGGCGATGTCCCCCTCGGCCGCGAGCTCGAGCGTCACCTTGAGCTGCAGGTAAGTCGAACGCTGGTTGTTGGAGCGCAGGTTGACCGTCATCTCGGGCAGGTCGAGATAGAACATCTCGTGGTCCGGCCCGCGCACCACCGGCGCAGGCGCTGCAGGGCCCGCCGCCTGCGCGGCCGCTTCCTCGCCCGGCGCAGCCCCGCCGATCACGGAATCGAGCATGCCGGACATGTACAGCCCGACCAGCGCCACGACCGGCACCGCGATGTACAGCACCAGCTTCTTCCCCGCGAGCCGCTTCCGCCTGGCGGGCGCGCCGGCGCTCGCATCCATCGTCTGTTCTGCCATGTCCCCGCGATCCTGGACTTGCGGCTCGGCACCGCTGCGGGCGTCAAGCTAGCGGGACCAAGGTTAACATCCTGTTTAGGACAGGCCCCGGGCGACCGGGCGGCAAATATGCCCCGGCAAGCCTTGCCGACCGGGCGGCGCAGATGCCCGTGCCGGCCGTCCCGGCGAGACGGCAAGTTCTTGAAAAAACGTGATTCCCCGCGTTGGCACGGGCACTGCACCCGGCTCGCGACAGCGGCGCACAAGGCGCCAGACCGCCTGACGACACGAGGAACGGCTGCGGCGATGGAGAACCCGTCATTCATTGCACTCTCCCAGCAGACGGCACTGAGCCGCCACATGGAGGTGCTGGCCAACAATCTGGCCAACATGAACACCCCGGCCTTCAAGGCCGAGCGGCTGGTGTTCACCGAGCTGATGAAGGAGACGCGGGCGCTGGGTCTGGACGACGCCGGCCCGATGTCGTTCGTCCAGCCCCATGGCACCTACCTCGACCTTTCCGAAGGCGTCCTGACCCCGACCGGCAACCCGCTGGACATCGCGATCTCCGGCGAAGGCTTCTTCGCCGTGCAGACCGTCGACGGCACCGCCTACACCCGTGCGGGCCGCTTCACGCTCGACGCCAACGGCCAGATCGTCACCAGCAGCGGGCTACCCGTGCTCGCCGCCGGCGGCGGGCCAATCCGGATCGAGGACGGCGGCCAGATCAGCATCGCCGCCGACGGCACCGTCAGCACCGAGCAGGGCATCGTCGCCCGGCTCCAGGTCGTCACCTTCGAGGATCCGCAGCGGCTGCAGCGCGGCCCCGACGGCCTGTACGCCCCGGGCGACCAGGCCCCGGTCGAGGTCGCGGCGCCGCAGGTGGTGCAGGGCATGATCGAGCAGTCGAACGTCTCGCCGATCCTGGAGATGACGCGGCTGATCGACGTGACGCGCAGCTACCAGCGGATGAGCCAGATCATCGAGTCCGAGCACCAGCGCCAGCGCCAGGCGATCAACAGCCTGGCCAAGGCCGCCTGACGGAGCCCCACCACCATGCGTTCCCTGAGCATCGCGGCGACCGGCATGCTGGCCCAGCAGCTGAACGTCGAGGTCATCTCCAACAACATCGCCAACATGAACACGACCGGCTTCAAGAAGCGCCGGGTCGAGTTCCAGGACCTGCTGTACCAGAACAACCGGCCGGTGGGCTCCACCTCGTCCGACATCGGCACCATCGTGCCGGCGGGCGTCCAGGTCGGCCTCGGCGTGCGCACGGCCGCCGTCTACCGGATCTCCGAGCAGGGCAACATGGCCCTCACCGACAATTCGCTCGACCTCGCCATCTCCGGCGACGGCTACTTCCAGGTCGAACTGCCCAGCGGCGACACCGCCTACACCCGCGCCGGCTCCTTCCAGCTCAGCGCCGAGGGCGAGCTGGTGACGGCCGATGGCTACCGCATCATGCCGTCGATCGTGATCCCCGAGGACGCGACCGACATCGCCATCAACACCAGCGGCGAGGTGCTGGTGCTGCTGGACGGCCGGGTGGACCCGCAGAACGTGGGCCAGATCCAGCTCGCACGCTTCGCCAACGAGGCCGGCCTGGAGGCGATCGGCGACAACTTCTTCAAGGAGACGCCCGCGTCCGGCCCCGCCAACGTCGCGACCCCGGGCTCGGCCGGCTTCGGCACCATCCTGCAGGGCTTCCTCGAGACCTCGAACGTCAACGTGGTCCAGGAAATCACCAACCTGATCAACGCGCAGCGCGCCTACGAAATGAACTCGAAGGTCATCCAGGCCTCCGACGAGATGCTCGCGCAGCTCAACCAGCTCCGGTGATGACGATGGCGTTTGCATCCTTCGGCGCCCGCGCGGCCCTGCTGCTCGCCGCCGCCCTGCTGCCGGCCGCCGCCGTGGCGGCCGAGCCGCGCGGCCAGGTCGAGGTGACGGGCGAGATCGTCACCGTCGGCGACCTGTTCACCGATGCCGGCGACGCCGCGAACCAGCCGGTGTTCTACGCCCCCGCCCCCGGCCAGTCGGTGGAGATCGGACCGAACTTCCTGCACCGCGTCGCCCTCGGCTTCGACCTCGACTGGCGCCCCGGCACCGGCGGCCTCTCGCGCGTCATCGTCAGCCGGGCGGCGATCCGCATCGGCACCGATGCGCTGGCCCCGGTGGCGCTCGACGCCGTCGCCGCCCGGATCGGCGCCGGCTTCGACGCCGATCGGACCCAGATCGACTTCGATTCAGGGATCGCCACGCACTTCCTGCCCGTCGGCGTCGAGCCGGCGATGAGCGCGCGCGACATCGCCTATGACCCGCGCAGCCGCCGCTTCACCATGGTGATCGACGTCGCGCCCGGCACCGCGCATGCGGCCAGCATCCGCGTCAGCGGGCGGCTGCATTCGGTCGTGATGGCGCCGGTGCTGGTGCGGGCGGTGAGCCGCGGCGAGCCGATCGGCCCTGCCGACATCGCCTGGATGGAGATCGAGGCCGACCGTCTGTCGGCGAACGTCATCCTCGACCCGGAGCGGCTGGTCGGCTTCGTCGCCCGCCGGGCGCTGTCGCCGAACCAGCCGGTGGCCGAGGCCGACGTCGAGGCGCCGCTGGCCGTGCGCCGCGGCGAGACCGTTACCATGGTGCTGCAGACCGGCGCCATGACGCTCACCGCCCAGGGCCAGGCGCTGCAGGACGGCAGCGTGGGCGACGTGATCCGCGTCATCAACACCCAGTCGTCACGAACCATCGAAGCCACCGTCGAGGCGCCGGGCGTGGTCCGCGTCGCCGCCCCGGCCAGCGCCGTCAGCAGCTGACGGCGCCGCACGCTCCAGAAAGGAACAGTCCCATGTCCTCTCGCCCCGCCCTTCCCGCCAGCCGCCGCCCGCGCCGCCTGTCGCTCGTGGCCGGCATAGGGCTGCTGCTGGCGCTCACCGGCTGCGGTACCGCCGAGCGCATCTCCAACATCGGACAGGCGCCGGAGCTGACCCCGATCCAGAACCCGGTGCAGGTGGCGAGCTACCAGCCGGTGTCGCTGCCGATGCCGGCACCGGAGGTGGCCGAGCGCCAGCCGGCGTCGCTGTGGCGGCCAGGCAGCCGCGCCTTCTTCCGCGACCAGCGTGCGCACCGGGTCGGCGACATCCTGACGGTCACCATCGACATCAACGACAGCGCCGAGATCCGCAACCAGACCAGCCGCTCCCGCACCACCGGGCAGGCGGCGGCCCTGAACGCGCTGTTCGGTTACGAGGCCGACCTCCACCAGGTGCTGCCGGACACGGTCAATCCGGCAAATCTTGCCGACTACGACTCGTCCGCCAACCACAGCGGCGCCGGCCGGGTGGACCGCGAGGAGGAGATCTCGCTCCGCGTCGCCGCGCTGGTCACCCAGGTACTGCCCAACGGCAACCTGGTCATCCAGGGCCGGCAGGAGGTGCGGGTCAACTTCGAGCTGCGCGAGCTGCTGATCAGCGGCGTGATCCGGCCCGAGGACATCAGCGCCAACAACACGGTCCGCTACGACCAGATCGCCGAGGCGCGCATCTCCTACGGCGGCCGCGGGCAGCTCACCGACGTCCAGCAGCCGCGCTACGGCGACCAGCTGTTCGACATCATCATGCCGTTCTGACCGGAGCCCCGACCGCGCCCGGAGCCGGCGGCCAGGCAGGCCGCGCCCTCCGGAACGCCGCGGCCCCGTCCTCCAGGAAGGAGACGGGGCCGTCTTCGCATTCCGACCCGTCGCGCCCGGGCGCCAGCCGGTACGCCAGATTGAATCCTCGTCATCTGCCGCGCGGACCGCAGACAACTGTTGCACTGCGGCATGACCTCCGGCTAATGGCGTCGCCGGTTTGTGCACCGCAACACAGAAGGTCGCGAATGGACATCAGCGCGGTTTCGATCGGCAACAATCCCCCGGAAGACATCAACGTCATCATCGAGGTGCCGATCGGCGGCGAGCCGATCAAGTACGAGATCGACAAGGCGTCGGGCGCGCTCGTCGTGGACCGCTTCCTCTACACGCCGATGCGCTATCCCGGAAACTACGGCTTCGTCCCGCACACGCTGTGCGACGACGGCGATCCGCTGGACGTGCTCTGCGCCTCCACCCGCCCGCTCGTCCCCGGCTGCGTCATCAACTGCCGGCCGATCGGGGTGATGATCATGGAGGACGAGGCCGGCGCCGACGAGAAGATCATCGCCGTCCCCAGCACCAGGCTGACCCGGCGTTACGAGACGGTGCGCAGCTACCGCGACCTGCCGGAGATCACCACCCAGCAGATCGAGCACTTCTTCACCCACTACAAGGACCTGGAGCCGGGCAAGTGGGTGCGGATCCTGCGCTGGGGCGACGCCGACGAGGCGAAGGAGCTGATCCTCGCCGGGATCAGGGCGGCCCGGAAGTAGCTTCCACGGCATCGTTGCGGACGGCGCGGCGGCGTGGCATCCACGGGCCGCCGCCCGGTCCTCCCGCCGGCGCGTGCGCCGGATCGCCGCGTCATGCGTCGCGGCGCAACGAGGGATCGGAGGAGCGTACGTTGCCTGACCAGCCCTTCACACTTGCCGTCTGTTCCGAGATGGTGTTCCGCGACCTGCCGATCAGCGAGCGGGTGCGGAAGATCGCGGCGCTCGGCTTCCAGGTCGAGATCTGGGACTGGACGCGCCACGACATCGACGCGCTGGCGGATACCGGCGCCACCTTCTCGTCGATGACCGGCTACATCACCGGCACGCTGGCCGACGACGCCGGCGCCGACGAGCTGCTGCGCACGGCGGAGCAGTCGATCCCGGTGGCGAAGAAGCTCGGCATTCCGCGGCTCAACCTGCACGGCACCGGCCTCGATTCCAGGGGCCTGCCGGTGAAACCGGCGGCGGAGGTCACCGGCGCGATGTGGCTGAAGGCGGAGCGCACGCTGGACCGCATCGCCGACCTCGGCGCATCGGCGGGCGTCACCTTCGTGCTGGAGAACCTGAACACCGGGGTCGATCACCCGGGCGTGCCGTTCGCGCGCGCCGAGGACTGCCTGGCGCTGGTGAGCGCGGTGAACAAGCCGTCGCTGCGGCTGATGCTCGACCTCTATCACGCCCAGATCGGAGAGGGGAACCTGATCGAGCTGGTGCGGCGCGCGGCGCCGTGGATCGGCGAGGTGCAGGTCGCCGACGTCCCCGGCCGCTGCGAGCCCGGCACCGGCGAGATCAACTACCCCGCCGTCGCCCGCGCCCTGGCCGCCACCGGCTGGCGCGGCACCGTGGGCCTGGAAGCCTTCGCGTCCGGCGACGACACGCTGGCGCTCCAGCGGTTCCGCGACGCCTTCACGCTCTGATCCGTCGGAAGCCGAAAACAGAAGGCCGGGGCGGCACGCCGGCCCCGGCCACACGATCCCTGCCCTGCCCGCCGCGCTGCCGGCGGCAGCCTGCGGCGACGGGAACAGCCGTGGTGGACGCCCTCAGTCGTCCCGGCGCAGCCGCTCCTGCCGCTCGTGGAGCTCCTGGGCCTCCAGGCTCATGGTCGCGATCGGCCGTGCCTCCAGACGGCGCAGCCCGATCGGCTCATGGGTGATCTCGCAGTAGCCGTAGGTGCCGTCCTCGATCCGCCGGAGCGCGGCATCGATCTTGGCGATCAGCTTCCGCTGCCGGTCGCGGGTCCTGAGTTCCAGCGCCCGGTCCGTTTCCTTCGATGCCCGGTCGGTCAGGTCCGCCTCGGCCAGGCTCTCGTCCTGTAGGCTCCGAATTGTCTCCGTCGATTCCTCGAGCAGCTCCTGACGCCACTGAAGCAGCTTCTGCCGAAAATACTCGAGCTGCCGCTCGTTCATGAATTCCTCGTCCTCGCTCGGACGATAGTGGCTATCAAGCGTAATCGGATCCGCCATGTGCGACGCTGCTCCTCACCGCCATGCCTGCGACGACGGCGCGGTATATACCAATGCACAAGGGTATGCGCAAGGTAGCGCGAGAAGGCCACTTCCCGGTGCAGGTCCTTGATCCAGGAGGCTTTTTTGGCCGATTGACCAATAGAGTCCCCGCCACCCGCCGGGGCTTATCCCCGGGTCTGGTATTTCGCCAGCTCGACCTGCGCGCGGAGGTCGATCTCGTCGAGGACCGCGTTGAGCCGGGGGTCGTCGGTCATCGTCCGTTCGGACTCGACCGCGGCGACGAGCCGTTGAAGCTGGGCTTCGGTCAGCCGGCCGTCAAGCAGGGCAATGCGCAGCTCGTCCAGCGAGTCCAGGATGCGGACCGCCCGCTCCCGCGCCCGACGGCGCCCGGACCGGTCGCCGTCCACCGCCTGCAGCGCCACCAGCGCATCGACCCCCGTCAGCGGGCCGACGGCAGTGGTGGGCGCCGCGGCCGCCGTGCCCCCGCTGCGGCCGGCGCGCGTGATCGCATCGGCGAAGCCGCCGGCGCTGCCCGTCTGGCCGGTGCGCCGGGCGCCGCCGACCGAGGGGGCGCTGCCTGTCCGTTCAACTCGCATGGGTCCTCGCCATCTTGGCGCCTGAGTGCCGGCAGTCTGTGCCGCACATGGTTGAGGCGGCGTTAACGCGGCAAGCCTTGCCCGGTGACCGGGAAAGCTTTGCCCAGGCCACCCTGCCCGGACCGCCCCGGACGCGTCGAACCCCGCAGATTTCTGCCGTTTCCGGATCTGGCACGCGCTTCGCTGAAGTGGGGCCGCACGCAGAATGCGACACCACAGGCAGCCATGATCCGCATCCTTCGCCTCCTCCCGCCCCTCCCCCTGCTCCGGCTGGTCCCGATGCTGGGCCGGCTGGCGTTCGCGCTGGCCCTGCTTCCGGCGCTGCTGAACCCGGCGCAGGCCGCCGTGCGCATCAAGGACGTCGTGTCCTTCGAGGGCGTGCGCGACAACATGCTGGTGGGCTACGGCATCGTCGTCGGCCTGAACGGCACCGGCGACAGCCTGCAGAACTCGCCCTTCACCGAGCAGTCGCTGATCGGCATGCTCGAGCGGCTGGGCGTCAACGTCCGCGGCGACACGCTGCGGACGAAGAACATCGCCGCGGTGATGGTCACCGCCACCCTGCCGCCCTTCGCCCGTCAGGGCAGCCGGATCGACGTCACCATCAGCTCCCTCGGCGATGCGACCAGCCTGCGCGGAGGCACGCTGCTGGTGACGCCGCTGATGGGCGCGGACGGCGAGGTCTACGCCGTCGGCCAGGGCGCGATCCAGGTCTCCGGCTTCGCTGCCGAGGGCGCGGCGGAATCCGTCGTGCGGGGCGTGCCGACCTCCGGCGCCATCCCCAACGGGGCGATCATCGAGCGCGAGGTCCCGTTCTCGCTGGACGAGGTGGCCATGGTCCGCATGGCCCTGCGCAACCCCGACTTCACCACCGCGCTGCGGGTGGCCCGGGCGATCAACGCCTTCGTCGGCTCCAGCACGGCAGAGGCGCTGGACCCCGGCACGGTCGTTGCCAGCATCCCCGGCCGCTACAACGGCGACATCGTGGCCTTCATCGGCGACATCGAGCAGCTGCTGATCGAGCCCGACCAGGTCGCCCGCGTCGTGGTGGATGAAGCCAGCGGGATCATCGTCATCGGCCAGGACGTCCGCATCTCCACCGTCGCCATCGCGCAGGGCAACCTCACCATCCGCGTGACCGAGGACCCGCAGGTCAGCCAGCCCGCGCCGTTCTCGGAGGGCGAGACGGTGATCGTGCCCAACACCAACATCGCGGTCGACACCGACGAGGACCGGCGGCTGGCGCTGCTGCAGGAAGGCGTGTCGCTGCAGGAGCTGGTGAACGCGCTGAATGCGCTGGGCGTCGGGCCGCGCGACCTGATCTCGATCCTGCAGGCGATCAAGGCGGCCGGCGCGCTGCAGGCCGACCTCGAGGTGCGGTGAGGAAGGGGCAACGATGACCATCGACGGCGCCACCACCCTCGCCCACGCCCACCTGCAGCCGCCTCCGCCCCGGCCCCAGGCCGCCGGCGACGTCGCCAAGGCGGCCCGGGAATTCGAGGCCTTCGTGATCGGCGAGTTCGTCGAGATCATGTTCCAGGGCCTGGAGGAGGACCCGGTGTTCGGCGGCGGCTCGGGCGGACAGATGTTCAAGTCCATGCTGCACCGCGAATACGCGAGGCAGATCGCCGAATCCGGCGGCTTCGGAATTGCCGACGCCGTCACTGCAGAGCTGCTGCGAGCCCAGGAGAATGCACGATGACGATGATGGCCCAGGCCCGGCCCCAGCCGGCGCAGCCTGCCGCCCGGATTGCGGGCGGCCTGATCGAGACGACGGAGCGCCTCGCCGACGTCCTGCAGCGGGAGACGGCGCTTCTGCGGGCGATGAAGCTGCGTGAGGCGGCGACCGTCCAGGTCGAGAAGGCGACGCTGGCCGAGATCTACGAGCGATCGATCCGCGAGATGCAGGCGCAGAACGGCACGCTGGCCCAGGCGATACCGGCGAGCCAGATCGGCGCCCTGCGCAAGGCGGGGGAGCGGCTGGCCTCCGCAGCCGCGGACAACGAGCGGGCGCTGCGCGCCGCCCGCGCGGTGAACGAGCGGGTGCTGGCGGCCATCGTGGATGCGGCGCGCGAGCAGCGCATGCCGACCCACGCCTACGGCGCCCACGGCTACGGCGCCGGCCCCGCCGCGCTGTCGCTGACCGTCGATCGCCAGCTCTGAGCCAGGTCGCGGCCGGGCCGCGACGGGAGCACCGCCATGACCTCGATCTACTCCGCGCTTCGCACCGCCCTCACCGGCCTCGGCTCCGCCCAGGCCGGGATGCAGGTGCTGTCGAACAACATCGCCAACGTCAACACCCCCGGCTACTCGCGGAAGTATGTCGAGCAGAAGACGATCGCGGTCGCCGGCATCGGGCTCGGCGTCAGCGTCACCGACATCAAGCGGCGGGTGGACACCCAGATCGCCGCCGAGCTGCGCGAGCAGAAGACGGTCTCGACGCGGCTGGAGGTGACGCAGCGCTTCCTGCAGCAGGTGTCGATGCGCTTCGGCTCGCTGATCGACGACAACTCGCTCGCCCACACCCTCGGCCGGCTGGGCGACGCGGCGGAAGCGCTGGCCGCGACGCCGGAAAGCGCCGACCTGCGCTATGCCATGGTCAACGCCGGGCGCAACACCGCGAACGACATCCGCGCATTGCACGACACGGTGCAGGCGCAGCGCCTGCAGGCCGACCGCGAGATCGCCGAGGCGATCGACCAGCTCAACGACCTCCTCAACCAGGTCGCCGCGCTCAACACCCAGATTGCCAAGGACGATGCGCTCGGCCGGTCCAGCGCCGAGATGCGCGACGAGCGCGACCGGCTGGTCACCCAGATCGCCGAGCTGATGGACATCAAGACCTTCGAGCGCGCCAACGGCGAGGTGGTGATCCTCACCTCGGGCGGCCGCACCCTGCTCGACGGGCCGGCGCGCCAGCTCACCCACACGCCGGTGACCACGATGACGGCCGACATGGCCTATGCCGCCGGCGGCGCCACCGCGGGCAACGGCACCATCGACGGCATCTACCTTGGCGCGCCGATCGCCGGCAACGACGTCACCGGCGACTTCACCGGCGGGCGGATCGGCGCACTGATCGCGCTCCGCGACACCACGCTGCCGGCGACCCACGCCCAGCTCGAGGAACTGGCCTCGGAGCTGATGTTCGCCGTGAACGCGGCACACAACGCGGGCTCCGCCGTGCCGCCGCCGAGCGCGCTGACCGGCACCCGAACGGTGGCCGGCACCGACACGCTCGGCGCCTCGGCCAGCGGCACCTTCACCGTCAAGATCACCGATGCGAACGGCGTCGTCGCCGGGACCTGGACGAGCGCGGACCTCGGCACCTATGCCGACGTCGATGCGCTGATCGCGGACTTCAACGCCGCGCTGAGCCCGGCGACAGCGACGATGGCGATCAACGCCGACGGGCGTCTGACCCTCACCGCCGGGGCGGCCGGCAACGGCGTCGCCATCAACCAGGGCGCCGCCACCGTGGTCGACGCCGACGGCACCAGCTGGGGCGTCTCGCACTGGTTCGGGCTCAACGATTTCTTCGTGATGGGGACGACGGCCACCGCCACCACGGCGGGAACCATCCGGGTCCGTCCCGACATCGACGCCAATCCGAACCTGATCGCGACCGCCACGGTCAATGCCGCTGCCGGGGTCGGCACGACGGCGCTGACCCGCGGCGACGGTTCGGCGATGGCCCGGCTGGCGGCGGCGCTCGACGGGGAGAACGCGTTCGACGCGGCCGGCGGGCTGCCGGCGGCGCGCATCTCGTTCGAGCAGTACGCCGCCTCGATGCTGTCGTTCATGGCCAACCAGACCAGCAACGTCGAGCGCGAGCTGACCTTCAGCCAGTCCTACACCCAGACGCTGGAGTTCCAGGCCGCCGCCACCTCCGGCGTCAACCTCGACGAGGAACTGTCCAACATGATCCTGCTGCAGAACGCCTATCAGGCCTCCGCGCGCGTGATGCAGATCGCGGCCGAGATGCTCGAGCTGCTCTCGACCATCGGGGCGTGACGGAACGGATCAGGGGGAGCGATAGACCATGGTCACCCGCGTCGGCAGCTACGCCCAGCACAGCCTGATCGTCGCCCAGACGATGAAGACGCAGTCCTTCCTCTACGAGCGGCAGGACCAGATCGCGACCGGCAAGGTCGGGCGCACGTACCAGTCGGTGGTCAAGGACAGCCAGCGGCTGGTGACGATCGAGAACCAGCTCTCCCGCGCCGAGCAGTACCTGCGCAACATCGGGGTGGCCGAGAAGCGCCTTACCCTGATGACCACCGCCGTCGAGGGCATCAGCGACGCCGCCCGCACCATGCACGGGCTGCTGGGGCAGCGCAGCAGCGATTCGAAGTCCTACTACGAGAACGACCTCGCGCTGCAGCAGCAGGCGAAGAACCTGCGCGAGCTGGTGGTGGACCTGCTGAACACCCGCGACGACTCCCGCTACCTCTTCGCCGGCGGGCAGATCGACCAGCGGCCGGTCCAGCTCGACAACGGCACCTATGTCGCGCCGTCGGCGCCGCCGATGCCGGCCGCGCCCAACACCGACTGGTACACGGGCGACGGCGTGGTGCAGGAGATCCGGGTCGATGCCGACGTCACCGTCACCTACGGGGTGAACGCCGACTACGCCGGCTTCGAGAAGGTGATCCGCGCGCTCGACACCATCGCCAACCTCACCTTCTCCGACCCGGTGACGCCGGCCGAGCGGCAGGTGCTGGACGACGCGCGCAGCCTGCTCACCACGGCGATCGACGAGATCAAGGTTGTGGAGAACAGCCTGGCCCTCAACTACAGCCGACTGCAGGACACGCGCGAGCGTCAGCAATCGTTCATCAATTTTGCCCACAGTCAGATCGGCGAGATCGAGAACGTGAACACGGCTCAGGCCATCACGGAGCTGAATGCAGCGTCAGCGCAGCTGGAGGCCTCCTACCTGACGCTGTCCAGCATCCAGCGCCTGTCGCTGGCCAACTTCCTGTAGCCGAGGGAGACCGTCGCGCGATGCAGAGCACGCAGACCATCCAGACCGGCAGCGAGGCGGCGCTCAGCCATGCGCTGGAGCTGTTCAACGCCGGCCGGCTGGCCGAGGCCGCCTGCCAGTGCAAGGCGATCCTGGCGAACGACCTCTCCAACGCCAGCGCCCGCTTCCTCCTGGGCATGGTCGAGCTCGGCGACGGCGATGCGGCCGCGGCGGTGCGCCACCTCGCGGTGGCGACCCGCACCCGACCGGACAACGCGCTCTTCCACTTCTACTTCGGCAACGCGCTGCAGGCGGCCGGGATGGCGCCGCAGGCGCTCGGCGCCTACCGCCGCTCGATCGCGCTCGACCCCAACCATTCGCCCAGCCACTACAACCTCGGCGTCTGCCTCGCCCGCCTCGGCGCCTACGAGGAGGCCTGCGCCGCCTACCGTGCGGCGCTGAACCTGTCGCCGAACGATCCGACCATCTACTACAACCTCGCCAACGCGCAGGCCGGCATGCGCGAGTACGCTGCCGCCGTCGGCAACTACCGCGAGGCGCTCGACCGCCAGCCGGCCTGGCCCGCGGCGCTGATCAACCTCGGGAACACGCTCCACCGCCTCAACCGGACCGAGGAGGCGGAGAGCGCCTACTACCGCGCCCTCAGCCTCGACCCGGAGAACGCCGGCACCTTCTTCAACCTCGGCGTCCTGCTGATGGAGACGGACCGGTTGCCCCAGGCCGCGACCACGCTCGCCCGTGCGCTGGAGCTGGACCCCGCCTATGGCGACGCCGGCTGGAACCTGGCGCTGGTCAACCTCGCCCTCGGCAACCTGCAGACCGGCTTCGCCATGTACGAGAACCGCTGGCTGCGCAACTCGCCGGGCCTTGACTGCATCCACGAGCAGCTCGCGATCCCGCAGTGGGACGGCGGCGGCCTGGAGGGCCAGCGCCTGCTGGTCGCCTGCGAGCAGGGGATCGGCGATGAAATCATGTTCGCCGCCTGCCTGCCCGACGTCATCGCCCGCGCCGATCATGTGGTGATCGAGTGCTCGGCGAAGCTCCTGCCGCTGTTCCGCCGGGCGTTCCCGCACTCGACGGTGCAGGCGGCAGTGACCTGGCGCGACGACGAGGGCTTCCGCCGCCACAGCTACACATGGCTGGAGGACCTGCCGGCGGACCGCCAGCCGACCCTGTTCTGTACGGCAGGCTCGCTGCCGCTGCTGCTGGACAAGACCCTCGACAGCTTCGCCGGCCCGCAACCGCTGATGCGGCAGGATGGCCGTACCGTCGCCGGCTGGAAGCGGCGGCTTGCCCGCCTCGGTGACGGGCCCAAGATCGGGTTGTGCTGGCGCAGCGGGCTCAGGGCGGAGAACCGCGACTGGCAGTACGCCTCGCTGATGGACTACGCGCCCCTCCTCGCCATTCCGGGCGCGCAGTTCGTTGACCTGCAGTACGACGACAGCGCAGCGGAACGCCTCGCGCTCGAGCGCACCCACGGGCTCCGGCTGCACCGCTTCGACGACCTGGACATGAAGGACGACCTCGACCGCACTGCCGGCCTCATCGCGGCGCTCGACCTCGTCGTCTCCGCCCCGACCGCGGTGGCGGAGCTGGCAGGCGCCGTCGGCGCGCCGGGCTGGCGGGTCTCGGTCGGCCCCGACTGGTCTACCTTCGGCTGCGACCGCTATCCCTGGTTCCCGAGCATCCGCACCTACAAGCTCAGCCGCACCGGCTCTGCGGTCGAGCAGATCGGCGAGCTCGCCCGCCGGATCAGGGCCGAGCTTTCGCTGTAGCCGGACGCCATGGAGCTGATCGCCCGCGCCGTCGAGCGGCACCGCGCCGGCCATGCCGACGAGGCGGAGGCCCTGTACCGCCTCGTCCTCGCCAGCAGCCCGGACGAGCCGAACGCACTGTTCATGCTGGCCGCCATCGAGCGGTCGCGCGGCGAGCATCGCTCGGCGCTGGAGCGGCTGATCCGCGCGGCCGCAGCGGCTCCCGACCGGCCCGAGATCCGAGAGGCGCTGGGCGACGTGCAGCGCGTGCTGGGCAACAACCTTGCCGCCCTCGCCGCCTATGACATCGCCGTCGCCCTCGCTCCTGACCGCACGCCCTCCTGGCTGCGCAAGGGCCACCTGCTGATGGCGATGGGGGAGCCGGAACAGGCGTCCGCCTGGCTCGCCCTCGCCTGCACCCACGTCCCGGACGATCCCGACCTGTGGGATCTGCGCGGAGTCGCCGCGATGGCCGCCGCGCGCTACCGCGACGCCGCCGAAGCCTTCGCGGCCGGCCTCGCGCTGGCGCCCGGCCGCTGCGACCTGCTGGTCAAACGGGCGGCCGC
>CALKHQ010000017.1 GCA_937988735.1 uncultured Alphaproteobacteria bacterium
CCGCTGCTGGCCGGGATCGCCGCCGACGTCGCGCGCGCCGCCCCGTCGCCGGCGGTGCTGCAGCTCGACCTGAAGGAGCCGGCGGCGACCCTCACCGACGGCGCCGTCCGCGAATTCGCGGCTGCGATCGCGCCCATTGCGCCGCGCTGCCTGCTCAGCGGCTGCGAATGGGAGGCCGTCGCCCGGCTGGGCGCCGCCGTCCCCGGCCTGCGACTCGGCTACGACCCCTACGAGGTGGCGGAGGGCCGGACCCTCGTCACCGCGGCGGACTACGAGGGCCTCGCGCGCGAAACGCTGGCGAACGCGCCCGATGCGGCGATGTTCTACCTCTACCACCGCTTCGTCTCGGCGGCGCTGGACCTGGGAGTGAACCCTGTCGCCATCGTCAAGGCGAACGGCGCGGCGGTGGACGTCTGGACCCTCGATCCGGCCACGCCGGACATCGGCCGCATCCTGCCCCGCATGGTCGAGGCCGGCGCCGACCAGATCACCACCAACGACCCGCTGGCGCTGCAGGCGCTGTGGGAGGAGACGGAATGAGCCGCCCGCGCGTGGTCGCGCACCGGGGGGCGAGCCACGCCCATCCCGACAACAGCTGGGCCGCCTTCGACGCCGCGATCGCCGAGGGCGCCGACGCCGTCGAATGCGACGTGCAGCTGACGGCGGACGGCCGGCTCGTCGTCCGTCACGACCTCGCCGTCGGCGGGCGGCTGGTCGCAGACATGCCGGCGGCCGAGCTGATGCGCCTGGAGCCGGCGACGGTTGTGTTCGACGACCTCGTGCAGTGGCAGCGCCGCACCGCAATGGGCCTGCTGGTCGAGATCAAGGACCGCGCCGCCGTCCCCGCCCTCGCTGCCGCGCTGCCCGCCGACGCCGGCCCCGAGGTCGTGGTCGCCGGCTTCGACATGCTGGCGGTAAGCACGTTCAAGCAGGCCCGCCCCGACATTCCGACCTCGCTGATGGTCGGCAGCGTGCTCCCCATCGACGCGATGATCGCGCTCGCCCGCCAGGCCGGCGCCGCCGGCGTCCATCCCTGCTGGGAAGCCCGCGCCCCCCGCGCCTCCACCCTGCTCACCCGCGCCGACGTCGCCCGCCTGCAGTCCGCCGGCCTGATGGTCACCTTCTGGCACGAGGAGCGCGCCGAAGAGCTCCAGGCCCTCGCCGCCCTGGCGCCGGATGCCATCTGCACCGACACGCCCGGGCAGCTGAGACAGATCCTCGACGCCCGCTAACGCTCCGGGGGGGGCTGCTGGAAGCAGTACCCACTGCCGTCATTGCAAGGAGCCGCCGGCGACGCGGCAATCCATGGTCCGTCTCAGCTGCGGCGGCATCGCAGGGATTGCCGCGCCCCCTCCAGGGGGCTCGCTATGACGGCAGGGGGACGAGAGGGCGTTCTACTGACTCGCCGGGTAGCGTGGATGCCGGATTGCCCGGCATACGGGTGAGACAGACCACCGTGAGAAGCAGGAGAGCGCAAACGGGTGGCGCAAGACGGGGGGGGGGCGACCATGAAGACGATCAAGGAGACCTTGCTGAAGGACATGGTCCTCAGGGTCGTGAAGCAGCGCGGCGCCTACGTCGGCGTCGTGATCTCCGGTGACAAGATCAAGGCGCGGATCGAGGGTGACGACCCCGACGACGTCTGGCGTCGCCTGCACAATGAGGCGGCCGCCACCAGCCCGAAATTCCACGGCTTCGGGGATGCGAAGAAGCGCTTTCTGCGCATCTTCGCCCGTGGCTTCTCTTCACCTGCCTATTTCCGGCAGGAACGAGGCTACAAGTGGGAGGCGAAGCAGTACCTGGAGCGCGCGGTACCGCTCGAGGCAGCGGCCGATGGATCGGGACATGGGGAGGCGGTGCTGGCTGCCTTCCGGAAGACCAATCTGCTCTCCCCGTTCGAGTCCGCCCGGATGCAGGCACTGCTGCGCAGCCCTCAGGCCGACAGGTTCGTCCGCGGCGCCGCGCGGTTCGCGATGGGCGATGTGGCCCGTGGGCTCAGGGAGATGAAGGCGGCCGCGGAACCCCATGGCGTGGCGAAGTGGACCGCTGTGACCTACCTGCCCTTCCTGTGGCGAACGCAGGAGCACATGTTCCTGAAGCCCAACATCACCTGCGAATTTGCCGAGAGGGTCGGCCACCGATTCCGTCACGACTATCGGCCGGACCTCGACCCTGAGGTCTACCGGTCGCTCCTCGATCTGACGGCAGCCACGGCAGCCGTCGTGTCGGACCTCGAGCCGGCGGACAACATCGACATCCAGGGTTTCATCTGGGTCGTCGGCTTCTACGACGTGGAATCGGAGGAGGGACTGGACCGGGACGAGGTTGCCGACTGAAGGAGCCGCCGGCCTGCCACTGGTGTCTTTGCGAGGAGCCGCAGGCGACGCGGCAATCCATGCGACGGTCGTGCTGCGGAGGCGTCGCCTGGATCGCCCCGCGCGCTTCCGCCCTGCTCTCCCGCGCCGACGTCGCCCGGCTGCAGGCCGCCGCCCTGCGCGTCACCACGAGGAGCGGCCCGACGAGCTCCGGGCCCTTGCCGCCCTTGCCCCCGATGCCATCTGCACCGACACCCCGGGACGCCTGCGGACGATCCTCGACGGGTAGCGCGGGCGCCGCCTTGGCCTGTATAGGGGACCGCCGGAACCACCGTGAAGGGGCGCGCGGACTGCGCGCCGTGACGCAAGTGGGGGAAGCGAGCATTGAAGACGGTAAAGGAGACCTCGCTCAAGGACATGATTCTCAGGGTCGTCGAGCAGGAGGGCGCCTACATCGGCGTCCTCATCGCCGACGACCAGATCAAGGCGCGGATCGAGGGCGACAACGTCGATGACGTCTGGCGCCGCCTGCACGCCCAGGCCGCCGCGAGCAGCCCGAAGTTCCATGGCTTCGGGGACGCGAAGAAGCGCTTCCTGCGGATCTTCCGCCGCGGCTTCAGGTCGCCCGCCTATGCCAAGCACGAGCGCACCTACAAGCTGGAGGCCATGAAGGCGCTCGAAGCCGCGGTGCCGCTGGAGGAGGCGCTGGAGGGAACCGGACACGCCGAGGCCATCCTCTCGGTATTCCGCAAGACCAACCTCCTCTCGCCCTTCGAGCAGATCAAGGTGCAGACCCTGCTGCGCAGCCGGCAGGCGGACGCCTTCATCCGCGGCGCGGCGAAGATGGCGGCAGGCGAGGTCGCGACCGGGCTGGCGCAGATGCGGACGGCGGCGGGGCCGCACGACGCGGCGCGGTGGACGACCGTGACCTACCTGCCCTTCCTGTGGCGGCCGAAGGAGCACATGTTCCTCAAGCCCTCGGTCACCTGCGACTTTGCGGAGCGGGTCGGCCACCGCTTCTGCCACGAGTACCGCGCCGCCCTCGAGCCGGAGGTGTACCGCTCGCTCCTCGACCTCGCCCAGGTGACGGCGCAGGAGCTCGCCGAGCTCAAGCCGGCCGACAACATCGACATCCAGAGCTTCATCTGGACCGTCTGCACCTACGACGAGGATGCCGAGCAGGGCCTCGACCGCGAGGTCCGGGAGGCGAGGGAGCCCCGCGAGACCAGGGAGGTCAGGGAACCCCGGGAGGTCGACGCCTGACGCCTGCGGCCGGCCGGGCGCAGACGACGGTCAGTCCACGTTCTCCCGCAGCACCAGGCGCGGCGGCTGGGGCACGAAGTAGCGCGGCTCCAGCGGCCGGCCCTGCCGGCTGCGCAGGAGCTGCTCGAAGCACCAGCGCATCTCGGTGACCGTGTCATGGTCGATGGTGGCGTGCATCACGCCGTCGATCAGGAGCTGGCGCGAGTTCGGGTTGAGCTCGTGGCCGATGAACACGGGCGGCGTCGGCAGCCCGGCCTCGACCAGCGCCCGCGCGATGCCGGTGTTGCCGCCGCTGACTGCATAGACGCCGAGCGGCCGCGGCGAGTCGGCGAAGGCCCGCCGGATCGCCTGGTAGGCGACCGCCGGGTCGTTGCGCACGTCGACGATCTCGCGCACCGTCAGCCCCGGCCGGTGCTCGCGCAGGTAGCGGCGGAAGCCCATCTCGCGTTCGGCCTGGCAGCGGAAGGCATTGCCGACTGCGATCACCACGTCGCCGTCGCGCGGCCCCAGGATCATCGACATCAGATGGGCCGCCGTCCGCCCGGCGTGAAGCTGGTTGATGCCGACATAGCCCAGCCGCCGGGTCGCCGGCAGGTCGGTGGTGGCGCAGATCACCGGCACGCCGCCGTCCACCGCCATGTCCACGGCGCGGTGGATCGCCGGATGCTCCGGCGCGATCACCACCAGTCCCTCCGCCCGGTCGGCGGCCGCGAGGATCGCGGCGGCGATCGCCTCCGGATCCGGGTCGACGACCGGATGGATATCGACGGCGATGCCGTCGCCCAGCATCAGCGCGGCCGCGGCGGCAGCCGAATCGACGATGGTGTCGAGGAAGCTGCGGCCGGAATGCGCCACCAGTCCCACCCGCATCGCCACCCCGCGCGTCTCCGCCATCCGGCGGTCGCGGTCGTGGTTGAGGCGGGCGATCGCCTTCAGCACCCGCTCCACCTTCTCCGGGCGGACGTTGGGGCGGCCGTGGATCACCCGGTCCACGGTGGCGACACCGACCCCGGCGACGTGGGCGATCTCCTTGATCGTGGCATCCCGCCTGATCGGCCGCGGGCGCGCAGGCGGTCCATCAACCCGCATCAATGTCCTCCTGCCTTGTCCTTGCGAGATCAACCGGTTAGACACCGCCCCACCAGCACGGGATCGATATCACATCAGACAGGGCCATCACCAGCGACGCGACGCGGGGACGCTTTGCCGCGGGCGCGATCGGTGCCACTATCGGGCGCCGGCCGGCGGCCCTGAGGTCCCGGCCCGAAGTCCGAACGGAGATGCGATGACTGCCAGCCCAGGTTCACCCGGCGAAGCCCCCGATCCCGTCCTCGACGTGATCTGCATCGGCCGCTCCTCGGTCGATCTCTACGGCGAGCAGGTCGGCGGCCGGCTGGAGGAGATGGCGAGCTTCGCCAAGTACGTCGGCGGCTGCCCGACCAACATCGCCATCGGCACCGCCCGGCTGGGGCTGAAGTCCGGGCTGATTACCGCCGTGGGCGACGAGCACATGGGCCGCTTCATCCGCGAGACCTGCGCCGCGGAAGGGGTGGACGTGCGCGGGATCAAGACCGACCCGCAGCGGCTCACCGCCCTCGTCATCCTCGGCATCCGCGACAAGGAGACCTTCCCGCTCATCTTCTTCCGCGAGAATTGCGCCGACGCCGCGCTGACCGAGGACGACGTCGATCCCGACTACATCCGCTCGGCCCGGGCAGTGCTGGTCTCCGGCACCCACTTCTCGAAGCCGAACCTCGACGCGATGTCGCGCAAGGCGATGCGCATCGCGAAGGAATACGGGCGCAAGGTCGTCCTCGACATCGACTACCGCCCGGTGCTGTGGGGGCTGACCGGGCTCGGCCTGGGCGAGGAGCGGTTCGTCGCTTCCGACAGCGTCACCGCCCACCTGCAGTCGATCCTGCCGGCCTGCGACGTCATCGTCGGCACGGAGGAGGAGATCCACATCGCCGGCGGCAGCACCGACACGCTCGAAAGCTGCCGGGTGATCCGGCGGCTGGCGCCGGACGCGCTGATCGTGGTCAAGCGCGGGCCGATGGGCTGCGTCGTCTTCCCCGGCGCCATCCCCGACGACATCGAGGCCGGCATCAAGGGCCCCGGCTTCCCGGTCGAGGTGTTCAACGTGCTCGGCGCCGGCGACGCCTTCATGAGCGGCTTCCTGCTCGGCTACCTCAACGGCGAGCCGATCGAGACCGCCTGCAAGTACGCCAACGCCTGCGGCGCCTTCGCCGTCTCCCGCCACGGCTGCGCGCCGGCGGTGCCGAGCCGGACCGAGCTCGAGTACTTCTTCGCCCACGGCAGCCGCCAGCGCGCGCTGCGGAAGGATGCGATGCTGGAGCACGTCCACTGGGCCACCAACCGCACCCGGGAGTGGCCGCAGGTGCTGGCGATGGCCTTCGATCACCGCGCCCAGTTCGAGGCGATGGCGGACGAGGCCGGCGCCGACCGCGCCCGCATCACCGCCTTCAAGGCGCTGTGCCTGGAGGCGGCGCGCACCGCCGCCGGCGACCGGCCCGACTTCGGCATCCTGCTCGACGACCGCTACGGCCAGGACGTGCTCGACGTGGCCACCGGGCTCGGCTGCTGGATCGGCCGACCAATCGAGGAGCCGGGCACGATCCCGGTCCGGTTCGAGGGCGGGCCGGACGTCGGCTGCACGCTGCGCGAATGGCCGGTGGCGCACACGGTGAAGTGCCTGATCTTCTACCACCCCGACGACCCGGAGCCGCTGAGGGCCGAGCAGGAGGCGCAGGCGCTGCGGCTGGCGGACGCGGCGCGGCGGACGAGCCACGAGCTGCTGCTGGAGATCATCCCGTCGAAGAGCAGCGCGCCGGTGGACGACATGACCCTGGCCCGCGCGATCGACCGCTTCTACGACCTCGGCATTTTCCCCGACTGGTGGAAGCTGCCGGACCCGGGCAGCGCCACGGCCTGGACCAACGTCGCCGCGGCGATCGACCGGCGCGACCCGTACTGCCGCGGCGTGCTGCTGCTGGGGCTGGACGCGCCGGCAGAGGCGCTGGAGGAGAGCTTTGCCCGCGCCGCCGCAAACCCCATCTGCAAGGGGTTCGCCATCGGCCGTACCATCTTCGGCGCCGCCGCCCGCGCCTGGTTCGCCGGCCGGATCGACGACGCGGAGGCGGTCCGGCAGATGGCGGCCGTCTTTGGCCGGCTGATCCAGAGCTGGGACGGGCTCAGGGCGCAGGCGAAGGCCGCGTAGGTGCCCCTGCCGGCCACCCCGGGCCCGGTGCGCACCCCGGACAGGCGAGCCAGCGAGCCTTGGATGCGGACGGCGGATCGGGCATGAGGACACGGAGAGCGGGCCGCGCAAGGCCGGCGCCAGCCGGCAGCCGCAGCGGTACGAAAAAGGACAGGAGAGACCGATGAGCCAGCTGCTGCTCAGGAACCACGAGCCGGACGCGACCGGCCTGGTCCATCGCGTCACCCCGGAAAGCGCGGGCTGGGAGCGCGTCGGCTTCGCCACCTACCGGCTGAAGCCCGGCCAGGTGGTGGAGCAGGCGACGGGCGAAAACGAGGTGTGCCTGGTGCTGATCGGCGGCAAGGCGACCATCACGGCCGGCGGCGACCGCTACGAGGCGATCGGCGAGCGGGCCAACCCGTTCGAAGGCAAGCCGTGGTCGGTCTACGTGCCGTGGCACGAGCGCTGGCGGGTCGAGGCGCTGACCGATCTCGAGCTCGCGGTGTGCGAGGCGCCGGGCGGCGGCGACTACCGGACGCGGCTGATCCACCCGGATCAGGTGAAGTTCACCACACGCGGCAAGGCCGCCAACACCCGCCACGTCTATGACATCCTGCCGGAGACCGAGCCGGCGAACGCGCTGCTGGTGGTGGAGGTGATCACCCCGTCGGGCTGCTGGTCCTCCTACCCCAGCCACAAGCACGACACCGACGACTTCCCCAACGAGACGGCGCTGGAGGAGATCTACTACCACCGCCTCAACCCGCCGCAGGGCTTCGCCTTCCAGCGCGTCTACACCGACGACCGGTCGCTGGACGAGACGATGTGCCTGCACGACGCCGACGTGGTGATGGTGCCGCGCGGCTATCACCCCGTCGGCACGCCGCACGGCTACGACCTCTACTATCTCAACGTGATGGCCGGCCCGAAGCGGGTGTGGAAGGTCAACACCGAGCAGTGCCACCGCTGGCTGCTGCAGGCGTAGGTGGGTTCGTTGCGGATTTCGGGAGGGCCCCGGGCCCGGCGCGCGGTGGCAGGGGCGGCGGCCGGCGCCGCGGTGCTCGCCGCATCGGCGCTGGCGCAGGACCGGCAGCCGCACGGGCTGTTCGACGACGCGCAGACGGCGGCGCCGCTGGCCGGCACCTGGTCCGGCGTCGAGGACACCTTCGACCTGCTGCTGACGCTCAACCCCGACGGCAGCGGCCGGGCCGACGCCTACGACCACCGGACGGGCCAGCACGGCGGACAGGCCCTGACCTGGGCGGAGGAGGCTGACCATCTGCGCATCGCCGTGGATGGCCAGGCCGAGCAGCGCTACCTGCTGGAACGCCTCGGCGCGGATGCCTTCCGCCTCGCCGGGGCGGACCTGGCGCTGGACACCCAGCTCTTCCGGCGCGTCACGTCGGCCGCCGCGGATGCGGTGCCGGCGGCATGGTTCGCCGGCACCTGGCAGGGCAGCGCCGGTATGGACAGCCTGACACTGGTCCTGCAGCCGGACGGCCGCTACCGCGCCACCCTGTCCGGCGGCGCCGGCCATGCCGGGCACTGGACGGCCGGTCCGGCCACGCTCACGCTGGCGCCCGACGGCGGACCGCCGGTCGACTACCGGGCGGAGGTAAGCGGCGGCCATCAGCTCAACCTCTCCGGCGGCGACCTCGACGGCTGGACGGCCTTCCTCGCCCGCACCGCCATGCCGGCGCCCGGCGACCCGATCGCCGGTCAGTATGTCGGCGGCGACATGACGCTGCTGCTGGAGCGGCAGGCGGGTGGCCTCTCGGCGCAGGTCTTCATGCGCGGCGAACCCGTGCCCGCGGACGCGACCCCGGTGGACGCGGACACGCTGGTCCTGCACCTCCCCGACGCCCTCGGCGGCGCGCGGCAGGCGACGGCCTTCTACAACGGCATCATGCTCGGCGACGGCACGCTCGCCCTCTGGCTGGAAAAGCAGGCGGAGCACCCGCTGCCGCCGCCCGACGGGCTGGTCGGCGCGTGGCACCACCGCTACTGGGACGGCGCCGGCATCACCTATGCCTTCAGCGCCAACGGGCGCTACCTCGCGGCCCAGGCCACCGGCGACGGCGATGCGCCGCTGGTGACCGAAGGCGCCTACAGTCTCGACGGCGCGTGGCTGACGCTGGATCCCGAGTGCGCGGCACCGGCGACCCAGGTCGTCAGGATCGGCGGGCCGCAGCTCGTGCTCGGCGCCGATGCGTCCGACGCCGCCACCTACCATTTCGTGCCGGACTCGCCCGCGCTGATTGCGGCGGCGATGGCCGGGCGCGACGCGGCAGCCGCGGCGGAGGATGCCGCGTGGCAGGTGCGGCTGGCGCTGGCGCCGGTATCGGCCGGCGCGCCGGTGACGCCGCCCGCCGGGGCTCCGGCCGACCCCGACCCGTCAGCGCTCTACGCAGGCGCCACGGTGTTCGCCGCGCCGCAGGCCTATCTGTGGCAGTCCGACCATTTCTACGTTCAGATGCAGGGCGAGCCGGGGGTGCTCCACGCCGTCTCCGACGCGGAGCTCGTCTTCGACCAGGGCCTGGCTGCACGCATCGACTGGACGCTCGGGCAGTACCGCGACAGCATCCAGCTGTTCCTCTATCCCAACGGCCGGATGTTCCAGCGCATCGAGAACCACGCCGGCGCCGTGGTCGAGGCGGGCGCGGTGATCCCCACGGTTGCCGCCGGCTGGGCCCGCTACCGGATCGAGGACGGCCGCATCGTCTCCGACGCCGAGACGATGGACCTGCTGCGCGGCGGCCGGCGCGTGCGCTCCGCCGAGCTCTGCCTCGACAACGTCGCCTGGACCGCGGAGGAAGCGGGGGCGCGATAGCCGCGCCCCCGACGCAAGCCCCGGCGCCGTCGCCGGTCAGACGCGCATGTGCTGGGTGCGGCTGTGCTTGGCAAGGAACAGGTCGCCGAAGCGGGCGACCGGATATTTCAGCGCCTCGCCCGGCCGGTAGAAGCCCCTGATCGGCTCGATCTCGGCGTCGGCGTTGGGGTTGTGGAAGAAGGCGATGGACAGGCGCGAGGCCTGTGGCGCGTCCGCCGGCGGCAGCGCCACCCGGTGCATGTTCGACAGCCACCAGTCGTTGGTCCAGCGCATCATCAGGTCGCCGATGTTGCAGACGAAGCCGCCCGCCGGCGGATGCACGTCGATCCACGCGCCGCTGCGGGTGCGCACCTGCAGCCCGCCCGGCACGTCCTCGCCATAGAGGATCGTCAGCGTGCCGTAGTCGGTGTGCTCGCCCGCCCTGAGCTGGCCGGGCTCGGGCGTGCCGGTCACCGGCGGGTAGTGGATCGCCCGCATCGTGCTGGTGTGGTGGTCGAGGAAGCGGTCGAAGTGGTCCGCCGGCAGGCCGAGCGCCACCCCGAACAAATGCAGGATGTGGTTCGCGAGCCCGGTCATGGTGCGGTAGTAGGCCTCGAACGCGGGCCGGAGCCCGGGCTGCGCCTCGGGCCAGATGTTGGGGGCGAAGAACGCCCGCAGATAGGGCGTGCCGGCGAGGTCGTCCGGTGCCGGCTCGACCGGCCCCATGGCGAAGGTCTCGTGCAGGTCGGCCGGCGTCTTGAGGCCGATGGAATAGGCGAGCCCGCGGCTGCCGACATGGGTGTAGCCGCGGCTGACCCGGTCCTCCGGCTGCGGCGTCTGCATCTTCACCTCGTGCGGCAGCGCGAAGAACGCCATGACCTCGCGCCGCGCCGCGTCCACCGTCTCCTGTGGCACCCCGTGACCGGTGATGGCGAAGAAGCCGATTGTCTCGCAGGCCTCGCGGATCGCCGCGGCGGCGGCCTGCCGGCCGCCTTCGGTCCACGATTTGCTCAGATCGACGACAGGAACGGTGTCTTCGGTGTGCATCGGTCTCCCCCGGGAATCACGGCTGCCGGAACTCGGCAAGCCGGCGGCGCTGCCGGCCGTCGGCGTCGAAGTTGGCGTCATCCAGCCATGCCTCCAGCGCATGGCGGCATGCGGGCCATTCATCATCGGTGATCGCGTACCAGGCGGTGTCGCGATTGCGGCCCTTGTAGATGGTGGCGTTGCGGAAGATGCCCTCGAAGCGGAAGCCGAGGCGAAGCGCAGCCCGGCGCGAGGGGGCGTTGAGGGCGTCGCACTTCCATTCCAGCCGGCGGTAGCGAAGTTCGTCCATCGCGTGCCGCATCAGCAGGAACAGCCCTTCGGTGGCAGCCCGGCTGCGCTGGGCGTCGGGGGCAAGCGTGATGCTGCCGATTTCGATCACCCCGACTTCCGGCTGGATGCGCAGCAGCGCCGCGATTCCGACCGGCGCGCCGTCGCGGCGGGCGAGGTGGAAGAACAGCGGGTCGGGCTGGCCGGCGGCCTTCTCCACCCAGGCGGCGAAGGCACTCGCGTCCGGATAGGGCCCGTGGGCCATGTAGGTCCACAGCCGCCCGGTGGTGTCGCGGGCAAAGGCTTCGTGCAGCGCGGGCGCGTGCCGGACGTCGAGGGGCTCGGCGCGGGCGACATGGCCTTCGAGGGTGACGGGAACCGGGCGCGGCGCGCCGGTCCAGCCCGGCAGCGGAAGCCCGATCGGATCGCCGTGGCCGTTGCGCCGCTGGCGTTCCGGCAGGTCCGCAGGATCCTCGATGACCAGCGCCATGCCTAAGGGCCTCCCCTCTCCGGCGGGCTCGCCGCCAGGTCCACCAGCACGTGGGCCAGCACCCGCGCGCCGGCGGTCGCGTCCTCCGGCCGGCTGTATTCCTCCTCCGCGTGGCTGATGCCGTCGCGGCAGGGAATGAAGATCATGCCGGTAGGGCAGACGGCGTGCAGGTGGCGGGCGTCGTGGCCGGCCGCCGACGGCAGCTCCATCGCCTCCAGCCCCAGCACCCGCGCCGCCGCCGCGATCCGCGCCCGCATCGCCTGCGGGAAATGCAGGTTCGGCGCCCAGGCGATCCGCCGGACCTCGACCGTGCACGGCCCCGCCTCGGCTGCGGCGACCTCTCCGATGCGGCGGTCGATCGCCTCCAGCGCCGCGTCCTCCACATGACGGACATCGACGCTGAAATACGCCTCGCGCGGGATCACCGACGGCGCGTTCGGCTGCAGCCGCAGCATTCCGACCGTCAGCATCAGGCCGGGCAGCGTGCGCGCCTCGCGCTCCAGCGCGGCGATGATCCGCGCCGCCGCCATCATCGCGTCGCGGCGCTCGTCCTGCGGCACGGTGCCGGCGTGGCCGGCGGTGCCGCTGACGGTGATGCGGTAGCGTCCGGTGCCCTGGATGCCGGTGACGACACCGACCGGCACCCGCGCCCGGTCGAGCAGCGGCGCCTGCTCGATGTGCGCCTCGACGAACGCGGCGACCGGGAAGCCGAGTGGACGCTCCGGCACATCGGGCTCGGCCGCCCGCACCGCGTCCAGCGCCTCGCCGACGCTGACCCCGTCCGCATCCTTCACCTGGCGGATGGCGTCCAGCGCCCATTCGCCGGCGAAGGCCTTCGAGCCCATCATCCCCGGCGCGAAGCGCGACGCCTCCTCGTTCATCCACGCGGCGAGCAGGATCGGCCGCGGCGGGCGGATGCCGGCCTCGGCAATGGCGATCAGCGCCTCCAGCCCGGCGACCACGCCATAGGCGCCGTCGAACCGCCCGCCGGTCGGCTGGGAATCGATGTGGGAGCCGGTCAGCACCGGCGGAAGGTCCGGGTCCGCGCCCGCCAGTTCGACGAACAGGTTGCCCGCGGCGTCGGCGGAAACCGCGAGGCCTGCCGCCCGGGCCCAGTCCACCAGCTGCCGCCGGGCGCCGATCTCCTCGGGGCTGAGTGCCAGCCGGCAGACGCCGCCGGCCGGCGTGGCGCCGAAGCGCGCGAGCTCTTCCAGCCGCAGCCACAGGCGCGCGCCATCGACGGCCTCCGCCGCCCGCAGCGCCTCGGCCGCAGCCACCGCCATCACCGCCCGTCCAGATCGACGGTGGGCATCACCGTCGCGGGGTCGGCCCGCGGGTCGCGCCGGTCCCACCGGCCGGCCTCGACCTGGGCGATGAAGTCGCCGACCAGCCGGTTGAACAGCTCCGGCTCCTCCAGGTTCAGCGTGTGTCCGGACTTCGGCAGCACCGCCAGCCCGCAGCGCGGGATGGTGCGCTTGAGGAAGATGCCCGGCTGAAGGCAGTGGTCGTCCTCGTCGCCCGTCATCACCAGCACCGGGGTGTCCAGCGCCTTCAGCTCGGCCTCGAGGTCGTACAGCGAGGGCCGGCGCGCCTGCACGCCGCGCATGGTGTTGGCGGCGCCCCGCGCATCGTGGGTCGCCAGCCGGTCGGCGAAGGCCTGCCAGCCGCGCGGGTCCTTGTTCTGGAACTGCACCCGGCTGGGACCGAGCGCATAGGTCTTCGAGAACTCGGGCGAGCCCAGGGTCTCGAAGCCGCGGGCCACCTGCTCGCTGACGCCGCGGAAATAGGCCTCGTGCTGCTTCTCGGCGCCGTAGCCGGTGCCGGCGGCCACCACGGAGAGCACCCGGCCCGGGTGGCGCATTGCGGCGTGGAGCACGGCGAAGCCGCCCATCGACAGCCCCACCAGATGCGCCTTCTCCAGCCCGGCCGCGTCGAGGACGGCAATGATGTCGTCGGCCGCGCGCGCCTGGCTGTAGGAGGAGACGTCCGGCGGCACGTCCGAAGGCGGATAGCCGCGGGCGGCGAAGGTGACGCAGAGGTGCCGCCGGGCGAAGGCGGACATCTGCGGCTCCCAGGCCATGTGATTGCCGCCGAACTCGTGCACGAACACCACCGCGCTGCCCGCGCCGGCGGTCTCGTACCAGAGCCGCACCCCGTCGTCCGTCGTCGCCCACGCCATGGCGCCGTGCCTCCGTCAGATGATCGACGAGCGGGAGGAGATGCCGCCGTCCACCGTCACGATCGTGCCGCTGATGTAGCCGGCGCGATCGGAGGCGAGGAAGGCGATGGTGTCGGTGATCTCCCGCACGTGCGCCGGCCGCTTCAGCGGATAGCGGTCGAGCAGCTCGACGTAGCGGGACTCGTCGCCGAACCAGTCGAGCGCCCGCCGCTTCAGCAGCTTGTAGATGCGGTCGGTGTCCACCGGCCCGGGGTTGACGCCGACGACGCGGATGTTGTCGTCCAGGCTCGGCCCGCCGAGCGCGCGGGTGAACGCCATCAGCGCGGCGTTGCCGGTGGTGCCCGCGATGTACTGCGCGTCATAGCGCTCGCCGGCGTTGCCGATGTTGTTGATGATGACGCCGCCGCCCGCCGCCTTCATCCGCGCGTAGTAGAGCCGGCACAGCGCGATGTAGCCGAACACCTTCAGCTCCCAGCCCTCGCGCCAGGCCGGCTGGTCGATCGACTGCAGGTCGCCGCCGGGAATGACGCCGGCGTTGTTGACCAGGATGTTGACGTCGCCGACCGCCTCGACCAGCCGCTCGACGGCGCCGTCCGCGGTCAGGTCCATCGGATGCACGCGGACGTCGACCCCGTGCTGCTGGCGCAGGCGCTCCGCCAGCCGCTCCATCGGCTCGGCGCGCCGGGCCGTCAGGTGCAGGTGGACGCCCTCCTCCGCGAACGTCTCCGCCAAGCCTTCGCCGATGCCCTGCGAGGCGCCGGTGATCAGCGCCGTGCGCCCGGCCAAGCCCAGATCCATGCGTCACTCTCCTCAGTCGGGCGCTCAGAACAGAGCGCTGTCGGTGTTCATGCCGCGTGCGTGCTCCACCGCCTCGGGCAGCGCATCGCAGAAGGCGTCCGCCCAGGCTTCGGGCACGGTGGTGCTCACCTTGACGAAGCGGTCGCCGAAGGTGGGGGTGTGATAGCTGCCCTGCCGGATCATGATCTTGCGGACGGCCATCGCCTGGCACAGCGCCTCCGGCCGGATCCCGGCCTCGGTGCATTCGATGATCAGGAAGTTGCCGTTCTGCGGGTTGACCGGCAGGCGCAGCCCCGGCACGCGCTCGGCCGCGTCGCGGATGCGGTCCTGGTTGCGGCGCTGCCGGCGCAGCACCTCGGGGAACCACTCGGCCTTGTGCCGCAGGCCGGCGATGGCGGCCCGCTGCGCGAGGATGCTCGAGCCCAGCACGTTGGGCGGCGCGTCGGCCAGCCGCTGCACCATCGCCGGCGCCGCCACCAGCGCGCCGATGCGCAGCCCCGCCAGCCCCAGCCACTTCGAGAAGCTGGTGATGGTGATGACCCGCTCCGGCGCCAGCCGCGCCGCCAGGTGGTGCTCATGGGCAAAATCGCGGTAGGTGCAGTCCTGGATCAGGATGCAGTCATGCCGCTCGGCGATGGCGACGATCCGCTCGATCTCGTCGCGGGTGGCGACGGTGGACAGCGGGTTGTTCGGGTCGACGAAGTAGATCAGCCGGGTGGTCGAATCGATCGCCGCCTCCAGCCGCTCCGGATCCAGCCGGTAGCCGTGCTCCGGCCCGTAGATCGGGATCTGCCGCACCTCCGCCCCGATGGCGCGGGCGAACTTCATCGGCCACGCCCAGCTCGGATCGGTGGTGACGAGCGAATCGCCCGCCCGCAGCAGCGTGTGGCAGGTGTGGTAGAGGCCGAGCACGGCGCCGTCGGTGACCATCGCCGCCTGGCCCGGCAGGCCCAGGTCCTCGATGATCAGCGCACGCAGCTCCTCCAGCCCCACCGGCGGCGCATAGACGTGGAAGCGCTCGTTGTCGATCACCTCCCGCATCGCATCCAGCACGGCCTGCGGCGGCGTGAAGTGGTTGGTATTCTGGCCCAGCCACATCAGGCCGTCCGTGGATACCAACTGGTCGAAATGGCGGTTCCGCTGCTCGAACGGGAGCAAGGCGGTCTGGTCGCTCATCTGCTGCACATTCCCTGGTCAAAACCCTGCCCCGAGCGCGGGCAGTTGCACAGTTGGCATCCAATGAGCGGTCAAAGGCAGGCCAACTAGGTACCAGGAACACTCATTTGGTATTTCCTGCTTGTCAAGACCGTCCGTTCTCACGCACCATCGGCCGGTCACAGGCGCGCATCTGCCCATGGCGGGCGCGGGGTCAGGGTCAGAGCTTCGACGCCGTCCCGGGGGGCGCCGGAACCGCAACAGGAGGCCTTTTCCGATCATGGATCACACCACCATCCGCGCGCTCGCCCGGTTGGGCGCCGCCGCTGCCGCGCTCGCGGTCGCGGCCTCCATGCCGGCCGCGGCGCAGGACTTCCCCGAGGAGCCGATCACGATCGTCGTCAACTTCCCCGCCGGCGGCGGGCAGGACACGGCGGCCAGGCTGATCGCGGAATACGCCGCCCAGCGGACCACGGTTCCGATCGTGGTCACCAACGTCACCGGCGCCGGCGGCGCTACCGGTACCCGCCATGTCGCCGACGCGGAGCCGGACGGCTACACCGTCGGCATCATCGGCTCGAACTTCGTCGCACAGCAGTACATGAACGAGAACGCGACGACGGTGGACGAGATCATCCCGATCGCGCTGTTCGGGCCGGATCCGGGCGCGCTGGAGGTGCGGGCCGACACCGGCATCACCGACGTCGCCGGCTACATCGAGGCGCTGCGCGCCAACCCCGGCTCGATCACCAACGGCAACGACGCCCCCGGGGGCGGCTCCTACATCGTGGCCGCACTGATGGAGCGGGCGTTCGGCATCGAGATGACCAAGGTGCCCTACCAGGGCTATGCGCCGACGGTGGCGGGCCTGCTCGCCGGCGAGGTGATGTCGGCGACGCTGCCGGTGCACCAGTTCGCCGACCAGCACAAGGCCGGCGAGGTCATCATCCTCGGGGTCGCCGCCGACGAGCGTCACTTCCTGGTGCCGGACGTGCCCACCTTCCGCGAGCAGGGCTTCGACTTCGTCGCCGGTGACTGGCGCGCGCTGTTCGTGCCCGCCGGCGTGCCGGAGGACCGGGTGCAGTACCTCGAGGACCTGTTCTTCGAGACGATGTCCGACCCGGCCTTCGTCGAGGCGGCCAACGCGGCCGGCTTCGTGGTGACGCCGATGCGCGGTGCCGACACCCTCGCCCACATCCTCAGGACCGACGAGGAGTTCTATCCCGTCCTGCTGGATGCGGGCCTGGTGACGGTCAACCAGAAGGAAGAGTAGGGTCCGGCAGAGGGGGCGGGCAACGACGGCCCGCCCCCTCTCGCTGAAGGACCCGGGAGGACTCCATGCCACCGACGCCCGGCGCGGCGGAACCCGAACAGGCAGTTGCGGTTGCGCTGGACGCGGCCGCGCCCGAGGAGGTCAACACCCCAGCCCGCGACGTGGCGGTGGGGCTCTTCATTCTCGCGTGGGCCGTCGTCGGCTGGATCTCCGTTGCCGGCAATTCGCGGCTGTTCGGCGACTTCGGGCGCGACCCGGGCCCCGCGCTGATGCCCGTCGTCGTGCTCGCCATCCTTTCGGCCGGCGGCCTCGCCATCCTCGCCACCGCCATCGTCCGCCTCGTCCGCGGCGCCGGCCCGCAGCCGGCAGAGCGCACGACCTTCGGCGCGCGGCTGCGCCCGCATCTGGTTCCGGCGACCCTTCTCGTGACGCTCGCCGTCTATCCGACCGTCATGCACGCCATCGGCTATGCCGCGGCGACGGCGGTCTTCGTCCTCGGCTGGATCCTGGCCCTGAGCGGCTGGCGCTACCTGCCGCACGGGCGCGCGCGCCTGCTCGCCGCCGTTGCGGCCGTGGGCGCCACCGCCGCCGTGGTCGCGATCCTCTACACAAGCTTCGTCGTCGTCATCCGCGCGCCGCTGCCCTGACGGATACCCATGCTCGACCCCTTCTTCTCCGCCCTGGCAGCGATCCTCACCGACCCCTACCTGCTCGCGCTGTCGGTGGGCGGCGTCGTCGTCGGCACCGTTCTGGGGGCGCTGCCCGGCATCAGCTCGACGATGGCGCTCGCCATCCTGCTGCCGGTCAGCTTCGCCATGTCGCCGGAAGCGGCGATGGTGTTCCTGCTCGCCGTCTTCTCCTCCAGCGTGTTCGGCGGCTCGATCTCGGCCATCCTGCTCAACATCCCCGGCACGCCGGGCGCGATCGTCACCCAGTTCGACGGCTATCCGATGGCCCGGTCCGGCCGGGCCGGACACGCCGTCAGCATCGCGCTGCTCGCCTCCACCCTCGGCGGCCTGTTCGGGCTCGCGGTGCTGGTGGTGGTGGCGCCGGTGATCGCCGGCGCGGCGATGAGCTTCCGCAGCCCCGAGTTCGCGATGGCCACGGTCCTCGGCCTGACGATGCTCGCCTATTCCTCCCCCGGATCGACCTTCCGCGGCGTGCTGATGGGCGCGATCGGGCTGCTCTGCGGCATGGTCGGCTTCGACGCGCTGACCGACGTCTCCCGCTTCGACTTCGGCAGCGCCACGCTCCAGGCCGGCATCGACATGGTGCCGCTGACGGTCGGCCTGTTCGGGCTGGCGGAGGTGATGCGCAACCTCGGCCTGCGCCGGGAGGACGTGCCGGAGGTGCCGAAGATGGGCTCGATCATGCCGCCGTGGCGCACGCTGTGGCCGCTGTGGAAGCCGATGAGCCGTGGCTCCCTGGTCGGCACCTTCGTCGGGGCGATCCCGGCCGCCGGCTCCGCGATTGCGGTCGTCGTGTCCTATGCGCAGGAGATGCGGCTCTCGCGCACGCCGGAACGGTTCGGCAAGGGCGCGCCCGAAGGCATCGCCGCGCCGGAAGCGGCCAACAACGCCTGCGTCGGCGGCGCGCTGGTACCAATGATGACGCTGGGCGTCCCCGGCGACACGATGACGGCCGTGCTGATGGGGGCGCTGCTGCTTCACGGGCTGCGTCCCGGGCCGATGCTGTTCGCCGACAACCCCGACTTCGTCGGCATGATCTACAGCGGCCTGTTCTTCGCCGTCGCCGCGACGCTGGTCTGCAACCTGGCGCTGATCCGGGTGATCGTGCTGGTGATGCGCACCCCGCGGCACATGCTGATGATCGGCATCGCGGCGCTGTGCGTCGTCGGCTCCTTCGCCATCCGCAACAGCATGAGCGACGTCTACGTCATGCTGGCCTTCGCGGTGGTCGGCTACGTCATGGGGCTGCTCCGGCTGCCGGTGGCGCCGCTCGCCTTCGGGCTGATCCTGGGCCCGATCCTCGAGGAGAACGTGCGGCGCAGCCTGATCGTGAGCGGCGGCGAATGGTCGGTGTTCGTCGAGCGGCCGATCGCCCTTGCCATGCTTCTGCTCTCCCTGGTTGCGCTGCTATATCCGGTGGCGGCGGCGGGGATTCGCGGGCTGCGCGGCCGCAAGGCTGCGGCTCCGGCACCGGCCGCCGGAGGACAGGATCCGCGATGACGTCCACCGCCGCTTCCAGGCCGCCCGCCCCGCCTTCGCTCGCCACCCGCATCGCCCAGCAGCTCGAGGACGAGATACTCTCGGGCGCGCGGGCGCTGGGCGAACGGCTGGACGAGCGCGACCTCGCCGCCCACTTCAACGCCTCGCGCACGCCGGTCCGCGAGGCGCTGCACCGGCTGGCCGCGAGCGGCCTGGTGGTGATCAACGGGCGCCAGGGCGCCCGCGTGGCGCGGCTCACCCTGATCCAGCTCCTCGACGCCTTCAAGGTGGTGGCCGAGCTGGAGGCGCTGGCGGCGGAGCAGGCCGCCCGCCGCATCACGCCGGAGCAGATGGCGGCGCTGGAGGCGCACCAGCAGGCCTGCGAGGCGGCCTTCGCCGAGCACGACACCGCCCGCTTCTACGAGGCCAACGTCCAGTTCCACGAGGGCATCCTCGCTGCCTGCGGCAACTGGATGCTGCGCGAGCAGCTCCGCGCCGCCAAGCTGATCGCGCCCTATCGCCGCTACATCACCTCCCAGCCCGGACGGATGGCGAGCTCGATCGTCGAGCATGGCGCGATCCTCGCCAGCATCCGCAACGGCGCCGGCGACGTGGCCGCATCGCAGATGCGCAGCCACGTCAACGCGCTCGGCGTCGGCGTGTCCGACTTCCTCCACTACATCAGCCGCAGCGGCGACCAGGGCATCCTCGAGCCCTTCCTCGCCGCCGACTGAGCGCGCAGGTTCAGCCCTCGCCCCCTGCCGCCATTGCCGTGAGGCCGAGCCGCTTGCGGTGGATCGCCCGCACCGTGTCGATGGTGTCGGCTTCCTCCGGCCGCTTGTCGGCACGGTAGCCCTTGACCCGGGCGAAGCGGAGCGCGAGCCCGCCGGGATAGTGCGGGCTTTCCTGGATGTCGTTGAAGGCGATCTCCACCACCAGTTCCGGCCGGACGTGGACCGTGTGCCCCTCCCGGCCGATCGCGATCGCCTGCAGCGCCTCCGTCTGCCACGCCAGCATCCGGTCGGTCATGCCCTTGAACGTCTTGCCGAGCATGACGAAGCCGCCGTTCGCCGGGTCGCGCGCGCCGAGGTGCAGGTTGCTGAGCCAGCCGCGGCGCCGCCCGTGCCCCCACTCCGCGGCCAGCACCACCAGGTCGAGGGTCACCGCCGGCTTGATCTTGAGCCAGGCGCTGCCGCGCGCGCCCGCCGTGTAGGGCGCGTCGAGCGCCTTCGCCATGACCCCCTCGTGGCCGGCATCGAGCGCGCCCTGCAAGAAGGCGCCGGCGGCGCCGGGATCGTCGGTGACCGCGCGCGGGATCACCAGCGGCGGCGGCAGGGCGTGGGCGAGCGCCGCGAACCGCTCCTCCCCCGGGTGGTCGATCAGCGGCGTGCCGTCACGGTAGAGACAGTCGAAGAACCAGCAGCTCAGCGGGATCTCCGCCCGCATCCGCTCCACGTCCAGCCGGCGGCCGAAGCGGCGCATGGTCACCTGGAACGGCTCCGGCCGGCCGCTGCGAAAGGCGATGGCCTCGCCGTCGAGGATGAGCGTCGGCGCCGCCAGCCCGCGCACCGCCTCCACCACCTCCGGCACGGCCGGGGTCACCTCCTTCAGCGTCCGGCTGTAGACCCGGACCTCGTCCCCGTCCTTGTGGACCTGGATGCGGGCGCCGTCGAGCTTGTGCTCCAGCGCCATCCGGCCGAGCCGCCCGAGCGCCTCCGCCGTGTCGGCGGCAGTCTGCGCCAGCATCGGCTTCACCGGGCTGAACAGGCGGATCGCGAGCGGCGCGAGCCCGGCCGCGCCCTCGGTCAGCGCCAGCCGCGCGACCGGGCCGAGGTCGCCCGCGACCATCGCCGCCCGCCGCACGTCGGCGACCGGCAGACCCGCCGCCTGGGCCACCGCGTCCACCATCAGCCCCTCGAGCGCCCCCTGGCGCAGCTCGCCGATCAGCGCGCGGGCGAGGAAATCCTGCTCCGCCCCGGTCGCGCGGGCCATCAGTTCGCCCACCAGCCGCGCCCGCTCCTTCGGCGACCCGCCCTTGCCCATCGCAGCCAGCGCGTCGAGCGCCGCATCGACCTCGGCGAGGGTGAGCGTGGGCGCCGGCGCAGGGGTCGTGCGCGCCTGCTGCAGGATCGACCAGCCGACGCCGAGCCGCCCCTGCCGCGGGCTGCCGGAGAGCAGACCGACCGCGGTCTCGATCTCCTCCGGCACCGCCTGTGCCAGCGTCGCGGCGAGCGCCCGCACCTTGTCCAGCCGGCCCCCGCTCCCCCTCACCCGGCGCGACGTCTCCACGATCTCGGCGAAGCGCATGCGGGCTCTCCTCAGGCCAGGAACGGGGCAGCGACCTCCGGCGGCACGCGGGCGACGCGCAGGCTGGGGCGTTCCAGCATCGCCCAGGTGGTCCGCGCCGCGACCTTCAGCCGGCCGTCGGCGCCCCGGAACTCCATCAGCCGGTCGAAGCGGGCGCCGCGCGGCGGCCCCTCCACCGAGGTGCGGGCAGTCACCGTCTCGCCGGCCGTGACGTTGCCGCGGTAGTCGATCTCGTGCCGCGTCACCACCCACAGAAAGGCTGCGACATGCTCCGGCGCCGCCACCGCCCTCCAGTGTGCGGTGGCGACGTCCTGGATCCACTTCACCCACACCGCATTGTTGACGTGGCCGAGCTCGTCCACGTCGGCCTCGGTCGCGGTGATGCTGGTGACGAAGGGCGTCGGCATGCACGGAAGATATAGCCGCCGCCAGCGCACCGGAAAGCGACGGCCCTGCAGCAGCCCCGTGGACCCGGAGATGGCGTCAGGCCGCTCGGCCCCAGGGGCCTCTACGGCACGCGGCCCGGGCGCAGCATTGCAAGCTTGGAGAACAATACCAGAACAACCCTGTCCCTGTCAAGCAG
>CALKHQ010000018.1 GCA_937988735.1 uncultured Alphaproteobacteria bacterium
CCCGCCGCAGGCCGGCCACTGGGGCTTCACCGGCGGCCATGTCGAACACGGCGAGGGGATCCGCGGCTGCGCGTTGCGCGAGCTTGCCGAGGAGACCGGCCTCACCGGCACCGCGGACCGGCTGCTCACCGTCGTCGAGCTTCCTGCTGGCACACCGGGCGACCCCGATTACGTGCTGGTGCCGGTGCGGATCACGGCCGTGTCCGGCGAGCCGGTCGCCGGCAGCGATGCGCTGGAGGTCGGCTGGTTCCGGCCCGACGCCCTGCCTGCGCCGCTGTGCGCGGACGTGGAGCGCGTCGTCGCCGAGTCGCGGCCTCAGCGGGTCGAGGCGGCGAAGTCCCAGTAAAGCTGGCGGGCGCGGCGGTAAAACGGCCCCGGCTGCAGCAGGCGGTCCTCGAACCGGGTGCAGGGCATCACCTTGCCGTAGTTGCCGGTGTTGAAGATCTCGTCGGCGCCGTACAGCTCCTCCGGCTCGATCGCCCGCTCGTGGACCGTGATCCCGTCCGCGCGCAACAGTGCGATCACCCGCTGGCGCGTGATCCCGTTGAGGAAGGTGCCGTTGGCGGCCGGGGTGTGGACCTCGCCGTCCCTGGCGAACATCAGGTTGGCGAAGGCGAACTCCGCGACGTTGCCGATTGCATCGGTGATGATGCCGGCGTCGAAGCCCCGCGCCTTCGCCGCGCGCATCGCCCGGCCGAGGTTCGGATAGTGGCAGGACGCCTTGGCCTTCGTCGGCGCGGCACTCGGCACCGGGCGTTCGAACGGCGTCATGCAGGCGCTGAAACCCTTGGGCTCGGGCAGGGGCGACACCGACAGCACCAGCGCGAATCGCGTCGACTCCGGATCAGGGTCGATGAAGCCGTTCTCGGCCCAGAACATCGGTCGGACATAGAGCGGCGCGCCGGGCGGGAAGCGCTTCACCCCGTCGAACACCAGCTCCAGGATGCCGTCGCGGTCGAGCGTCGGGTTCATCCCCAGTGCGAACGCCGAATCGACGACCCGCTGGCAGTGCAGGTCGAGGTCCGGCGCCATCCCGTCGAAATGGCGCGCGCCGTCGAACACGACCGATCCGAGCCAGGCGGCATGGGTGGACGAGGTCATCAGCGGCACGCTGCCCTGCTGCCACTCGCCGTCGAGGAAGGTCCACCGCTCGCTCGCCGCCATGGTGCACGCCCGGTTGTCTGCTATGCTGGAGAAAGTCGTTATCCCGTGCGCGACGGGGCGGAGGCAAGGCCGCAATTGTCCCGATTGTCCCCGGGGCAGGCGGCGGAAGGGGTGTGCGGATGAAGGGATCGGGAGGCGGCAGCGCCGCATCCGGGGTGGCCTGTGCGCTGGTGGCAGGCGCGGTCTGCGGCGGCCTGGCGCCGGACGCGCGCGCGTCCGAAGCCTGCACCGGCGAGCCCTATGTCCACCTCTACCGGCTGAAAGCGGCAGAGTCCGCCGCGACCGACGTGCTCGAGCAGGCGCTGGCCGTGCTGAAGAGGCGGCTGTCCGGCCCGGCGACGTGCACCCTGGAGGGCAGCATCAATGCGGACGGCACGCTGGCGCTGCGGACCACGGGCACCCTGGCCGACGGCCCGCTGGTGCCGGCGATGCTGGCACCGGGCGTTCTCGCCGTCTATCCGGTCCTCGCCGCGGGAACGCAGCCCGGGCCCGGCATTGCCGTGTTGCCGGGTGCAGCGGGGGAGCCGGTGACGGTGCGCTGGGTCTCGCTGCTGCATCCGGACGCGGTCGCCGGCGCCGAGGCGCTTGCCGGGGTCGGCAGCGACTGGATCGTGCGCGTTGACCTTGCCGCCAACGCCGCTGCGGCCTTCGCCGACGCCACGGCCGCGCTGGCGGGTGAAACGGCCGCGATCGCCATCGACGACCGCATCGTCGCGCTTCCGGTACTCGTGGAGCCGATCGCGGGCGGTGCGTTCCATCTGGAAGCCGGCTTCAGCCGCGCGCGGGCGGAACAGCTCGCGGCGATCCTCGGCAGCGGCCCCCTGCCCCTCGATCTCGACCTGCTCTCGATCGAGCTGGTCGACGGACCGGTTGCGACGCCGCAATGACCGGGGTTCGTGTCGGTTTCGACGTGGGCGGCACCAAGATCGCCGGCGCCGCTTTCGGGCCGGACGGCGCGCCCCTCGCGGAGGTGCGGGCCGAGACGCCGAGGAGCTTTGCCGCGACGGTGGACTGCCTCGCCGCCCTCGCCCGCCAGCTCGCCGACCAGGCGAGCGCGGAGCCGGCGCGCGTCGGCATCTCGATGCCCGGCCAGATCAGCCGCAGCGGCGAGATCCTGGTGTGCGTGAACCTGAAGTGGCTGGTGCGCCAGCCGCTGGCCGGGGCGCTGGCGGACCGGCTGGGCGTGCCGGTCGCCATCGCCAACGACGGCAACTGCTTCGCGCTCTCCGAGGCGGTGGACGGCGCCGGCCGCGACGCGCCGGTGGTCTTCGGCGTGACGCTGGGAACGGGCGTCGGCGCCGGCCTGGTCATCGACCGCCGCATCGTCACCGGCGCCAACGCGCTTGCCGCGGAATGGGGCCACGTGCGCTTCCCGTTCGACGCCGAGCGCGACCCGGCGCCGATCCCCTGCGCCTGCGGCCGCATCGGCTGCGTCGAGACCATGCTGCGCGGACGGGCGCTCCACGACGAATACCGCCGGCTGGGCGGAAGGGAGGCGGCGGATTCGCCGGCGGTCGCAGCCCGCGCGGGCATCGACCCGGTCGCCGACGCCGCCATCGCCGCCTATTGCGACCGCATGGCCCGGGCGCTGGCGGACGTGGTGCATCTGGTCGATCCGGACGTGATCGTGCTGGGCGGCGGGCTGTCCTCGCTCCCCGCCCTCTACCGGGAGGTTCCTGCCCTGCTCGGCCGGCACACGGTGGGCCCGATCGGGGGGACGCGGCTGCTGCCGGCGCGGTACGGCGCCGAGAGCGGGGTGCGTGGCGCCGCCGCCCTGTGAACGCCGGCAGGCCGTCGCAACGCTCCGTTAACGACAGCGTGGCATGATGGCGAAGGCTCTTCCCCCGGGCTCGTGCAGGAGCGCCATGGACACGCCGTCACCCGCCTCGCCCGGCACATCAGGCACTCTCCCCGGCCAGGAGCGCCGGCGCGAGCTTCGCATCCGTCCCGAGGGCGGTACGGTCCTCGTCGACGGCATCCCCTGCGACATCGTCGACTGGAGCTCCTCCGGACTGTCGGCCCACGGCTACATCGGCAGCCTGACGGCCGGCGATCGCGCCCGGGTCAGTGTCCGCGTCACCGCCGGCGGCCGCCCCTTCTCCTTCGACTGCGACCTGATCCTGCTGCGTGTCGATCCGGACCGGCAGTTCATCGCCGGTGTCTTCGCCGCCATGGAGCGTGGGAACCGTGTCGCCATCGCCCTGCACTTCGAGCAGGTGGAAGCGGCCGCGAACGACCGGCTGCGCGCCGCGATCACCGGTCGCGTGCCGGGCGGTGCCGCGCCGGCAGGTTGAGGTCATGCGTCGATTTTTCCCCCGGCCCGGGGTCGGTTGACCGCTAAGATGCAACGGTCGACTCGAAGGTCACCGGCTGATCCGAGGATCCCCGGCACAACGACCGCTTCAGGGGGACCCACGCCCGAGGCATGGACAACGCCGGCGCGTCCGTGAGGGGACTGCGCCGCAAGGAGATGCTGCCATGAGCTCGCCCGCCTTCCTCGCCGCCCGCCTGCCACTTGCGGCCGCCGGTCTCGCCACCAGCATGGTGCTGACCTGCGGAGCGAGCCCCGCCCATGCGGAAATGCTGTGCGGCGACCGCGACCAGATCGTGCGCGAGCTGAAGAAGACCTGGGAGGAGGACCTGACCGCAACGGGTCTCTCCAATACCGGCAGCGTGGTGGAGGTCTTCAGCTCGGAGGAAGGCACCTGGACGCTGCTGATGACCACGCCTGACGGCAAGACCTGCCTACTCGGCGCCGGCGAGCACTGGGAACAGTCGTCGCACGTCGCGTTGCTCGGCGAGCCGTCCTGACCCACCCGCCGGCGGGCCGTGCCCGCAGCCGGCCCTGGGCGCGGACGGGCCGGAATTGGACGCACGGCGCAGGGATGCTATATCGTCCCCCATGCCTCCCGACGACATTGTCCAGCCCTTCCAGATCGACGGCAATTCACTGCGCGGGCGACTCGTCCGCCTCGGCCCGGTCGTCGACGACATCCTCGCCCGCCACGCCTATCCGGGCCCGATCGCGGTCCTGCTGGCGGAGACGCTTGCGCTGTGCGCGGCCCTGGCTGCCACGCTGAAGTTCGACGGCGTGTTCTCGATCCAGGCCCGCGGCGACGGTCCGGTGAACCTGCTGGTTGCCGACGTCAGCACCGGCGGCGAGATCCGGGGCTATGCCCGCTACGAGCCGGAGCGGCTGTCCGGGATCGACACCCGCGACGACCAGTCGCCGGCGCCGATCGCGCGGCTGCTCGGCTCGGGCTATCTCGCCTTCACGGTCGATCAGGGCGCGAACACCGAGCTCTACCAGGGCATCGTCGCGCTGGAGGGGGATACGCTGGCCGAGTGCGTCCACCACTATTTCCGCCAGTCCGAGCAGCTTCCGACCCGGGTGCTGCTGGCCGCCGACCGCAGCGCCGGCGGCGACTGGCGTGCGGGCGCCCTGATGGTGCAGAAGATGCCGGCGGAAGGCGGTCACGAGTCGTCCACCGTCAGCGGCGACGACGGGTGGAACCGGGCGATGGCGCTGATGGGTACCTGCTCCAACAGGGAGATGCTGGATCCCGAGCTCTCGCCGCAGGCGCTGCTCTACCGCCTGTTCCACGAGGATGGCGTCAGGGTATATGAGACCCGGCCGCTGAAGGCCGGGTGTCGCTGCTCGCGGGACCGGATCGTCGATGTGCTCCGCGGCATCGGCCCCGAGCAGATGAAGGAACTGGAGCACGACGGTCGTGTCGAGGTGGTCTGCGAATTCTGCAACCGGAAATATGTCTTCGACCACAACGATCTCGGCCGAATCTTCACCACCCACTGATCCCGGGCGCCGCCGGCTCCTTGCGTCCCTCGCCGCCCTCGCGGCGGCGGGCGTCGCCGGCTGCCGCACGCCGGCGCCGCGCACGGGCGTGCCCGAGCTCACCTTCGTTCACCTGTCGCAGATCCCGCTGCTGGTGGCGCGGCGGGAGATCGAGAACCGCTACAGCCCGCCGCCGGGCATGCCGACCGTGGAGGCGACTGCGCCCATCGCGCCGGCCGAGGCCGTCCGTCGCTGGGCGGAGCGGCGCATCCATCCGGTGGGCGCGAGCGGCCGGGCGCTGGTCATCATCCACGATGCGATGCTGGCGCAGATTCCGCTGGCCCGCACCACCGGAATCACCGGCTATCTCACCACCGACCAGTCGGACGAGTACCGCGTCCGCCTCGACGTCGAGGTCGCGGTCGACGGCCTGCCCTTCGTCGCGCCGGCCAGCGCGCGCGCCTTCGCGGAGCGGGCGCGCACGGTCGCCGAGAACGTCACGCTGCAGCAGCGCGACGAGGTGATGTACCGGCTGGTGGAAGAGGCGATGATCGCGATCAACAGCGAGCTCGAGCGCCAGATATACGCCGGCTTCGGTTCCTACATCGCCTGAGCATCGGGAAATGCCTCCCTCCCCGCGGCGGGAAGGGAGGCGCATGTCATTCGGCCGGGTCAGGGAGGACGGCGGCTCCCTCGATCGCCAGCATGGCACGCTTGCGATAGACGTCCCATCGGTAGCCGGCCAGCGCGCCGGTCTGCCGGAGGACCCGATGACAGGGGATCAGCCAGGAGATCGGGTTGCGGGCGACTGCACTGGCGACAGCGCGCACCGCATCCGGCCGGTCCAGCGCCCGGGCGATGTCGGTATAGGTGACGACGCTGCCCGGCGGGATCCGCAGCAGCGCCTCCCAAACCTTGAGCTGGAACGGCGTGCCGCGGAGCATGAGCCTGAGATCGCCCCTGGCATGGCCGAAGGCGGCAGCGGCGAAGGGCGCGGTCAGCGCCGGATCCTCGTGCGGGTCCGCCTCCGGCCAGTGGGTCATCAGGTCGTCGAACGTCTCGCGCTTGCCTGCGCCCCGCTCGAAGCCCAGCCCGCAGACGCCCTGCTCGGTGGCGACGATCAGGCACGGCCCGAACGGGCTGTCGTGCCAGCCGTAGCGCAGGTCAAGCCCGGCGCCGCGCGCCTTCCACTGCCCCGGCGTCATCGCCTCGTGGGCGACGAACAGGTCGTGGAGCCGGCCGGGCCCGGACAGCCCGGCGTCGTAGGCGGCGTCCAGCACGCTCTCGTTGCTGCGCAGGAGCTTCTTGGCGTGCTCGAGGGTCAGGAACTGCACGAACTTCTTCGGACTCACCCCCACCGCCTCGGTGAAGCGGCGCTGGAAGTGATACGGGCTCATGCCGACCGCCGCGGCGGCCTCCTCCAGGCTGGGCTGCTGCGCATAGCGTTCGGCCAGCCAGGCAATGGCGGCAGCCATCCGGGGATCGACCTGCGCGTCGTGCTCCATGGCCGCCTCGAGGCCGTGGGAGCTGACCTGCGCCCGGGCATCGAGGACCAGGGGCGCGTCGGGCCGTTGCATATCGAGTTCCATCCTACCCTCGCCAGAACGGTTTGCTGGACTCGCGAACCACGTCGGCCCGGGACAGGCCCAGGTCCTTGAGCATCCGGTCATCCAGGGACTGCAGGTGCACACGGGATCGGTGGCGCGTGTGCATTGCATCGATTGCCACGACGATCCTGCGCAGACCGTTGGCCATGGCGCGGACCAGCACCACTCCGCTGCGGGCGAGAGTGGACCCGATACCGCGGTTGGAGATGTGCTGCAGGCCCGGCATGACCATTTGCTCCATACTAGGGGTCTACGATCCTCGACCTATTCCCTTGAACAGGCCGCTGCCACCCGGTTCTTGCGCTCGATTTGCCCGCCCCTGCTGCCAGTGCCGAAATTTCACGGCCGGAACGATACAATCGATACAATCGCGCATGGCGCGCTGCATTGGATGGTGACAAAAGCATTCTCCTTGCGGGACGAAGGTGTCAAAGCTAATATTGTCACCATGACAATCTGGCTGCCGGACCTGACGGGCGTGACCGGCCCGCGCTACCTCGCCATCGCCGACGCGCTGGAGCGGGACATTGCTGCCGAGCGCCTGAAACCCGGCGACCGGCTGCCGCCGCAGCGGGACCTGGCGTGGGCGCTGGGGGTCACGGTCGGCACCGTCGGCCGCGCCTATGCCGAGGCCGCGCGGCGCGGGCTGGTCGGCGGGCAGGTCGGGCGGGGCACCTACATCATGGCGACAGCGCCGCGCCGGGAACATGCGGCGGCGGACCTGCAGCCGGCCTTCCTGCCCAGCCTGGGCCCCTACTATCCCCCGCCGCGCCCTGCCGCCGCGGTGGCCGACCCGCCCGCGGATCCTTCCGCCAACTGGTTCGCCGCCCACGGCGAGGCGATGGAGGCGATCGACCTGGCACCGAACTACCCGGCGTCGGAAGGGATGGCGGCGATGATGGCGCAGGCGCTGGCGATGGTGGGCGACCGCGGCCGGCTCGAGTCGCTGGTGAACTACGCCCACGCCGGCGGCCGGCCCGAGCACCGCGCCGCCGCCGCCCGCTGGCTCGCCGGACTGGGCGTCGCCCGCCAGGGCGAATCGGTGCTGCTCGCCCCAGGCTGCCAGGGGGGGCTGACCGCCGTGTTCTCCGCCCTGACCCGCCCCGGCGACACCATCCTCTGCGAATCGCTGTCCTGGCCCGGCATGGTCTCCTTCGCCTGGATGCGGGGCCTCAGCGCCCAGGGCGTCGCCATGGACGGCGAAGGCATCATCCCGGAGGCCTTCGAGGAGGCCTGCATCCGCCACCGTCCGTCCGCCGCCTACCTGATGCCGTCGATGCACAACCCGACGACGATCGTGCTCCCGGAACGGCGGCGGGAGGCGCTTGCGGCAATCGCCCGCCGGCATGGCGTCTGGCTGGTCGAGGACGACGTCTACGGCTTCCTCGCCCCGGACTCACCGCCGCCGATCCGCTCCTTCGCGCCGGACCGGGGCATCTATGTCTCGAGCCTGTCCAAGGCGGTGGCGCCGGGGCTCCGCGTCGGGTTCGTGCTCGCGCCCGAAGCGGTGGTGCCCGGCATCGCGGCCGCGCTGCGGACCACGGTGCTGATGGGCGCGCCGCTGCAGAGCGAGCTCGCGATGCACCTGATCGACAGCGGGCTGGCGGCGGAAGCGGCGGAGCGGCAGCGGACGACGGCGCAGCGGCGCCAGCGCCTCGCCGCCCAGGTGCTGGGGGAGCTCTATCACCCGGCGAATGCGGGCCTGGGCAGGGCCTTCCACATCTGGCTGCCGCTGCCCGAGCCGTGGCGGATGCACGAGTTCGTCGCGGCGATGCGCAGCCGCGGCGTCGCGCTGACCCCGGGCGACGCCTTCCGCGTCAACCCCCCGGGGCGCGACGACGGCATCTCGCAGATCGCGATGAACGCAGTGCGGCTGTGCCTGAACGGCCCGGCGAGTGACGACGACGTGCGTCACGGCCTGACCATCGTCGCCGACGTCCTGCGCCAGCCGACGCGGGCGGAGATGCCGGTGATCTAGTCCGGCGGAGATACTGCTGAAAACTGCGCCTGAAGCTGCAATGGGGTGGTGCTGAGCCGGCAGACTGATGCCGGCATCAGGCACGGCGCAGTGCAAGGATCCGGTGCCTGCGGATCATCTGCTGCGGGCGCTCGATCCTCTTGTCGATCTGTCCGGCACTCGCACTGCTGCCCCGGGGTGAGGACGGACAGGTGCTACTTCTTCCAGGGCGCGTCGGCCCCCAGACCGTGCATGAAGTCCGCGAAGGCGCGGACAGACGGGGCCAGCTCGCGCCGGCTCGGATAGACGAGGGAAACCGGAACGCCCGGCACCTCCCAGTCGGGGAGGACGCGCTCGAGTGCGCCATCATCCAGATCGGCCTTCAGAAGATAGGAAGAAAGGATGCCAATCCCGACGCCGCCCCTGACCAGGCGATGCATCGTGAGCACCTCGTCCACGATCGCGCCGGGCTGCACCAGCACGGTTTCGGCGCCCTCCGGTCGCGACAGGACCACGGCGCGCGGCCGACCGTCCGGCGTGGGCATGTCGACGAACCTGTGCCGCGCCAGATCGCCCGGCCGCTCCGGCCTGCCATGCCGCAACAGGTAGGTCGGGCTCGCGCAGATCGTCTGCTCCAGCGTCCCGAGATACTGTGCGATGAGACTGGAATCCGGCAGCCGGCCGAAGCGTAGCGCCACGTCGATATTCTCCGAGAGCAGGTCCACGCGCGCGCTCTCGAGATGCAGCTCAAGGCGGATTTCGGGATACAGCTCCAGAAATCCCGGCAGCGCGTCGCCCAGCACGTTGATCCCGAGCGCGATCCCGGCGCTGACCCGCAGCGGTCCCGACGGCACGCCCGTCAGTGCGTGGATGTAGCCGACCGCCTCGCTCACCTCCTCCATGATCCGGCTGGCCCGCTCGAAAAGCGCCTTGCCGGAGGAGGTCAGAGTCGCCTCCCGGGTCGTTCGCTGCATCAGCCGCGTCTTCAGAGATTCTTCGAGCTTCGATACGGCCCGGCTGACATTGGACCGTGGCAGACCCAGTTGGCGCGCCGCGGCGGAAAAGCTCCCGTGCGCGGCCACGCGCTCGAAGATGCGCAGGTGGTTCAGGTCGATCATCGGATTATCCAAAATATTGAACACAGATGGCCGCAAATCACCTCTGCCGTCGGACACGCCGATCGCCATATTCAGGTGCATCGAAGAAAATTGTTGGATTGCCCGGATGGTTTGTCCAACACCCATCGGGCAATTGTCGCACCGAGCAAACAAGCGGCCGATCGCGGCAACACGATGCTCTGACGCCGGGACCGACCCCAGCTCAACGGAACCCGGAAGGAAAGACCAATGCCTCGCCTCCTTGACCCGTACGACTTCAACGGTCTCAGCCTGCCGAACCGCGCAGTCATGGCCCCGATGACCCGCACCCGCGCGACCGAGGATGGTGTGCCGACCGCCCTGATGCGTGACTATTACGTCCAGCGGGCCGGTGCCGGGCTCATCATCACCGAATGCACACAGATCTCGGACCAGGCGCACGGGATCATCCGCGCACCGGGGATCCACCGCGAAGATCAGATCGGTGCCTGGCGCAATATCACTTCGGCTGTCCACGACGCGGGCGGTCGGATCGTGAACCAGATCTGGCACCCCGGCCGCGTCTCGCACCCGGGGATCATGAACGGGGCCGATCCCGTCGCGCCGTCGCCGATTCCCGCAGAGGGGAGCTTTTTCCTGCCGTCAGGGCGCGTGGATTTCACGGTCCCCCGCGAACTTCGCGCGGAAGAACTGCCGGGCATCGTGGAAGACTTTCGTCGCGCGGCCGAGAACGCGCGCGCCGCCGGATTCGACGGGGTGGAGATCCATGCCGCGAACGGCTATCTCCTGCAGCAGTTCCTCGAGGACAAGTCCAACCACCGCACCGACGCCTTTGGCGGGTCGATCGAGAACCGCGCGCGCCTGATCCTCGAGGTCGTCGATGCGGTCATCGCGACGTGGGATGCGAAGCGTGTGGGCGTACGCCTCTCGCCGGCCGGTGTGCACTACGGCATCGGCGACAGCGACCGCCCCGCGGTCTACGATTACCTGATCCGCAGCCTCGCCCGGCGCGACGTCGGCTACATCCACGTCGTCGGCCCGAACAAGGCGTCCCACGACGCCGGTCCGGTTCAGATCGAGGACGTTGCCGGCTTCACGCGCCGGCGCTATGCGGGGCCGCTCATCGTCAATGGCGGCTACGACCGCGAGCGCGCGGATGCGGTGATCGCGAAGGGCGATGCAGACCTGGTGGCCTTCGGTGTGCCGTTCCTGGCCAACCCTGACCTGGTGACGCGGTTCAAGACCGGCGCGCACTTCAACATGCCGGATCCGACCACCTTCTATGGCACGGGGCCGAAGGGCTTCACCGACTATCCGACGCTCGAGAAAGTCGAAGCCTGAACCACTCCTGACGTGCAAGGGAGCGGGCCGGAGCGCCCGGCGGCCTCAGGCGAGCTGCTTGCCGTCCAGGTCCGACTTCGGGGCGCGCCGGGACGGGGCCCTCGCTGCCTCCAGCTGTGCGACCCGCTCCTCCAGCGCCTGCAGCCGCTCCAGCAGCTTCTCCTGCTCGGCGCGCGCGTTGGCGGCGAGCTCCAGCGCGGCGGCGACCTCCTCGCGCAGCGTCTCGTCGTCGATGCCGCCGAGGACGCGCCGCACCCGGCTGCGCAGCTGCTCCTGCGCCTCGGACCGCATGGTGTTCAGGGTGCCGAAGGCGCCGCTCGCCAGCCGGGAAAGGTCGTCGATCAGCCTGGGATCGCCACGCATGATGGTCTCCTCGTCCGCTGCGGTGCCCGGGCCGCCTCCGGCCGCCCGCTTGTCGGCACCGTGAGCACAAGGTATCACCGGCCGGAGCGGCGCCAAGGGGTAATGCCGGCCGCGAGCCATGGGAGCGGCCATGCACCGCAGTCATCGATGATCCTGATCACCGGCGGAGCCGGCTTCATCGGCTCGAACCTGCTGGCGGCACTGGCCGCGCGCGGCCATGCGGTCGCAGTCTGCGACCGGCTGGGCCACGGCGACAAGTGGCGCAACATCGCCCGGCACGAGATCGCGGACTTCGTGCCGCCCGAGGAGCTGGCGCCTTTCCTCGACCGCCACCGCGGCGCCATCGCCACCGTGTTCCACCTCGGCGCGATCTCCGCCACCACCGAGACCGACGCCGACCTGATCGTCCGCACCAACCTCGGTCTCAGCCGATTCCTCTGGGACTGGTGCGCGGAGCACGGCGTGCCGCTGATCTACGCTTCCTCTGCCGCCACCTACGGCGACGGGTCGGCCGGCTTCGAGGACGACTTCTCGGTGGAGGCGCTGGCCCGGCTGCGGCCGCTCAACGCCTATGGCTGGAGCAAGCATGCCTTCGACCGCATTGTCGCACGGATCGTCACCGACGGCCGTCCGCAGCCGCCGCAGTGGGCGGGGCTGAAGTTCTTCAACGTCTACGGCCCCAACGAGTACCACAAGGGCGACATGGTCAGCGTCGTGTACCGGGTGCACGGCCAGATCCGTAACACCGGGCGCTGCACGCTGTTCAAGTCGCACCGCGAAGGAATTCCCCACGGCGGCCAGCGGCGCGATTTCGTGTTCGTGGACGACTGCGTCGACGTGATGCTGTGGCTGAAGGACAACCCGGAGGTGTCCGGCCTGTTCAACGTCGGCACCGGGCGCGACCGCAGCTTCGCCGAGCTGGCGGAGGCCGTGTTCGCCGCGCTGGGCCGGCCGGCCGCGATCGACTACGTGGACATGCCGCTCGCGATCCGCGACCGGTACCAGTATTTCACCAAGGCTTCCATGGACAGGCTGCGCAGCGCCGGCTATCAACGGCCGTTCACCAGCCTGGAGGATGGCGTCGGCGCCTATGTGCGCACCTATCTGGAAGCCGACGATCCGTACCGCTGACGCGGCCGGCGACGACCACGGGAACGGGGCTTCATGAACCATTGCGGCGTCATCGACCCGGTCGCTCTCGACCTCGGCTTCTTCCAGATCACCTGGTATGCGCTCGCCTATGTGGTGGCGCTGATCCTGGGGTGGCGGCTGGTCCACCACCTCGCGAAGCGCCCGCCCGCATTCATGACCGCCCGCGACGTGGACGATTTCTTCGTCTGGGCGGCGCTGGGCGTCATCCTCGGCGGGCGTCTCGGCTACGTGCTGTTCTACAAGCCCGGGTACTACCTCGAGAATCCTGCCGAGATCCCGATGCTGTGGACCGGCGGCATGTCGTTCCACGGCGGCATGCTGGGCGTGATCGCCGCGATCATCCTGTTCGCCCTCCGGCGCCGCATCCCGATGCTTCGGCTGGGCGACATCGTCTGCTGCGCGGTGCCGATCGGGCTGTTCCTCGGCCGCATCGCCAATTTCATCAACGGCGAGCTGTGGGGGCGCCCCACCGACGTGTCGTGGGCGATGGTCTTCACCTGCGATCCGGAGCAGCTTGCCCGCCACCCCAGCCAGCTTTACCAGGCGTTCCTGGAAGGCGTCGTCCTGTTCGGCGTGATGTGGCTGGTGCGCACCCGCACCGGCGCCTGGCGGCGCCCGGGGGCACTCGCCGGCACCTTCCTCGCCGGCTACGCCGTCGCCCGGATGATCGGCGAGCTGTTCCGCGAGCCGGACGCCCATCTCGGTTTCATCATCGGCCAGTCGGTCACGATGGGCCAGCTCCTGTCCCTGCCGATGCTGCTGGTCGGCGTCGGGCTGATCGTCAACGCGCGGCTGCGCCGGCCGGTGCCCGGAGACGCCAGCTGAGGGGGGCGCCATGGCTAGCCCGACGCCGCTTGCCGAGAAGATCATCGCCCGCATCCGCAGGGAGGGGCCGCTGCGGCTGGACGAGTACATCCGGATCGCCCTTACCGACCCGGAACACGGCTACTACGTCACCGGCACGCCGATCGGCGCCCGCGGCGACTTCATCACCGCCCCGGAAATCAGCCAGATCTTCGGCGAGCTGATCGGGCTGTGGTGCGTGGACCGCTGGATGGCGATGGGCCAGGCCTCGCCGGTGATGCTGGTGGAGCTGGGCCCCGGCCGCGGCGTGCTGATGGAGGATGCGCTGCGCGCTGCCAGCCAGGCGAGCCCCGCCTTCTGCGCCGCCGTGCGGCTTCACCTCGTCGAGTCGAGCGCCCCCCTCCGCGCCGACCAGCGGGCGCGGCTCGGGCGCTTCGCCCCGGTCTGGCACGCGCGGCTGGACGACGTGCCGACGGGGCCGATGCTGCTCGTCGCCAACGAGTTCTTCGATGCCCTGCCCGTGCGCCAGCTCCGCCGCTTCGGTGACGGCTGGCAGGAGCAGTTCGTGGTCGTGGACGCCGGGGAGCGCCTGTTCGGCCGCTGGCGCGACGTGAGCAGCGACGTCAGCCGCGAGCTCCACCCGCTCTACCACCGCATCCCGCCGACCATCGTCATCGAGCACGCGCCGGAGCGGAACGCCTGCGTGCGGGCCATCGGCAGACGTCTGGCCGCCCATGGCGGCGCGGCGCTGATGATCGACTACGCTCACCGCGGCGGCGGCGTCGGCAGCACGCTGCAGTCGGTGCGCGGCCACGACCGGGCCGACGTCTATGCGGCGCCCGGGGCCGCGGACATCACCACCCACGTCGATTTCCTCAGCCTCGCCCGCGAGGCGGCGGAGACCGGCTGCCGGATCGACGGCCCGGTGGACCAGGGCCGGTTCCTGCTCAACCTCGGGCTGGCGGCGCGGCTGGACACCCTGATCCAGGCCAATCCGGACCATGCCGAAACGCTGCGCAACGGGGCGGCGCGCCTGATCGACGAGGAGCAGATGGGCCGCCTGTTCCAGGCGCTCGCCGTCGTGCACCCGTCGCTCGGCCCCACCCCGGGGTTCCAGTAGGCAATGACCGCCGTCGCCCTGGGCGCGCCCGCGCTCGCCGAACTGCCAGGCATCCGCCACGGCTTCTTCACCCGGCTGGGCGGCGTCAGCACCGGCATCTATGCCGGGCTGAACTGCGGCTACGGCTCGTCGGACGACCGCGAGGCCGTGCGCGAGAACCGCAGGCGGGCGGCCGCCGCGCTGGGCCGGCAGGAAGCCGACATCGTCACCGTGTACCAGGTCCACAGCGGCACAGCAGTGACGGTCGGGACGCCGTGGCGGTGGGATGCCGCCCCCCGTGCCGACGGGATGGCGACCGCCCAGCCCGGAATCGTGCTCGGCATCATGACCGCCGACTGCGCACCGGTCCTGTTCGCCGACCCGGAAGCGCGGGTCATCGGCGCGGCCCATGCCGGCTGGCGCGGCGCCCGGGCCGGGATCGCCGAGACGACGGTGGCGGAGATGGAGCGGCTCGGCGCCCGGCGTAGCCGCATCCGGGCCGCAATCGGCCCCGCCATCGGGCTTGCCTCCTACGAGGTCGATCGCGGCTTTCACGACGCGCTGCTGGCGGACGAGCCCGATGCGGCCCGCTTCTTCCTGCCCGGCGCCGATGCGGACCACCGCCAGTTCGACCTGCCCGGCTATGTCGCGGCGCGACTGCAGGTGCTCGGCCTCGCCGCTGTCGACCGCCTCGACCACGACACCTACTCCGATCCTGCCCGCCTGTTCAGCTTCCGCCGCGCGACCCATCGCGGCGAGCCCGACTACGGCCGGCAGATCAGCGCGATCGTGCTGGACTGAGCCCGGGTGGCGCCCGTGCCGCATCAGGGGCCGGAGCGCCCGACGGAGCCGGGCGGGCCGCTGCGGCTCTCGCCGGCGGACGCGGCCTTCATCGAATCCTCCGTCTCGATCCTCGCCGCGGCGGAGGGGGCGGAGCGGCGGCCGGTGATGGCGCGCGCGATCGCCGCGCGGCTGGAGCCGGACACCGGCCGGATCCGCCTCTGCCTGCGGACCGTCGATGCGGCGGCACTGATCGCCGGTGCGCTCGGCCACGGCCGGGTGGCGGCAATGTTCTCGCGACCGCAGACCAACGAGACCATCCAGATCAAGGGGGACGAGGTCCGGGCCGAGCGGCCGACCGCGGAAGACGACGCCGCGCGGCGGCGCTATCCGCCGATGATGATCGCCGAGCTGATGCCGCTGGGGTTCACGCCCGCCTTCGTCGGCTGCGTGGTTTCGGACCACGGCAGCTCGATCGGGGTGCTGTCCTTCATGCCCCGGGTCCTGTTCGACCAGACGCCCGGCCCGCAGGCCGGCCGGCCCCGGGAGTGCGGACGGTGAGCGCGGCCGCGGCCACCCCGCTGCGCCTGGAAGCGATCCGCGACGCGCTGGAGGGCTTCATCCCGATCGGCATAGCGACGCTGGCGCCGGATGGCACGCCCAACGTGACCTACATCTCGCAGGTCCACTACGTGGACCCGGATCACGTTGCCCTCACCTACCAGTTCTTCAACAAGACCCGCGCCAACCTGCTGGCGAGCCCGCGTGCGCTGCTGCAGCTCATCGACCCGGTGACGGCGGAGACCTTCCGCATCGCCGTCACCTACCAGCGAACCGAGACCTCCGGCCCGGTGTTCGAGAGCATGCGGGCGAAGCTCGCCGGCATCGCCTCCCACACCGGCATGGCCGGGGTGTTCCGGCTGGCCGGCGCCGACATCTGCCGCGTGGAGAGCATCGAGGCGGTGCCCGGCGACGTGCTGCCGCCGCGGGAGCGGCCGCGGCTCCTGCCGGTGCTGCGCCGCACCGCCGCCTGCCTCGGCCGCGAGCCCGACCTCGCCGCGGCGCTGGACGCCCTGATGGCCGCCCTCGACCGCGAGTTCGGCATCGCCCATGCCGCCGTGTTCCTGCTCGCGGCCGACGGACGCACGCTCTACGCGGTCGCGAGCCGCGGTTACGCGGAATCGGGCATCGGCGCGGAGATCGCGGTCGGCGACGGCGTGATCGGCATGGCGGCGCAGGAGCGGATCGCCGTGCGCATCAACCACATGACCACCGACGTGAACTACGCCCGCGGCGTCGGTGCACGGATGGCGCCGCAGGGGCTGGACCAGGCGATCCCCCTGCCCGGTCTCGATCGTCCGGGCAGCCAGCTTGCCGTGCCGATCGAGGACGGCCAGGGCCTGCTCGGCGTGCTGTTCGTCGAGAGTCCGGAAGACATGCGCTTCAGCTACGACCACGAGGATGCGCTGGCCGTGCTCGCCGCCCAGCTTGCAGTCACCGTGCGGCGCGCCGCCTCCGGCCCGCGGGCGGCGCGGAAGGCCGCCCCGGCGCCGGTGCCCGCGGCGCCCGCGGCCCTGCCGCCGATCGACCTTCGCTACTACCGGGCCAACGACAGCGTGTTCATCGGCGGCGACTATCTGATCAAGGGTGTCGCCGGGTCGATCTTCTGGATCCTCACCGGCGCCTGGTGCGAGGAAGGCCGCTGCGAGTTCACCAACCGCGAGCTGCGCCTCCGGCCTGAGCTCCGGCTGCCGATGCACGCGGAGAACCTGGAGGCGCGGCTGATCCTGCTCGAGCGCCGGCTGGCGGAGAAGGACTGCGGCATCGCGATCGAGAAGACCGGCCGTGGCCGGTTCCGCCTGCGGGTGGACCGGCCGCTGCGCCGGCACGAGATGCAGGCGGAACCCGCCGCGCGCGAGGGTTAGGCGGCCTGCGCCAGCTCGGTCAGCGCCACCGCGAGCTTCTGCCGGTCGAGCGGGGTCAGCGCCGGCCGGATTGCTTCCAGCATCTGGTCGAACACCGGCTCCGGCGCGGTCTCGCGCACCATGTGCAGCGTCGCCGCCCGCTCCGCCGGCGTGGAGGCGAGCAGGATCAGGCGCATCGCCTCCGCCACCGCCTGCGGCGGCAGGGACGCGACCAGCGCGTCATGGATCGCGATCAGCTCGGCGTCGGTGTAGAGCTTCCACAGCATTGCGTTGTTGTCGCGCTCCTCGACCTCCATGTGGCGGAAGTTCTCGCCGACGAAGACGGCGAGGTCGCGGTAGAGCCGGGTGAAGGCGGCCGTGCGCCCGCCCGGGCCGGCGGCCTCGACCGCATCGGCCTCGGCGCGCAGGGCCGCGATCTCCTCGAGATGATGGTCGTGGTCGGCCGGCGTCTCGCCCTGCCACTCCGGCGCACGGGCCCGGATCGCGGTGTGGACGAACGCGTTCTCGTCCTGGACGTGCATCGCGCAGAAGTCGAGCAGCGTCCGCACCTGGCCGAGGACCTGGGCGACGCTCGCCGGATCGCCCGCGTCGGCACGGCCGACTGCGGTGAGGGTCTCGCCCATCAGCATGCGGAAGGCCTTGTGGATGGGGGCATAGATGTCGAAGCGACCGCCGTTCATCTTCATGTTCCCTTTCATGATCCCTGCAGGGTTTCGCGCCGCGATCGGCGTCACCGGGTACATAAGGGCTGTGCAGCGCGGCCGCCTGCTAAATGATCCCTCCGCAGATCGTAAGTATTTGCTAAGTGGCAGCGGGGTGCCGTTACCGTGGCGACACCCGGGCGGCGGCGCCATGTCGTCGCTGCACCCTTGCCAAAACCGGTGCGACCCGCCATTCGTGCGCAGTTCAAGGCCACGAGGGAACCAGCCTGCAATGGACATCGCTCCCCTGCTCGACGCGCTCCACCTGCCGCGGGAGGCCACCGCCGGCGGCTCGCTCGACGTCCGCTCGCCGATCGACGGCGAGGTCATCGCGCAGGTGGCCGAGGACGACGCCGGCTCGCTCGAAGCCAAGATCGCCCGGGCGCAGGCCGCCTTTCTCCGCTGGCGCGAGGTGCCGGCCCCCCGGCGCGGGGAGCTGATCCGCCTGTTCGGCGAGGAGCTGCGGGCCCACAAGGATGCGCTCGGGCGGCTGGTGACGGTCGAGGCCGGCAAGATCGTCGAGGAAGGCCGCGGCGAAGTGCAGGAGATGATCGACATCTGCGACTTCGCGGTCGGCCTCTCCCGCCAGCTCTACGGCCTCACCATCGCCAGCGAGCGGCCCGGCCATGCGCTGCGCGAGACCTGGCATCCGCTGGGGCCCGTCGGCGTGATCTCCGCCTTCAACTTCCCGGTCGCGGTGTGGTCGTGGAACTTCGCGCTGGCGATCGTCTGCGGCGATCCGGTTCTGTGGAAGCCGTCGGAGAAAACCCCTCTGACCGCAATGGCTTGCCAGGCATTGTTCGCACGCGCTCTCGCCCGCTTCGGCGACGCGCCCGAGGGGCTGAGCCAGCTCGCCATCGGCGGGCG
>CALKHQ010000019.1 GCA_937988735.1 uncultured Alphaproteobacteria bacterium
TGCAGCCGACGCCACCGGTGCCCCAGCTCGAGACGCCCCGGCTGGACTCGTCGCCGCTGCCCCAGGGGGCGGCAACCGGGGTGACGCCGCCCACCATCAGCAGCGGCACGGCGACGACCGGCGCCGTTGCCGGCACGCCGGAAGCCGAATTCCAGGCCATCCGGGCGATGCTGGACAACCGGGAATATGCGGCGGCGGATGCGGCGCTGCGCAGCTTCATCGGTGCCCATCCCACCCATCCGCTGTCGAGCAGCGCTTTCTTCTGGCTGGGCGAGATCTATTTTGATCGCGGTGACTACCAGCGTGCGGCCGAGACCTATGCGGCCGGCTTCGCCAACTACCCCACCGGCTACAAGGCGGCGGACACGCTGCTCAAGCTCGGACTGTCGCTCATCCAGCTCGGGCGGCCTGCCGATGCGTGCACCACGCTGAACCAGCTGCGCACGGCCTTCCCCAACGCGCCGATGAACATCCAGGAGCGGGCGGCCCAGGCGCGGGCCACTGCCGGCTGCGGCTGACGCGAGCCGGCCCGCCACGCCGCTGTCCGGTTCCGATCCATCCCTGCAGCCGCTCGACGAGCCGGCCTTTGCCGCGCTCATGGAGCGGTTCGAGCCGTTCGAGCCCGCACCGGTGCTGGCGGTGGGCGTATCCGGCGGCGCCGACAGCCTGTGCCTCGTCCACTGCGCGCGGACCTGGGCGGAACGCCGCGGCGGCCGGGTGATCGCGCTCATCGTCGATCACGGGCTGCGTCGGGAATCGGCGGACGAAGCCCGTACCGTTGCCGGCTGGATGGCCGAGGCCGGCATCACGCACGAGATCCTCGCCGCCGACGTGGGGGCCACGGACGCCGGCAACCTGGAGGCGCGCGCCCGCGCCGGCCGGTTTGCCCTGCTTGAGGACTGGTGCCGCCGGGCCGGCGTGCTGCATCTCCTTCTCGCACACCATCGCCAGGACCAGGTCGAGACCGTGCTGCTGCGCCTCGCCCGGGGCAGCGGCGCCCACGGGCTGGCGGCGATGACGCCGGAGCGGAGCCTGCGTCACCTGCGGGTGCTGCGGCCGCTGCTCGACTGCCCGAAGGAGCGGCTGGTGGCGACGCTCGCCGCGCGCGGTCTGCCCTGGATCGAGGATCCCAGCAACCGCGACCCGCGCTTCGACCGCGCACGCCTCCGCCAGGCGCTGGAGGCGATCGCCGCGGATGACGCCCTGATGGGGGCTCGCATCGCTCACACCGCCGGCGCCATGCGCCGCACGCGCCGCCTGCTCGATGCCAGCATCGACCGGCTGCTGGCACGGGCCGTCAACCTCTCCCCGCTGGGCTACGCCATCATCGACTGCGAGGGCCTCGACGGGGCCGACCGGGACCTCGCCGCTCGCGCCCTGGGACTCGTCGTCGCAGCCGTCGGCGGCGGCGAGCATCCGCCGCGGCGGGAGGCGATGCTGCACTGGCTCGCGCTGCTCGCCGGAACCGAGGGCGGGGCCACGCTCGCGGGCGTCCAGCTCACCCGCTGGCGCGACCGGTGGCTGGTCCATCGCGAGCCGGCGGTGGTGGCGGCGCCGGTGGTGGTGCGGCCGGGCGCCTGCGTGCGCTGGGACAACCGGTTCGAGTGCCTGGCGCCCCCGGATGCGCCGGGTCCGGCCGTCGTTGGCAGCCTCGCCGCTCTGGCCTGCGACGGCGGCATTCCGCCCGTCGATCCGGAGGCGGTGCCACGGCCGGTGCGGTCCACGCTGCCGGCCGCAAGATTCCTTGACGGGGCCCCGCCTGCCCCCCACCTCAGTGCTGGACGTAATGGTCCCGGTGCGGTTTATTTGACTCTGAACGTCACCTTCTCGCCCCGCCGTCCGCTGACAGATCCCGTCAGTCCTGGGGGGCGCTATCGGATCGGTGCGGCAGCCCGCCACGGAACGGCACCGGACGCCGGCACGGCAGAGGGGCGGGATATTCGGCGCTCGGGGCGCGCGGCTGCAGGCGCAGCCGGTGAAGGAAGGTCACTCGCTTGAACAATTTCGGGAAAACAATCCTCGTCTGGGTCATCATCGGCCTGCTGTTCCTTGCGCTGTTCAACCTGTTCAGCGGTTCCGGCGGCCGGACCGGCCAGGCGACGATTCCCTACTCCGAGTTCATCGCCGACGTGGACCAGGGCCGTGTCAGCGAGGTGACGGTCGATGGCCAGGTCATCACGGGCTCCTACGGCCAGGGCGGCGGCACCTTCCAGACCTACGCGCCGAACGATCCCAACCTGGTCGAGCGGCTGACCAACCATGGCGTGCGCTTCACCGTGAAGCCGCCCGAGGAAGGCATGCACCCGCTGCTGTCGATCCTCGCCTCCTGGCTGCCGTTCATCATCCTGATCGGCATCTGGATCTTCTTCATGCGCCAGATGCAGTCCGGCGGCGGCCGCGCCATGGGTTTCGGCAAGAGCCGCGCCCGCCTGCTGACCGAGAAGGTCGGCCGCGTCACCTTCGATGACGTTGCCGGCGTCGAGGAGGCGAAGGAGGAGCTGGAGGAGATCGTCGAGTATCTGCGCGATCCCCAGAAGTTCCAGCGGCTCGGCGGCAAGATCCCGAAAGGCGCGCTGCTGGTCGGCCCGCCGGGGACCGGCAAGACGCTGCTCGCCCGCGCCATCGCCGGCGAGGCCAACGTGCCGTTCTTCACCATATCCGGCTCGGACTTCGTCGAGATGTTCGTGGGCGTCGGCGCCAGCCGCGTCCGCGACATGTTCGAACAGGGCAAGAAGAACGCGCCCTGCATCATCTTCATCGACGAGATCGACGCGGTCGGCCGGCACCGGGGCGCAGGGCTCGGCGGCGGCAACGACGAGCGCGAGCAGACGCTGAACCAGCTCCTCGTCGAGATGGACGGCTTCGAGTCCAACGAGGGCGTGATCCTGATCGCCGCCACCAACCGGCCGGACGTGCTGGACCCGGCGCTGCTCAGGCCCGGCCGCTTCGACCGGCAGATCGTGGTGCCGAACCCGGACATCCTCGGCCGCGAGCAGATCCTGAAGGTCCACATGCGCAAGGTGCCGCTGGCACCGGACGTCGATCCGCGGATCATCGCCCGCGGCACGCCAGGGTTCTCCGGTGCCGATCTCGCGAACCTCGTGAACGAGGCGGCGCTCCTCGCCGCGCGCGCCGGCAAGCGCGTCGTCACCATGCACGAGTTCGAGGCCGCCAAGGACAAGGTGATGATGGGCGCCGAGCGGCGCTCCATGGTCATGACCGAGGAGGAGAAGAGGCTGACCGCCTATCACGAGGCCGGTCATGCGCTCGTTGCCCTCTATTCGCCCAAGCACGACCCGCTGCACAAGGTGACGATCATCCCGCGCGGTCGCGCGCTCGGCGTCACCATGTCGCTGCCGGAGCGCGACCGTTACGGCATGTCGAAGATCGAGCTCGAGTCCCGGATCGCGATGATGTTCGGCGGCCGGGTCGCCGAGGAGCTGATCTTCGGTCCGGAAAACGTGACGACCGGCGCCGCCAACGACATCCAGCAGGCGACCAACCTGGCCCGCCGCATGGTGACCGAGTGGGGCATGTCGGAGAAGCTGGGACCGCTCAAGTACAGCGACAACGAGGAGGAAGTCTTCCTCGGTCACTCGGTGACCCAGCGGAAGAACGTGTCGGACGCCACTGCCCGGATGATCGACGAGGAAATCCGGCGCGTGGTCGAGACCGGCGAGCAGTTCGCCCGGAAGATTCTGACCGAGCACATGGACGAGCTGCACACCATCGCCAAGGCGCTGCTCGAGTACGAGACGCTGTCGGGCGACGAGGTGAAGGCGTTGCTGCGCGGTGAGAAGATCCGCACCGGCGACGATCAGCCCTCGGCACCGTCCAAGCCGCGCTCCTCCGTTCCGTCGAGCGGTGCGTCGGTGAAGGAGGGGCCGGGGAAGATCGGTCCGGCCGGCCTCGAGCCCGAGCCGCAGCCGGGCGCCTGACTGCGATCGCGCTTGGTCGGTCCATGTCCGTTGCCGACGAGAGCCCCGCGGAGACGCGGGGCTTTTCCCTTCCCGCCGCGCATTCCGAGTGGACCCTCTATCTCCGGCCGCTCGGATTTCTGAATGGCGCCGTCGCGGAGGCCGCGGTGGGGCGCGGCGCGGCACGGCCGCTGGCCGGCGGCCCGATCGCCTTCACCGCGTGCGAGGTCGCCCTGCGCCGGTCCGATCCGTCGGGCGACACGATCGAGCGTGTGATCTTCGACCTGGCGACTCTCGATCGCTGGGCGAAATCCGGGGGCGAGGAGACCGAAGCCCGGGTGGCCGAACGGCTCGAGGCCCTGTCGGCGCCGCGCGCGCCATTCGCGGGGCTCGACCTTGCCCGGCCGCGCATCATGGGCGTCCTCAACGTGACGCCGGACAGCTTTTCCGACGGCGGCGATTTCGTCGATCGCGACCGCGCGATCGCCAGAGGTGTCGAGATGCTCGAGGCGGGCGCCGACATCCTGGATGTCGGCGGCGAGTCGACCCGGCCGGGCTCGGCGCCAGTCGAGACCGCCGAAGAGATCGCCCGGATCGAGCCGGTCGTCCGCGCCCTGGCCGAGCGCGGTGCCATAGTCTCCATCGACACGCGCCACGCGGCGGTGATGGAGGCCGCGCTGGCC
>CALKHQ010000020.1 GCA_937988735.1 uncultured Alphaproteobacteria bacterium
AGGTAGCTCAGTTGGTAGAGCAGGGGACTGAAAATCCCCGTGTCGGCGGTTCGACTCCGTCCCTGGGCACCATCTCCTCCGTTGATCCCTGCATCCTGATTGTCCGTCGCCACCGGCGGCCGAAAGGCGTTGCCGCATCGGGACGGTTGCTGCAGGCTGTTCGGGCATGACGGGAGCTTCGCCATGACCGATACCACCGCGTCCCCGGACCTGATGGCGCGGCTGGCCGACGGGCCGGTGCTGGTGGCCGAGGGCTATCTGTTCGAGCTGGAGCGGCGCGGCTACCTGCAGGCCGGGGCCTATGTGCCCGAGGTGGTGCTGGAGCACCCGGAGATGGTGACGGCCCTGCACCGGGAGTTCGTCCACGCCGGTTCCGACGTCGTCGTCGCCTTCACCTACTATGCGCACCGCGAGAAGCTGGCGCTGATCGGCCGCGAGGCGGACCTGGAGCCGATCAACCGCGCCGGGCTCCGGCTCGCCCGTGACGTGGCGCGGGAAACCGGCACGCTGTTCGCCGGCGACATCTGCAACACCAACATCTACGACCCCGCCGACCCGCAGTCGATCCGCGCGGCGCAGGCCATGTTCGAGGAACAGGCGGGCTGGGCGGCGGAGGAGGGTGCGGACTACCTCATCGCCGAGACCTTCTCGTGGACCGGGGAGGCCGAACTCGCGCTCGCGGCGGCGAAGGCGGCGGGCCTGACCACGGTGGTGACCTTCGCCATCCACCGGGAGGGGAGGACGCGCGACGGTCACGACCCGGTCGAGGCCTGCCGGCGGCTGGCCGATGCGGGCGCGGACGTGGTCGGCCTCAACTGTACCCGCGGGCCGGGGACCATGCTGCCCTACCTGCCCGGGCTGGTGGCGGCGGTCGACGCGCCGACGGCGGCGCTGCCGGTCGCCTACCGCACCGACCACGCGCATCCGACCTTCCAGTCGCTGCACGACCCCAGGCTCGACGCGGCGTCGCTGCCGTCGGGCCGCGCGTTCCCGACGGCGATCGACCCGTTCACCGTCACCCGCTACGAGATGGGCCGCTTCGCCCGCGAGGCGGCGGAGATCGGCGTCCGCTACGTCGGCGGCTGCTGCGGGACGGCGCCGCACCACGTGCGCGCGATGGCGGAGGCGCTGGGCCGCCGGCCTCCCGCCAGCCGGTTCTCGGCCGACATGTCCCGCCACTACGCGCTGGGGTCGGCGCCGGGGCTGAAGACGCAGAACCAGGACTTCGTGGAAAAGCTCTAGGCCGGCGCCGCCCGCCTGCATCCCGGCGCCGCCCGGAAACGTTTCGGCTGGCGCGATCCTGCGTTACTGTCGGCGCACCAGCAAGAACCGGGAGGAAGAGAATGCCCCTGTCCGACGAGCTCGCCTGGAAGAGCGCCGCGGAAATCGCTTTGCTGATCCGCACCCGCCAGCTGTCGCCGGTGGAGGTGGTCGATGCGGTGCTGGAGCGGATCGAGCGCCGCAATCCCAGCCTCAACGCCCTCGTCTACATCGCGGCCGACGAGGCGCGGAAGGCGGCGAGGGAGGCAGAGAAGGCGGTGGGCGGGGGCGACCCGCTGGGGCCGCTTCACGGCGTGCCCTCGGCGATCAAGGACCTGTTCGACTTCAAGCCCGGCTGGCCGGCCACCTTCGGCGGCATCCCGTCGATGGCGAAGACGGTGATCGACGCCTACTGCGGCTATTCCGAGCGGATCGAGAAGGTCGGCGGCGCCATCCTGATCGGCAAGACCAACAGCCCGATCATGGGTTTCCGCGGCGCCTGCGACAATCCGCTGTTCGGCCCGACCAGCACGCCCTTCGCCATTGGCCGCAACAGCGGCGGCTCCTCCGGCGGCAGCGCGGCGGCGGTGGGCGACGGCCTGCTGCCCTTCGCCGAGGGCACCGACGGCGGCGGCTCGATCCGCATCCCGTCGTCGTGGTCCGGCACCTACGGCTACAAGCCGGCGTGGGGGCGCGTGCCGCAGACCGGCCGGCCCAACGCGTTTGCCGGCATGATGCCGTTCCTGTTCGAGGGGCCGATCACCCGCACGGTCGAGGATGCGGCGCTGGTGATGAGCGCCATTGCCGGCCACGACCCGCGCGACCCGTTCGCCGTGGACCAGCCGGTGGACTGGATGGGCTCGCTGCGGCGTTCGATCCGCGGCTGGAAGATCGGCTACTGCCCGAAGTGGGACGTGTTTCCGATCGAGCCCGCGGTCGCCCGGGTGATCGACGAGGCGGTGAAGGCGTTCGAGGAGGCGGGCGCGATCGTCGAGGAGGTCGAGCTGGGCATCAAACGGCCGCAGCAGGAGCTGAGCGCGCTGTGGTGCCGGATGCTGATGCCGCTCAACATCCTTGCCTTCGAGGGGCTGAAGGCGACGGGCATCGACATCCTGAAGGATCATCGGGACGAGCTGCCGGAGGAATTGCTGAAGCTCCTGGACGGCCATCGCGAGATGTCGGCGCTGGACTTCTATCGCGACCAGGAGATCCGCACCGAGATCTTCGACGCGATCCACGGGGCGCTGCGCAGCTACGACCTGCTGGTGGGCCCGACGCTCTGCTGCCTGCCGGTGAAGAACGCGGCCGAGCGCGGCAAGACCGTCGGCCCGAGCGAGATCAACGGCGAGACGGTCGACACGCTGATCGGCTGGTGCCCGACCTACCTGATCAACTACTCCGGCAATCCGGCCTGCTCGATCCCGGCCGGCCTGTCGGAGGATGGCCTGCCGGTGGGGCTCCAGATCGTCGGCCGCCGCTGGGCCGACAGCGACGTGCTTGCCGCCAGTGCCGCCTTCGAGCGCGTCCGCCCCTGGGCCGACAGCTACCGCAAGGTCGAGGCGCGGGCGGTCTAGGGCCGACGCCTTTCACGGGAAGCGTGGTCGCTGCTCCCTCCCCCGGTCACGGGGGAGGGGCGGCAGTAACGGGGGCGCCGTGGTTCACCC
>CALKHQ010000021.1 GCA_937988735.1 uncultured Alphaproteobacteria bacterium
CGCCCTGGTTGGCCAGCACGCCGCCCACCACCAGGCGCCGGGTGCCGCCCTCCTCTGTTTCCCGCGCCGTCCGCTCGACGATCTCGATCCGGGGCAGGGGCACGCCCAGCCAGTCGTAGGCGCGTTCCGCCGGCGGCCAGGTCTCCACGATCCAGCCGCGGGCGAACCACCCGGCCGCGACCACCCCGACGACCACCGCGACCAGCAGCAGCCAGCCGACCACGAGCCCGGCCGAGCCGCCGCGATCCGGCCGGGCGCCGGCAGGGCGCGCCGGCGCCTGGGTCGGCGCGGTGAGCTCCGCCGACAGCGAGCCTCCGGCAGGCACCGGCGCGCCCCCCGCCGGCGCGGGCTCGAGCGGCCGGCGCACGGGCCGCGGCGCGTCGGGCATCGCCATCGCGCGGGTCACGCGCCACACATGGGCGCAACGCCCGCACTTCACCTTGCGCGGGCCGGCAGCGAGGCTTGCGTCGGGAACGTTGAACCGGGCGGTACAGGACGGGCAGCTGACGATCATGGCGCTGGGTCTGCTGGATCGGACAAGCACCCTATGTCGGAACGCCCCGCCAGCACAAGCCGCCGCGCCGGTCAGCGGGGCCTATCATGGCGGGCGGGCCGGGGGCAAAGTTGGGCGCCATGATTCGCTTCGAGAACGTCGGGCTGCGCTACGGCTCCGGGCCGGAGGTGCTGCGCGACCTGACCTTCACCCTGGAGGACGGCACGCTGCACTACCTCACGGGGGTCAGCGGGGCCGGCAAGACGAGTCTGCTGCGCCTGATGTATCTGGCGCTGCGGCCGACGCGCGGCCTGATCCACCTGTTCGGCCATGACGTCGCGCGCACGCCGCGCCACACCCTGCCCGAGCTTCGCCGCCGGATCGGCGTGGTGTTCCAGGACTACCGCCTGCTCGACCACCTCACCGCGCTGGAGAACGTGCTGCTGCCGCTGGCGGTGACCGGCCGGCTCGACGACTCGAGCCTGATCCATGCTGAGGAGCTGATGCACTGGGTCGGGCTGCAGGACTATCTCCACGCCCGCCCGCCGATGCTGTCCGGCGGGCAGCAGCAGCGGCTGGCGATTGCCCGGGCGGTGATCGGCCGCCCGAAGCTGCTGCTGGCCGACGAGCCCACCGGCAACGTCGACGACCAGCTCGCGCACCGGCTGATGCGCCTGTTCGAGGAGCTGAACCGCCACGGCACCACCGTCGTCATCGCCACCCACAACGCCCGGCTGATCGCCGACTTCCCCCACCCGCAACTGCGGCTGGAGGGTGGTATGCTCGCAACCGTCCCCGGGCGAGGCCGGTGATGCGACCCACCCTGCCGCTGCTGCCCCGTCAAGGACCCGGCCGCCAGCGCTTCCTGCTGTGGATCATCGCCCTGATGGCCTATCTGGCGGCGCTGGCCCTGATGGGCGTGTTCATGATCGGCAACGTCATCTCGAGCTGGCAGGCGACGGTGGGCGGGGTCGCCACCGTGGTGGTGCCGACACCGCCCGAAGGGGCGCCCGCCCCCCGCGTCGTGGTGGACCGCCTGCTGGCGGTGGAGGGGGTCACGGCGGTGCGCGTAGTGCCGGAGTGGGAGCTCGACGCCCTGCTCGCGCCATGGCTCGGCGAGGCCGACCTGGAGGGCCTGCCGCTGCCCCAGGTCTATGAGGTGGTTCTGGGACGGGCCGATCCGGCGCGGGTGCGGGCGGCGCTCGCCGCGGTGGCGCCGGACGGCGAGATCACCGAACATCAGGCGCCGATCGCCGGCCTGGTGCAGATGGGCCAGTCGATCCGGGCGGTCGGCGTGCTGGTGGTGCTGCTGGTGGTCGCCGCCGCGGCCGGCACGGTCGTCTTCACCACCCGCGCCTCGCTGGTGATCCACCAGCACATCATCGACCTGGTGCACATGATGGGCGCCACCGACCACAGGATCGCGCGGCCGTTCCGCGAACGGGCGTTGCAGATGGGGCTTGCCGGCGGGCTCGTCGGGGTCGGCGGGGCGCTGATGACGCTGGTGCTGGTGGTGGCGATGGTCGATACGGACATGGTCGGGCTCTCCCGCGCGGCCATGACCGGCTGGCAGTGGCTCTGCGTCGCCGCCATCCCGCCGGCCTTCGCCCTGGTGCCGATGGCGACCGCGCATGTGACGGTTCTGCGGGCGCTGTCGCGCCTGCCGTGACCGGCGCGCCCGTGGAACAAGGCGCCGATTGCGCCGCCGCGGCAAGCGGGATAGGAGGCAGTGCCGGATCCACGATCACATCTCCCGCCCGCCCCATGCCGTTCCTTACCAAGGTCCGCTCCCTGACCTTCTACGGGCTCGCCGCCCTGTGGACGCTGGGGCTGAGCATCCCCTACCTCGTCCTGTTCCTGCTGCCCCGCCGCTACCTCCAGAACTGCGGCGCCTTCTACTGCCGCGGGCTGCTGCTGCTGCTGCGGCTCACCACGGGGCTGAGTCACGAGGTGCGGGGGCTGGAGCGGCTGCCCCCGCATCCGTACCTGATCGCGGCGAAGCACCAGTCGGCGTGGGAGACGCTGGCCCTGCCGACCATCGTCCCGCGGCCGAGCATCGTGCTGAAGCGGTCGCTCTACCGGATCCCGGTGTTCGGCTGGTATCTGCGGGCGGCCGGCATGATCGGCATCGACCGGCGGGCCGGGGCAAGCGCGCTGCGGCTGATGATCGCCGAGAGCCGGCGCGCGCTGGCCGACGGGCGCCCGGTGCTGATGTTCCCGGAAGGCACCCGGGCGGCGCCGGACCAGCATCCGCCATTCCCGATCGGCATCACCGCGCTCTACGAGAACCTGAAGGTGCCGGTGGTGCCGGTGGCCCTGAACTCGGGGCTGTTCTGGCCGCGGGAATCCCTTGCCAAGCTGCCGGGACGGATCGTCGTCGAGTTCCTGCCGCCGATCCCGCCGGGGCTGCCGCGCAAGGAGTTCTCCGCCCGGCTGCACGAGATCATCAACCGCGAGAGCGACCGTCTGATGGCCGAGGCCAGGGCCGGCAGACAGCCGCCGGACACGTGAGAAACCTGTGGATAACTGCGTGGACGAGTTTTCGCCGGAGGGCCGGCTGGCGCCGGCAAACCGCGGGGACCTGCGGTTCCCGGGGAGTCACCCCGATCCGGCGGCCGCGCGGGGCGGCCTGGTGACGTTTTGGCATTTTTTCCTACTTTTCAATGATTTGTCCGGCGGCTTTGCATGCCTTCGCTTGAGATCGGCCGGCTATGTAACTGTAAAATGACAGGCCTCGGGGCAGCAGCCGCCCCCCGCGAGCGATGGTCGCAGGGGCGGTGAACAACTTCAGCCGGCGGCCGTGTCGCGTCCCGCCAGAAGGGCCGCCAGACGGGCCAGCGGCGGGGACGAGAGCCCCAGCGCCTGGAGGTGGCTGACAGTGTTCATCAGGTAGTCGCGGCACCGGCCGCGCGTGCCTGCGCCGGCGGAAATCATGCGCGCCGCCTCCTCGACGGGCAGCTTGCCGGCATACTGGCGATGCGTCCGGTCCACGACGAAGGTCAGCGCCTGGACCGTGGCCGGCGCTGCCCCGTCGAGCTGCACCGGCAGGTAGCGCGGCTGGTAGGTGCGGGTGAACATCTCCCGCTCCCACAGATAGGCCAGCACGTCGGAGCGGTCGGCGGGATCGAGGCGGTAGGCGATGCCCCGGCAGGATCCGCCACGGTCGAGCCCCAGCACCAGGCCCGGCGCCTCCGGCGTGCCGCGGTAGCGGAGGGAATAGACGCAGAAGGCACGATGGTAGCCGCGGAGCAGCGCCGTCCGGCTCTCGCGATAGGGGAAGCCGGGATCCCACATCAGCGAGCCGTAGCCGAACACCCACACCGGTCCGTCGGGCGGGGCGCCGGGCGCCCGCAGCAGCTCCAGCCACGGCGGATCGGCGGTCGGTGCGACCGCCTTGCGGTCAGGGTCGGGGTCGGTCAGTTGAACGCTCATCCACTGTCGCTTGCCGATCCGGCACGCAGTTGCTAAGCCACTCCCGCCAGGACCGCAAGGTCAGCTCACCAGTCCGGGATCGCCGCCCGTGCGCAAGTGGATGTTCGGGCTTGGTTTTCCGGCCCTCCTGATTGCAGGCTACATCGGCTACTGGTTCTACCTCGAGAGCCAGCTCCGCAGCTTCGTGCTCGGCTGGATCGAGGACCAGCGCGCTGCCGGCTACCAGGTGACTCACGGCACGATCACCACCGGCGGCTTCCCGCTCTCGGTCGAGGCCGACGTGCCGGCGCCGAGCATCACCGGCATCACCGGCGACACCATGATGACCTGGCAGGGAGAGATGCTGCGCATCTCCTTCGCACCCTGGGACTTCCTCACCTACCGCTTTGACAGCCCCGGCGAGCATCTGGTCGCGATGGTGGGCACGGACTCCTTCGCGAAATGGTCCGTTCTCGCCGACACCGCCACCGGAAGCTGGGCCCTCGGCTCCGGCGGCGCGGGCGAGCTCGTCCTCGACCTGGGCGGGGTCCAGGTCGTGGATGCGCTGGACCAGCGGTTCGCCCTCGACCGGCTGAACGCGACCATCCGCCTCGCCTCCCGGGATGCGCCTGTCGAGGAGCCGCGCGTCACCGCCACCGCCGACGTCGCCGGGCTCGGCCTGCCAGAGGCGCTGTCCGCACCCTTCCCGCCGCTGATCGAGCGGCTGAGCGTGGAGGGCAGGCTGGACGCGCCCATCGTGCCGTCGAGCCTGCCGCTGCTGTGGCTGGTCCTGCGCGACTACGGCGGGCGGCTCGCCATCGACCGGGCAGAGGTCGGCTGGGGCGAGCTGGCGGTCGAGACGTCGGGCGAGCTGCGCGTGGACCAGGGCAACTACCTCGCCGGCCGCTTCCCCACCCGGATCGCCGGCTTCGAGGATACGCTGGGCCGCCTGCAGCAGGCGGGGATGATCGACGGTCTCGCCGCGGCCGGGGCCGCAACGCTGGCCAGCGCGCTCGCCGAGACCGGACGCGACGGCCGGCGTATCGTCGCGGTGGACATCGTGCTGGAGGACGGACGGTTGAAAGTGCAGGACTTCACGCTGCTGCGCCTGCAGCCCGTTCCGGTCGCGGGTGCCCAGGGCTGATGGCCTTCGTCGACTGGATCCATCGCTGCAACGCCGGCGACCTCACCGGGTTCCGGCCATTCCTCTGCGCGGGCGAGCACATCGGCTGGGTCCACGACAGCCGCCTGCCGCTGCTGGCCGCCCATCCGGGCGTGTTCCAGGCCGACGGCGACGCGATCCGGCTGCACCCCGCGCTGGAGACGCCGCAGGAGCGGACGGCGGCGCTGGCGATGGTGACCGAACTCTGGGTTGCCAACGGCATCCTTCCAGGCTGGCGCGGCGAGCACTACCGGGCGGCGACGGCACTGGACGCGCCCGAGCTCTTTGCCGTCGAGCGTTCGGCGGCGCCGCTGTTCGGGCTGCGCGCCTGGGGCGTGCATGTGAACGGCTTCGTGCGCCGGTCGGACGGCCTCCACATGTGGGTCGCCCGCCGCGCATCCGACCGGCCCGTCGCCCCCGGCAAATGGGATCACGTGATCGCGGGCGGCCTCCCCGCAGGCATGACGCCGGAGGAGAACCTGATCAAGGAGGCGGACGAGGAGGCCGGGCTGCCGGCGGAGGTGGCGGCACGGGCAGTCGCGGCCGGCCACGTCTCCTACTGCTTCGTCGACCGCACCCACTGCCTGCGGCCGGACACGCTGCTGGTCTACGATCTCGAGTTGCCGGACGGGATGGAGCCGCGCAATCGCGACGGCGAGGTCGAGCGGTTCGAGCTGTGGCCGATCGAGCGGGTTGCGGAGACTGTGCGCGACACTCTGGCGTTCAAGCGCAACTGCAACCTGGTGATCGTCGACTTCCTGGTGCGGCACGGCGTGATCGGACCCGATGCCCCCGACTATCGTGCCATCGTGGAGGGCCTGCGGCGCCCCTTCCCCGCGCTGGAGGCGGTGTCCGGCGCAGCCGGCGGGTAGGATGGTCAGGACCTGGAGCGGCGGTTGCTGGTGTTTGCGCGGGCGCGGGCGCGGAAGTAGCTGACGATGAAGACGCGGATGGCCGCGGTTCGGCCGAGTTCCCCGCGCATCTCGTCGACCTTCGCGCACAGGCCGTGGACCGTCTCGCCTTCCAGCGCCGCGATCTCCGCCAGCGCGTCCCACATCGCCGGTTCCAGCCGGATACTGGTCCGGTGATCGTCAAGGCGGATGTTGCGGCTGACGAGAGCTGGGCCCAGCGTCAGTCCATTCCAGTCAAAAGCCACTTGAACCCCCCACCAGGCAAAGTGCGGCCGCAGTCAAGTGCCGCATCACATTTCGACGGCTGCATTCCATAGTCAAGCATCAGCCGCGACCGCCGCCGCGACCGCTTCCTCACCCGGAGCGCAGGCGCTGATGGAGAGGGCGTGGACCCGTTCGGCGAGCTCGTCGGCGAGTATCTGGTACACCATGCGCTGACGCGCAACCCGGCTCAACCCGGTAAAACGGTCCGATACCACCATCACGTGAAAATGAGTTTCCCCTTCCGGGCGCGACCCCGCGTGGCCCGCATGCAGGTGCGACTGGTCGGTGACCTCCAGCCGGGCCGGCTGCAGTGCGGCGGTGAGCTTGGTCCGGATACGGTCCGCATAGGGCGTCGCGGCTGCGGTCATGGATACTCCTTGCATCACGGGAGGCGGCCCCCATATCGGGGAAGCGGGCGAGAGCAGAGGCCGCCGGGTCCGACCGGTCCTGTCAGTCAGTGAAATTGCGCCGCCCGCTGCGTTTTGCAAGGTTCCAGACATCGCCGTCGCGGCCGCCCGGCAGTCCCATGTTCCGGGCCGTCTGAGGCGCTTGCGTGCACCGGAGCGGAGCCGGTATTCGTTGGCCATGACCCGGAGACGTCCCCTATCCCTGTGGGAGGAAGAACAGATCCGCCTGCAACGGCGGCCGTGCGACATGCCCGGATGCGACGCCAGCGGCGAATACCGGGCGCCAAAGGGCCGCGACCGGCTGAACGAGTACTACTGGTTCTGCCTGGACCACGTCCGCGCCTACAACCAGACCTGGGACTATTTCAGCGGCATGTCCGAGGCCGAGATCGAGCGTCACATCCGGCTGGACACCACCTGGCAGCGGCCGACGTGGCCGTTCGCCGGCCGCGACGGACGGGTCGCCCGGCTGTCCGGCGATCCGCGACTGCGCGCGGCGCTGAATGCCTTCCACGACACCTTCGCCGGGCGGGGCACCGACCCCCGACGCCAGCGCCGGCGCGAGGAGGAGGACGCCGATCCGGCGCGGGTGCGCTGGCGTCGGATGTCCGCCGAGGCGGAAAATGCACTGGCCGTGATGGAGCTTGAGCCGCCGGTGAGCTTGAGCACGCTCAAGGCCCGTTATAAAAAGCTGGTCAAACGTCATCACCCGGACGCCAACGGGGGCGACAAACAGGCCGAAGAGCGTTTGAAAACGATCATTCAGGCCTATGTCACGCTCAAGACGATCGTCGCCGACATGTCGGCACGATCCGACTAGCTGCATCGCGTCGCGTCCGGCCACGTCCCTGTGAGGGAACAGGATCAATTATGGCTCCTCTCGACACTGCCGATACGCTCGCCGAAATGCCGACGGGCGAACCGGACATCACCATCGACGTCCGCCAGACCTTCGGACTGGACGTGGACATGGAGGTGCCGGCGTTCAGCACCGTCACCGAGCATGTGCCGGTGCTCGACGAGGCCTACCGCTTCGACCACGACACCACGCTCGCGATCCTGGCGGGCTTCAAGCACGACCGCCGGGTCATGATCCAGGGCTATCACGGCACGGGCAAATCGACGCACATCGAGCAGGTGGCGGCGCGCCTGAACTGGCCGTGCATCCGGATCAACCTGGACAGCCACATCAGCCGCATCGATCTGGTCGGCAAGGACGCGATCGTGCTCCGCGACGGCAAGCAGGTCACCGAGTTCCGCGAGGGGCTGCTGCCCTGGGCGCTGCAGCGCCCGTGCGCGCTGGTGTTCGACGAGTACGACGCCGGCCGCCCGGACGTGATGTTCGTCATCCAGCGCGTGCTGGAATCGAGCGGCCGGTTCACCCTGCTCGACCAGAACCGCGTGCTGCACCCGCATCCGGCGTTCCGGCTGTTCGCCACCGCCAACACCGTCGGCCTTGGCGACACCACCGGCCTCTATCACGGCACGCAGCAGATCAACCAGGGCCAGATGGACCGCTGGAGCCTGGTCGCGACGCTCAACTACCTGCCGCACGATGCGGAGGTGGAGATCGTGCTGTCCAAGGCGCCGAGCTACGACAACGAAAAGGGCCGCAAGATCATTTCGGCCATGGTCTCGGTCGCGGACCTCACCCGCGGCGGCTTCATGGCCGGCGACATGTCCACCGTTATGTCGCCGCGGACGGTCATCAACTGGGCGCTGAACGCCGAGATATTCGGCGACATCGGGCTCGCCTTCCGCATGACCTTCCTCAACAAGTGCGACGAGACCGAGCGCGCCACGGTGGCCGAGTACTACCAGCGCTGCTTCGGCGAGGAGCTGCCGCCCGACCGGCACGCGATGATCCGGAAGGCCTGAGACCGTGACAGGCGCGCCCCCGAGATCGGGCGGCGAGGCGATGCGTGCCGCCACTCGCCATCGCACCGGCGTCGGCCGGCTGACGCCGTCCTCCACCACCGCCGTCGCGCGTGGCGGGCCTGCGCGCGAGAGCGGCAGCGAGCCCCCGCGCGGCGATGCCACCGCCGACCGCATTGCGCGCGATGTGGTCGACAAGCTGCGGGGCGGCAACGGCCAGCAGGCGCGCCGCGAGGCCGACGCCCGCCTGGACGAGTTCCGCCGCGTCACCGGCGCCGTCATGCGCGCGATGTCGCGCGATCCCGAGCTGCAGGTGCATTTCGGTGCGGACGGCCCGCGCATCGCCGGCCACGAGGTGCAGCTGCCGGCCCCCAGCCGCGGCCTGCCGCCGGAGGAGGTCGCGATGGTGCGGGGCCAGGGCGACGCGGTCGCGCTCAAGCTCCGATACCACGACCAGAAGTTGCACAGCCGCAGCATGCCGACGGGGCCGATCTCGCGCGACGTCTACAACGCGCTGGAGCAGGCCCGCTGCGAGGCGATGGGCGCCCGGCGGATGGAGGGCGTGCGGCGGAACCTGCGCGCGGCGCTGGCCGAGCAGTGCCGGCTGCGCGGCTATGGCCGGGTCACAGGCCGCGAGGAAAGCAAGCTCGCCGACGTGGTCGGCCTGCTCGCCCGCGAGGCGCTGTGGGGGGAGAGCCCGCCCGAGGTGGCGCGGCCGATGGTCGATGCCTGGCGCCCGTGGCTGGAGACCCGCATCGGCGCCGATTTCCACCGCCTTGCCGAGGTGGTGGAGGATCAGGCGCTGTTCGCCCGCCTCTCCCGCCGGATCATCAGCGAACTCGAGCTCGGCGAGGACCTGCTGGACGAGGACGAGGAGGAAGAGGGCGAGGGCGATCAGGAGCAGCAGGGCGGCGACCAGGCGCGCGAGGATGTCCAGGACCAGTCCGGCGACGACGACAGCGCCAATCCCGCCGCCATGGGCGCGCTTGCCGAGCAGCAGCCGGAATCCGCCGACACGGAGGATGCGGCATCGGCCGAGCCGCAGACCATGGAGATGCAGCTCAGCCCCGACGGCGGCGAGGAGGAGGTCGAGCAGACCGGGACGCCCCAGCGCCGCGAGCCGGACTTCCGCAACGTTCCGGGCGAGCCGCCCTATCACGCCTACACCACGGCCTTCGACCAGATCGTCGATGCCGAGGATCTGTGCGACGCGGAGGAGCTGGCGCGGCTGCGGCTGCAGCTCGACCAGCAGCTCCAGCACCTGCAGAGCGTGATCGCGCGCCTCGCCAACCGCCTGCAGCGCCGGCTGATGGCGAAGCAGCAGCGCTCCTGGCACTTCGACCTCGACGAGGGCATCCTCGACGCTGCCCGGCTGGCCCGGGTCATCGCCAACCCGATGAACCCGCTGAGCTACAAGGTCGAGTCGGAGACCCCGTTCCGCGACACGGTGGTGACGCTGCTGATCGACAACTCCGGCTCGATGCGCGGACGCCCGATCACCGTGGCGGCGATGAGCGCCGACATCCTGGCCCGCACGCTCGAGCGCTGCGGCGTGAAGGTGGAGATCCTGGGCTTCACCACCAAGGCGTGGAAGGGCGGCCAGGCCCGCGAGCGCTGGATCGCCGACGGCAAGCCGAGCCACCCCGGCCGGCTGAACGACCTGCGCCACATCATCTACAAGGCGGCCGACGCGCCGTGGCGGCGCGCCCGGCGCAACCTGGGCCTGATGCTGCGCGAGGGGCTGCTCAAGGAGAACATCGACGGCGAGGCCCTGCTGTGGGCGCACAGCCGGCTGCTGGCGCGGCCGGAGCAGCGCCGGATCCTGATGGTGATCTCCGACGGCGCCCCGGTGGACGATTCAACGCTGTCGGTAAACGCCGGCAACTACCTGGAGCGCCACCTGCGGGCAGTCATCGAGTGGATCGAACGCTACAGCCCGGTGGAGCTGGTCGCGATCGGCATCGGCCACGACGTGACCCGCTACTACCAGCGCGCCGTCACCCTGGTCGATGCGGAGCAGCTCGGCGGCACCATGATGGACCAGCTCGCCGGCCTGTTCGACGAGGACCAGGCCCACGCCGCGGGCCAGCGGCACTGACGATCAGGACGCGCCGGCAATCCGCCGGCGCATCTCCTCCCGCACCTTCATCCCCGCCTCGTCGAACAGGAAGGCGAGCAGCACGTAGCGCTCGCCCCTGGTGACGTTCTCCGCCTCGTGCAGCAGGTTGCAGGAGAAGACGACGGCATCCCCGGTGCCGGGCCGGTAGCAGGTGTTGCCGAACTCGGGGAAGCGCAGGTTGCCGCCCTCATATTCCTCGGCGTTCAGGTTCAGCGTCATCGCGAACCGGCGGTGGAGCGTCTGCGGCGCGGTGTTGTCGCGGTGCGGGCGGAAGTAGCCGCCGACCGCGGCGTCGTAGCGGACGATCTTGAATTCCTCGAACCGGGTGACGTGGAAATTGAAGGCGCGGCGGATCTCCGGCACCACCCGCCGGACCAGCAGGCCCTGGATCTCCTCGTGCAGCGCCGGATCGGTGACGTGGTGGTCGCGCCGGCGCTTGACCGCATGGTTGGGCGCGGCCACCGGCTTGCCGTCCACCACCCGGAACGTCCCGCTCTCCTCGTTGCCCCGAGTCTGGTAGATGCGGATCAGCTCGCGGCAGTAGTCGCGGTCCAGCACCCGCGGGATCAGCAGCACGGGCGCGCACATTGGCACGAACGCCGGCGCCGGGATCGGCAGCTCGCGGTCGAGGGCGGCCAGCCCGCGTTCCACCGGGTCGCCGTCGGCCTCGTTGAACACCGCGAGCACCCGCTGGTTCGGGTCGAGCAGCAGGGCGAGGATGAGGCGATGGTCGGGCGCGAGCCCCATGGCGGCGCTGCCCCGCCCGTCCGGGTCGGCGAGCAGCAGCATCCGCGGGTCGAGGTCGGCGCCGAGCGCGGCGACCGCGTCCGGGCCGGCGCGGGTGATGGCGAAGACATGGGCGCCCTGGTCGAGCCGTTCCCGGGCCGCCGCGGCGAGGCGCTTCAGCCGCGCCACCCCCTCCGCGTCGCGGTCGTCGCGGAACCAGTAGACCAGCGCCGGCCCGCCCTTCATGCGGTCGGCGGTGGAGGCGATCTTGCGGTCCTGCGCAGGCAGGAACAGGTTGGGGAAGCGGTCGCCGGGGGCGAGCGGCGGAACCACCCGGGCCGGCCGGGCTGGACTGGACGGGATCTGGGCCATCACGCGATGATCATGGCCGCGGCCCGCACCGCGTCAATCGCGGCGCGGCGTCCTGTCATCGAGACGGGCGCCGTCCACGGCGCCGTCGTGGCGCGTGCGCTCCGCCGCGTCCATCGCCTTCGCCGCCTTCGTCCGGCCGAAGCGCACCCGGTTCTCCCTTGCCGCCGCGGCCGCTTCCTCCCGTGCCCGCCGCCTGCGCGCCAGCCGCAGGTTGACGATCTCCGCCATCAGCCGTTCTCCCTCAGCACCTTGCCGGCCAGGTAGAGCGAGCCGCAGATCAGGATGCGCGCCGGCCCCGGCTCACCGGCGACGATGCTGCGCACCGCCGCCTCGACCGACGGCTCGGGGCGGGCATCGTGGCCGCTGCGCCGGGCGATGGCGGCCGCCTCCTCCGCCTGCATGCTCGCCGGCTCGTCCGGGATCGTCACCGCGGCGAGGCTCTGCGCGCGGCCGGCCAGATGGTCGAGGAACGCCTGCGGGTCCTTGCTGTCGAGCATGCCGAACACGAGGTGGAGCGGACGGTCGCGCCAGCCGTCGGCATGGTCGGCGATCACGGCGCCGGCGCCTTCGTTGTGGCCGCCGTCGAGCCACAGCTCCCAGCCCGGCGGCAGCAGGCGCACGAGCGGCCCGCGACGGAGCCGCTGCAGCCGCGCAGGCCATGATACCGTGGTGAGCCCGGCCGCCATCGCTGCGGGGTCGGGGCGCAGCGCCGGGGGCAGCAGGCTGGCCGCGGCCAGCGCCACCCCCGCATTCTGGAACTGGTGTCGGCCGGGGAGCCCCGGCCGGGGCAGCGCGAGCGTCTCGCCGCCGATGGCGAAACGGAGACCGTCGCCCGCCTCGGCGACCGTCCATTCCTGCCCGCAGCGGTAGAGCGGCGCGCCGACCCGCGCCGCATAGGCCTCGACCTCGGCCAGCGCCTCCGGCCGCTGCGGCGCCAGGACCGACGGCACGCCGGGCTTCTGGATTGGCGCCTTCTCGCCCGCAATCGCCGTCAGCGTGTCACCCAGGAACTGCATGTGGTCCATGGAGATGGACGTGATGGCGGTGACCAGCGGCCGTTCGATCACGTTGGTCGCGTCCGCCCGGCCGCCGAGCCCCGTCTCCAGCACCAGCACGTCGGCCGGCACCCGGGCATAGGCGAGGAAGGCGGCGGCGGTGGTGATCTCGAAGAAGGTGATCGGCTCGCCCGCGTTCACCGCCTCGCATTCCTCGAGCAGCGCGGTGAGGCTGTCGTCGTCGATGTGCCGGCCGTCGAGCGCGATGCGCTCGTTGAAGCGCACCAGATGCGGCGAGGTGTAGGCGTGCACCCGGAGCCCCCGGGCGCGCAGCATGGCGACCAGATAGGCGCAGACGGAGCCCTTGCCGTTGGTGCCGGCGACGTGGATCACGGGCGGCACCGCCAGATGCGGGTTGCCGAGCCGCGCAAGCAGCCGCTCCAGCCGGCCGAGCGACAGGTCGATGACCTTCGGATGGAGCTGGGTCAGCCGCCGGAGGATCGGATCGACGCTGTCTCCGGAGGCCGGGCCGCCTTCGACGCGCTCGGCGACGAGGCTATTCGGCCGCATCACGCTCAGGCCGGGCGTCGGCGACCTCGACGTCGATGGCCTGGGCGCGGTCCGCGTCATTCGCGTGGAACGGCACGATTGCCGCGGCCGGCTTCGGGTTCGCCAGCAGGTCGATCAGTCGGCCCAGCGTGGCGCGCAGCTCGTGGCGCTTCACCACCATGTCGACCATGCCGTGCTCCAGCAGGTATTCGGCGCGCTGGAAGCCGGGGGGAAGCGTCTGCCGGATGGTCTCCTCGATCACCCGCGGCCCGGCGAAGCCGATGATGGCGCCCGGCTCGGCGATGGCGATGTCGGACAGCATGGCGAAGCTGGCCGAGACGCCGCCGGTGGTAGGGTCGGTGAAGACGACGATGTAGGGAAGGCCCGCGTCCTTCACCTCGTTCACCGCGATCACCGTCCGCGGCATCTGCATCAGCGAGAGGATGCCCTCCTGCATGCGCGCGCCGCCGGACGCGGTGATCGCGATCAGCGGCGCCTGCTGCAGCACGGCGAGGCGGGCAGCGGCAATCAGTCCGTCGCCGACGGCAACACCCATCGAGCCGCCCATGAACTCGAACGACAGCGCCGCCACCACCGCCTTGTTGCCGGCGATGGTGCCGTGGGCGACGATGATCGCGTCCTGCTCGCCAGTCTTCGCCTGGTGCTCGCGCAGCCGGTCCGAATAGCGCTTCTGGTCGCGGAAGCGCAGCGGGTCGGGCTCCACCTTCGGCAGCTCGATCCGCTGATAGCGCCCGTCGTCGAACAGCATCTCCAGCCTGCGCTTGACGCCCAGCCGCATGTGGTGGCCGCAGTGCGGGCAGACGTAGTCGGCCTCGATCAGCTCGCGATAGAAGATCATCTGCTCGCAGGCCGGGCACTTGTGCCACAGGTTCTCGGGCTGGTCGGGCCGGCCGACGAGGGCCTGGATCTTGGGCCGGACGAAGTCGGTCAGCCAGCTCATCTGCGTGCCTCCTTGACGGCGCGGGAGAGCTCCCGGACCAGGCCGAGCAGCCGGTCTGCCCGCTCGTCCGCGGTTCCGGCGCCGCCCAGCAGCCCGACGAGCGCCGAACCCACGACGGCGGCGTCGGCATGGCGCGCCACCGCGGCGGCCTGTTCGGCGGTCTTGATGCCGAACCCGACACCCACCGGCAGCGTTGTGTGCCGCTTCAGCCGGGCCACGGCGTCCCGCGTCGCCTCGGCGGTCGCGGACTTGGTGCCGGTGATTCCGGCGACCGAGACATAATAGACAAAACCAGATGTGTTGCGCAGCACCGCCGGCAAGCGGCGGTCGTCCGTGGTCGGCGTCGCCAGCCGGATGAAGTTGAGCCCGGCGGCGAGCGCCGGCTCGCACAGCTCCCCGTCCTCCTCCGGCGGCAGGTCGACCACGATCAGCCCGTCCACGCCCGCGGCCTTCGCATCGGCGAGGAAGCGCGGCACCCGGTACTTGTGGATCGGGTTGTAGTAGCCCATCAGCACGATCGGCGTCTCGCCGTCCTGCTCCCGGAAGCGCCGGACCATGTCCAGGATCTTCGGCAGCGTCGTGCCGGCGGCGAGCGCCCGCTGGTTTCCGGCCTGGATCACCGGGCCGTCGGCCATCGGGTCGGTGAACGGCATGCCGAGCTCGATGATGTCGGCGCCGGCGGCGGGCAGTTCGGCCAGGATGCGGGCCGAGGTGTCCAGGTCGGGGTCGCCGGCGGTGACGAAGGTGATGAGCCCGGCCCGTCCCTCCGCCGCCAGCGCGGCGAAGCGCCGGTCGATCCGCGTTTCCGTCATGGTCAGAGCGTCACTCCCAGCCGCTCGGCAACCGAGAACACGTCCTTGTCGCCCCGCCCGCACATGTTCATCAGCACGATATGGCCATCCGGCAGCGTCGGCGCCATCCGGATGACATGCGCGAGCGCGTGCGCCGGCTCCAGCGCCGGGATGATGCCCTCGAGGCGGGCGCAGAGCTGGAACGCCTCCAGCGCCTCATCGTCCGTCGCGGAGACGTAGGTGACGCGCCCGGTCTCCTTGAGCCAGGCGTGCTCCGGCCCGATTCCAGGGTAGTCGAGCCCCGCCGAGATGGAATGTGCCTCGATGATCTGGCCATCCTCGTCCTGCAGCAGGTACGTGCGGTTGCCGTGCAGCACGCCAGGCTCGCCGCCGGTCAGTGACGCCGCGTGCTTGCCGGTCTCGATGCCGAGCCCCGCCGCCTCGACCCCGTAGATCGCCACCTCGCGGTCGTCGAGGAAGGGGTGGAACAGGCCCATCGCGTTCGACCCGCCGCCAATGCAGGCGACCAGGCTGTCCGGCAGCCGGCCCTCGGCCTCGAGCATCTGGGCCCTGGCCTCGTTGCCGATCACCGACTGGAAGTCGCGCACCATTGCCGGATAGGGATGGGGCCCGGCCACGGTGCCGATGATGTAGTAGGTGTCCTCGACGTTGGCGACCCAGTCGCGCAGCGCCTCGTTCATCGCGTCCTTCAGCGTCGAGGAGCCGGAGGTGACTGGCCGGACCTCGGCGCCGAGGAGCTTCATCCGGAACACGTTCGGCGCCTGCCGCGCGACGTCGACCGCGCCCATGTAGACGGTGCACGGCAGGTTGAACAGCGCGCACACCGTCGCCACCGCCACCCCGTGCTGGCCGGCCCCGGTCTCGGCGATGATCCGGGGCTTGCCCATGCGCCGGGCGAGCAGTGCCTGACCAAGGCAGTTGTTGATCTTGTGGCTGCCGGTGTGGTTCAGCTCGTCGCGCTTGAAGTAGAGCTTCGGCCCCTTGCCGTTCCGCGCGAAGTGCGCCGTCAGCCGCTCCGCGAAATAGAGCGGGCTCGGGCGGCCGATGTAGTGCCTGGCGTAGTAGTCGAACTCGCGCTGGAATTCCGGGTCCGCCTTGGCGGCCGCATAGGCCTTCTCCACCTCGAGGATGAGCGGCATCAGCGTCTCGGCAACGTAGCGGCCGCCAAAGATGCCGAAGTGCCCGCGCTCGTCCGGCCCGGTGCGGAAGCTGTTGACGATCTCCGTCACGGCCGGCCGGCTATTCGACGTCGGCAGCGACCTGGAGGCGGATGATCCGGTCCGGATTCGCCGGCGGCTCGCCCCGGGCGATCATGTCGACATATTCCATGCCGCTGACGACCTGGCCGAACACGGTGTACTGGCCGTTCAGCCAGCTCGCCTCGTCGAAGCAGATGAAGAACTGGCTGTTGGCGCTGTTCGGGTCAGCCGTGCGCGCCATGCCCAGCGTGCCGCGCTCGAACGGTGCGTCGCTGAACTCAGCCGGCAGGTCCGGCAGGTCGGAGCCGCCGCGGCCGGTGCCGGTCGGGTCGCCGGTCTGGGCCATGAAGCCGTCGATGACCCGATGGAAGATGATGCCGTCATAGAAGCCCGCGCGCGCAAGCTCCTTGATCCGTGCGACATGCTGCGGCGCGAGATCCGGCAGGAGCTCGATCACCACCCGGCCGTCGTCCAGGTCCATGTAGAGGGTGTTTTCCAAATCCTGTGCCTCTGCGGTTGCGCCGGCGAAGGCGGCCGCGGTGAGGCCGGCTGCCAGCAGTTTCAGGACGCGCATTCGTTTCCGTGCCCGTTGGTGGCGATGGCCGGCACCATAGGGCAACCGCCCAAGGGATGGAAGAGCGGCGGCGGAGAAACGCAAGATCGTGCCTGACACCGCGCCGCCAGCGGGATAACATCCCCCCGCCCTCCAGCAGACGCAGGTTCAGGATGAGCGTACTCGACCAGCCCCGCTGGGCCTTCGTGGCCCTGGCGACACCGGTGCATGTGGAGGCCGACGGCGGCCTTGGCCCCGACGTCGGCCGGCTGGCCTCGCTCGCCCGCGACATGCTCGCCGCCGGCTGCAACGGCGTGGTGCCCTTCGGCACCACCGGCGAAGGCCCCTGCTTCTCCGTGGCGCAACGCACCGCGACCCTCGACGGGCTGATCGCCGCCGGCGTGCCCGCCGACCGCATTATCGTCGGCATCGGCGCGACCGCGCTCGCCGACTCCGTCGCCCTCGCCCGCCACGCGGCCGGCCACGGCTGCCCGGTGCTGGCGCCGCCGCCCTTCTTCCTGCGCACTGCGGACGAGGCCGGCATCGTCGCCGCCATCGGAAGGCTGGTGGACGAGGTGGCCGACCCGCGCCTGCGGGTGCTGGTCTACAACATCCCGCAGGTCAGCGGCTTCGCCATCCCGCCCGTCGCGCTGCAGGCGCTGGCGGCGGCCCATCCCGGCATCGTTGTCGCCGTGAAGGACAGCTGCCCGGTGTGGGAACCGGTGGAGGCCGTGCTGCACGCGCGCGGGCCGCTCCGGATCGCGGTTGGCGCGGAAGCATTCATTGCCCGCGCCATGGCGCTGGGCGGGGTCGGCACCATCTGCGGCATGGCCAACCTCGCGCCGGCGACCGCAGCGCGCACGGTTGCCGGCGACGCCGGGGCGGCAGCCGGACTCGCCCGGCTGGCGGCGCTGTTCGAGAATCGCCCGTTCCTGCCGCTGATGAAGGCGGCGCTTGCCGTGCTGCGGGACGATCCTGCGTGGCGCCTGCCGATGCCGCCGCTCTCGCCGCTCGACCCGCCGGCGGTGGAGGCTGTGGTTGCCCTCGCCCGCGACCTGGAGGCCGCGGCCGCAGCCATGGCCTAGCGGGACCGCAACCGCGGGCGGGACGCGTCAGTCGACGGTATCCTCGATCGCGTCCCCGGCTTCCTGGGCATCGCGGCCGACGCCGCGGATCGTGTTGTCGCAGGCCGTGGCAAACAGCCCCAGCGCAAGCATCGCCAGCACTGCGATCGTCTTCAGTTGCATCATCGGAAGCTCCTCCTCGTCGGACGTGGGTCAGTCGAGGGCACAACGCCGGCGCGTGCGGCGGGTTCCGCCGGCAGCCGCAGCCCGGCCGAAGCGGCGGGAACGGCCGGGCCCGCCCGGGTGTTCGTGCAGCCGGGGAGGCCCGCGTGGACGACGTGACCGAAGCTGCCGCAAGCCCTGTCCAAACGCAGCGCCGGGCGCTGTGCCTGCTGAACCGCAACGCGCGCTCCGGCGACATCGACCCGGATGCGCTCTCCGGCATCTTCCGCGACGCCGGTCTCGACGTCCGTATCGTCGGCCTCGACGATGAGGCCCCATTGCGCAGCCTCGACGACGGTGTCGACTGCGTCATCGTCGGCGGCGGCGACGGCACGATCAACGGGCTCCTGCCCGACCTGCTGGCGCTCGGCCGGCCCGTGGGCATCCTGCCGCTGGGCACGGCCAACGATCTCGCCGGCAGCCTCGGCATCCCGCGGTCGCCCGAGGAGGCGGCGGCGGTCATTGCCGCCGGCCATGTCCGCCACATCGACCTCGCCGACATGACGGCGACCGGCAGCGACCCGCGCCTGTTCGCCAACGTCGCCATGGTCGGTTTCGGCACCAACGTCGCCCGCGCCCACAAGGGGCCGCGCAAGAAGCTGCTCGGCATCCTCGCCTATCCGCTGGCCTGGCTCGACGCCTACCGGGAGTCGCGGCCGTTCGAGGTGCGGCTCACCATCGACGACCGGGTGGTGGAGATGCGCGCGGTGCAGGTGGCGGTCGGCAGCGGCACCCGCCACGGCGGCGGGGTGGTGGTGAGCGAGAAGGCCCGCCATGACGACGGGCTGCTGTGGGTCTATTACGTCAAGCCGATCCGCTGGTGGGGCTGGCTGGCGCTGATCCCGGCCCTGTTCACCGGCCGCCACCGCCGCGGCGGGCAGTCGGAAGCGCTGAGCGGCCGGCGCGTGCGGCTGGAGACGGGGCGCCCGCTGCCGGTCGCCGTGGACGGCGAACTCGACGGCACCACGCCCGCAGATTTCGCCGTGCGCCCGCGCGCGCTGCCGGTGCTGGTGCCGCCGCCCGAGCCGGAACCCTCCGACCGATGACGAAGCGCGACAAGCCGGTGAGCCGGGAGGCGCCACCCAGGGGGGACGACCATGATCCCAACTGGCCGCTGCAGTCGGATCGCGGCCGGTTCGCGCGCCGCCCCGGCGAGATCCCGCTGCGCGGCTGGAAAGACATCCTGCTCCGCGTCTGGAAGGAGATCGACGAGGACCGCATCGACCTGGTGGCCGCCGGGGTCGCCTTCTGGCTGATCCTCGGCCTGTTTCCGGCGCTGGGCGCGATCGTCGCCGTCTACGGCCTCATCGCCGACCCGGCCACGCTGCGCGACCATCTCGCCAGCCTGGACGGCATCGTCCCGGACGGCGGGATGGAGGTGCTCGAGGACCAGGTGAACCGGCTGATCGAGCAGAACGACAGCAGCCTCAGCCTCGCCGCGCTGCTGGGCTTCCTCATCGCGATCTGGAGCACCAACACCGCGATGAAGGCCCTGTTCTCCGCACTGAACGTCGCCTATGGCGAGCGCGAGAAGCGCGGGTGGATCGGGCTCACCCTGCTCACGCTGATGTTCACCGTCGCTGCGCTGGTGCTCGCCGTGCTGCTGCTGGCGGTGATTGCCGCCGTTCCGCTCGCGCTCGAGTTCCTGCGGCTGCCGTCCGACGTCGAGTGGATCATCTTCTTCGTCCGCTGGCCGCTGATGGTGGTGCTGGTGATGGCGGGGCTGGCGATCCTCTACCGCTACGGGCCCAGCCGCCGCGATGCCAAGTGGCGCTGGGTCACCTGGGGCAGCGCGCTCACTGCCGTGATCTGGCTGGTGGTCTCGATCGGCTACTCCTGGTACCTCGCCAACTTCACCAGCTACGACCGCACCTACGGCTCGCTGGGCGCGGTCGTCGGCTTCATGATGTGGATCTGGGTGTCGGTGCTGGTGATGCTGGTCGGCGCCGAGCTCAATGCCGAGATGGAGCACCAGACGGCGGTCGATTCGACGACGTCGGAGCCGTCACGCCCCCTCGGCCGCCGCGGCGCGCGGATGGCAGACACCGTCGGAGCCGCCGCCGATGCCTCCGGCGGCGACGACGAGCCCGCTCAGCCGAAGCGGTAGCCCGAGACCGGCTTGCCGGCCATCACGTCGGCGTAGTCGCGGCGGCCCGGGTCGGCGCCGGCCGCGCCCGCCGCCACCATCAGCGGCAGCAGATGGTCCTCCCGCGGGTGGCTCGCCCGGGCCCCCGGCGCGGCGGCCTAGGCCACCAGCCGCCGCTCGCGCTCACCCGGATCCGCTTCCACCGCTTCCGTGAGCCAGGCGTCGAACGCCCGGGCAGCGGCAAGGTGCTCCGGGTCCTGGCTCAGCATTGCCGGCAGGTTGTGATAGCTGAGCCCGCTGCCGACGATCAGCACCCCCTCGTCGCGCAGCGGCGCCAGCGCGCGTCCCAGCGCGATATGGGCCGCCGGATCGAGGCTGTGCAGCATCGAAAGCTGCAGCACCGGCATGTCCGCCCGGGGGTAGATCAGCATGAACGGAATGAAGACGCCGTGGTCGAAGCCGCGGCCTGGATCCTCGCCGCTGGGGAAGCCCGCCTCCGCCAGCAGGGCGCGGACCCGCGGCGCCAGGTCCGGCGCGCCCGGCGCCGGCCAGCGCAGCCGGTAGGTGTGCTCCGGAAAGCCGTAGTAGTCGTACAGCAGCGGCGGGTGCGCGCCGGTGTTGACGGTCGCCTGCTCCTCCTCCCAGTGGCCGGAGACGACCAGCACGGCCCGCGGCCGCGCCGGCAGGCTGGCGTCGATCCCCCCGAGATGGGCGGCGAGCCGGTCCCAGAACGGCTGGGGCGCCAGCCGCGACATGTCCATGAACGGCCACGGCCCTCCGCCATGGGAAATGAACAGGGTGGGCTGGCGGGATGCGGTCATGACGGGGCCTCGACGCTTTCCCGCATCAGATCGCGCCGCCCGCGCCGAAGATCAAGCATCCGCTCAGCCGCCGAGACAATCGGCCAGGGAGCGGGCATTGGCGCGCATCAGGTCGAAATAGAGTTCCGGCCCGTTCTCCAGTTCCGCCCCCAGCGTGTCGAGCACGGCAGTCCGCCCCGGCAGCCCCTCGGTCACCGTCGCCACCAGCGCCGAGGGGTACTGCGGCTCGGCGAACACGCAGACCGCGCCCAGGCCCGCGATCCGCTCGCGGATTTCCTGCAGCCGTGCGGCGCCGGGCTGGACCTCCGGCCCGACGGTGATCGCGCCGACGCCGGCAAGCCCGTAGCGATGCTCCAGATACTGGTAGCCGTCGTGGAACACGACGAACGGCCGCTCCGCCACCGGAGCCAGCAGGGCCGCGATCTCCGCGTCGAGCGCCCGGAGTGCCGCCCGCGTCGTTTCGGCATTTGCCCGGTAAACCCCGGCGTGCGCCGGATCGGCCTCGGCGAGCGCCTCCGCGATCGCCGTCACCAGCACCCCTGCGTTGGCCGGATCGAGCCAGACGTGCGGGTCGAAGGTCGCGAGACGGTCGTGGTCGTGATCGTGCTCATCATGATCGTGGCCGCCGTGGGCGTGGGCGTCCCAGGTGGCGCCCGTGCGCACCGGCAGACGGGTGAGACCGGGCACGTCGCCCAGCGTCACGACCGTGGCGTCGGCGGCGATGCTGGCAAGGGTGTCGGAAAGGAAGGTCTCCAGCCCCTCGCCGAACCAGAACACCACCGCCGCCTCCTGCAGCGCCACCGCTTCCGACGGCCGGATGCTGTAGCTGTGTTCGGAGCCGCCGCGCGAGAGGATCAGCCCCGGCTCGCCGACGCCGGCCATCACGCCGGCGACCAGCGAATGCAGCGGCTTGATCGAGACCACCACCGACGGCGCGTCCGACGCGGCAGCGGCGCCGCCGGCGAGGCTCGCGACCGCGAGGGCGGCCGCGGAACAGGCGGAACGCAGGCGAAGGGGCATCGGCTCCCGTCCTTGCCGGTTGGTGGGCGAAGGTGTTATGCTATAACGTCTCATGATACGCGGACAAGCACGCATGACGGTCGCAGGGCACGCGACGGCGACGCTTCCCAGCACCCCACGCCCTGCCGCGCCGGCGGCAGGCCAGCCGCCGCTGCTGGTCGCCGCGCGCGGGCTCGGCGTGAAGCGGGAGGGGCGCTGGCTGGTGCGCCACGTGGACCTCGCCCTGCACCAGGGCGAGATCCTGACGCTGATCGGGCCGAACGGCGCGGGCAAGTCCACCACCGCCCGGGCGCTGCTCGGGCTGATCCGCCCGGATGCCGGCACCGTGGAGCGGGCCCGGGGACTTGCGGTCGGCTACGTACCGCAGAGGCTGACCCTCGACTGGACGCTGCCGCTCACCGTCCGCCGGCTGATGACCCTGACCGGCCGGCACCCGAGGGCGGACATCGAACGCGCGCTGGCTCAGGTCGGCATCGGCCACCTCGCCGACGCCCGGGTCCAGACGCTCTCCGGCGGCGAGTTCCAGCGGGCGCTGCTCGCCCGTGCCATCATCCGCCGGCCGCAGCTCCTGGTGCTGGACGAGCCGGTGCAGAACGTGGACTTCAGCGGCGAGATCGCGCTCTACGAGCTGATCCGGGGGCTGCGCGACGAGCTGGGCTGCGGCATCCTGCTCATCTCCCACGACCTGCACATCGTGATGGCGCACACCGACACCGTGCTCTGCCTCAACGGCCATGTCTGCTGCCACGGAACGCCGCAGGCGGTGACCGAGAGCCCCGAATACCGCCGCCTGTTCGGAGTCCGCGCGTCGGGCACGCTGGCGGTCTACCGCCACCACCACGACCACATCCACCGCGCCGACGGCTCGGTCGTCCACCTGCCGCCGCCGGAGGAATCGTGAGCATGAGGGGACGGCGCCGGGTGAGCCGCGATGCTTGACGACTTCTTCGTGCGCGCGCTGATCGCCGGGATCGGGGTGGCGCTGGTCGCGGGGCCGCTGGGCTGTTTCATCGTCTGGCGCCGGATGGCCTATTTCGGCGACACCATGGCCCATTCCGCGCTGCTGGGCATCGCGCTGGGCGTACTGATCGACATGGACCAGATGCTGGGCGTGTTCGCCGTGGTCGCGGTGACCGCGCTGGCCCTGGTGGCGCTGCAGCGGCAGCGGGCGCTGCCGACCGACGCGCTGCTCGGCATCCTCGCCCATTCGACCCTCTCGCTGGGCCTGGTGCTGGTGGCCCTGATGGTGTGGGTGCGGATGGACCTGGCCGGCTATCTCTTCGGCGACATCCTCGCGGTCTCGCGCGGCGACCTTGCCGTGATCTGGGGCGGCGGCCTCGCCATCCTCGCGGTGCTCGCGACGATCTGGCGGCCGCTGCTGGCGGCGACCGTCAGCGCCGACATCGCCGAGGCCGAGGAGATGCGGCCGGGCCACGCCAACCTCGTGTTCATGGTCCTGCTCGCGGCCGTGGTCGCGATCGCGATGAAGATCGTCGGCATCCTGCTGATCACGTCGCTGCTGATCATCCCGGCGGCGACCGCCCGCCGCTTCGCGCCGACGCCGGAGGCCATGGCGGTGATCGCGACCGGGCTCGGCGCGGTGGCGGTGACCGGCGGCCTCTACGCCTCGCTCGGGTTCGACACTCCGTCGGGGCCATCAATCGTGACTGCGGCCTTCGTGCTGTTCCTGCTGAGCCTGCTGCCGCCGGCGGTCGCGCGGCTGCGGACGGCGAAGGAGGCCCGGCCGTGACCCGGACGGGCGAGCCGCTCACCCGCAACCAGCAGCTCGTGCTCGACCGGCTGGTCACTTCCGGCACGCCGCTCAGTGCCTATGCGCTCCTGGATGCGCTGCGGGGCGAAGGGCTGCGCGCGCCGCCGCAGGTCTACCGCGCGCTTGACAAGCTGGTGGAGGCGGGGCTCGTCCACCGCATCGAGAGCCTCAACGCCTTCGTCGCCTGCGCCGTCCCGGCCGCCCACGGCGGAGAGACCATCCTGTTCATGCTGTGCGAGCGCTGCGGCGCGGTGGACGAGTTCGCCGACGAGGAGGTCGCCCGCCGGCTCGACCGCCTCGCCCGCGATCGCGGCTTCCGTGCTGAGAACCGCATCGTCGAGATCCGCGGCAGCTGCAGCGACTGCGCCCGCGGCGGGGACGACCGACCATGAGCAGGGAGACCGGGATGCCGCAACTGGTGGAAAGGACGGTCGAGCGGCTGACGCTGCCATCGCCGGCCGAGCGCGAGGCGATGCGGTCCGCGCCCGATGACGCCCATCCCCGCCTCTACGCCGAAGCGCGCTGCCTGCACGAGGTTGAGTTCCGCCCGCCGCCGGCGGCGACGGCGCCGGAGCGGCTGCGCGTCGTCTCCTGGAATGCCGAGCGCTGCAAGCATGTCGGCCCTTCCGCGGCGCTGCTGCGCCAAGCCGGGGCCGACGTGGCGCTGATGACCGAGATGGACGACGGCATGGCGCGTTCCGGCCAGCACCGCACGCTGCCGGAAATCGCAGAGGATCTCGGCGCCGGCTACGCCTATGCGGTCGAGTTCATCGAGCTCGGCCTCGGCGACGACCGCGAGCAGCGCTGGCACGCCGGCCAGAGCAACGACAACGGCCTTCACGGCAACGGCGTCATCGCCCGTGCGCCGATGCGCCGCCCTGCGGTGCTGCGGCTGGAAGCGACCGGCCGCTGGTTCACCGCCGATCCGTGGCAGAAGCGGGTCGGAGGCCGGATCGCAACGCTGGCGGAGGTGGCGCTGGGCAACCGGTGGATCGCCGTCGCCGCGGTCCACTTCGAAAGCCACACCGACCGCGCCGACCGCGCAGCGCAGATGCGGGCACTGCTGGACGGCCTGGAGGCCTACGCCCCCGGGCTGCCGTGGCTGATCGGCGGCGACTTCAACACCAACAGCTTCGACGTCGGCTTCCGCAGGGTGGGGAAGGAGGCGCTGGACGCGGCGCTGGCCGAGGACCCGCTGCGCCTGGCCGACCCCAGCCGGTACGAGCCCATGTTCGACGTCGCCGCCGCGCGCGGGCTGGACTGGCAGGCCTGCAACCTGGCCCACGCCACCACGATGCGCACGCTGCCCGATGGGCGGCCGACGGCGCCTTTCGCCAAGATCGACTGGTTCTTCAGCAGGGGCCTTGCCTGTTCTGACCCGGCCGTCATTCCCGCGGTCGACGCGGCCGGGAAGGCCATTTCCGATCATGAGGCGATCGCCGTCACCGTGATGGCCGGTTGACGATTCGACAACAGCGCACGCGGGAGTAGACTGGCCGGTTCCTGCATCGCGGCCCGATGGCCGCACCACGAGGCGGGAGTGCGGTGAACGGTCACGAGATCCTGCTGCACATCGCCGGCGGCGTCGCCCTGCTGCTGTGGGGCGCGCGGATGGTCCGCACCGGCATCCTGCGCGCCTACGGCGCCCGGCTGCGCCGCGCGATCGGGCGGTCCACCCGCAACCGGGTGGTCGCCGCGCTGGTCGGCCTCGCCAGCGCCGGCCTGTTGCAGAGCTCGACCGCCACAGCGCTGCTCGCCGCCTCCTTCGCCCAGCGCGGGCTGATCGCGACCGGCGCCGGGCTCGCGGTCATGCTCGGCGCCGACGTCGGGAGCACGCTGGTGGTGCAGGCGCTGTCCTTCGACCTGTCGGCTGCCGTGCCGGTGCTGATCCTGGTCGGCGTCATCGCCTTTACCAGCGGCCCGCGAAGCACGATCCGACAGCTCGGCCGCGTGTCCATCGGCCTCGGGCTGATGCTGATCGCGCTGCGCATGGTGGTCGATGCCTCGCAGGTGCTGCGCGAGTCGGAGACCATGCCGCTGCTGCTCGCCCCGCTGGGCAGCGACCCGATCCTGGCGGTGCTGTTCGCCGCCCTGCTGTCCTGGCTGTTCCATTCCAGCGTGGCGATGGTGCTCCTGGTGGGGAGCTTCGCCGCCGCAGGCATCGTCGATCCGCCGCTGGCCTTCGCACTGGTGCTGGGCGCAAACATCGGCGCCGGCATCGTGCCGCTGGTGATCAGCCTGTCGGAGGACCGGCTCGCCAGGCGGATTCCGCTGGGCAACCTCGTCTTCCGCACCCTGGGGGCGCTGGCGGTGCTGACCGTGCTGCCGGCGGTGACGCCTCTGGTGGCGGAGCTCGGCGGCGACCCGGCGCGCCAGATCGCCAACTTCCACACGCTGTTCAATATTGCGCTGGCCGTCGCCTGCCTGCCGGTGACGGGTTTCGCGGCGCGGGTGGTGGACCGGCTGCTCCCGGAGGCGCCACCGCCGGACGACGCGGGCCAGCCCCGCTATCTCGACGACGACGCAATCGCGAGTCCGCCGGACGCGATCGCCCGCGCCATCCGCGAGACCCTGCGGCTGGCCGACATCGCGGAGTCGATGCTGGTGGACGTGATCACCGTGTTCGAGAAGGACGACGAGACGCTGATGCGGGTGATCTCGGACCGGGACGACGCGATCGACCGGCTGCACGAGGCGATCAAGCTCTACCTCGCCCGCATCGACCAGACCGCCATGTCGCCGGCCGAGTTCCGGCGCAGCGTCGAGCTGCTGACCTTCGTCACCCACCTGGAGCACGTCGGCGACATCATCGACCGCAACCTGCTGCCGCTGGCGCAGAAGAAGATGCGGATCGGGGTTTCCTTCCCGCCCGAGGCGTGGGAGGAGCTGGTGGCGATGCACCGGCGCGCGGTGGACCAGTTCGCCCTCGCCATCACCGTCCTGGTCTCCCACGATCTCGACTCCGCCCGCAGGCTGGTCGCCGACAAGGACGCGCTGCGCGTGCTGGAGCTCGACGCCAGCGCGAGCCAGATCGACCGCCTGCGCGGCGGGGACGCGGCAAGCCTCGAGGCCGCTTCCCTCCACCTCGACATCCTGCGCGAGCTCAAGCGCATCGTCTCCCACGTCACCTCGATCGGCTATCCGCTGCTCGAGTCCGCCGGCGAGCTCCGGCACAGCCGGCTGAAGCAGCCGGTACGCGAGCCGGAGGTGGGCGCCGGAGGGTCTCGAGGTGGCGCCGCCTGACCGCCGATTGCCTCCGTGACGCCATCCCTCCGGCACGCGCCTGCCACGGATCGCTGGTAGCAGGGCTGCTGTCGCCGGACTGCGGCAGGGACCCGGCCGCATGATGGCGCCCTTGTCATCCACGCGGCGGCGATTCAGAGTTCGCCCCCAGACTGCAGACGGGAGGAGATCCATGCACCTGCGCCCAGCACTGCTTGCCGTGGGTGCCGCCGCGGCGTTCGTCGCCGCGCCGGCGCTCGCCGCCAATCCGATCTACACGGGCGGCGAGCGCGGCAGCTACTTCACCTCCTTCGCACCGCTGCTCGAGGAGCTGCTCAACGACAACTTCCTCGACTACCAGGCGGTGCCGAGCGCGGGCAGCGGCGAGAACATCGACCACGTGCTGGCCAACCCGACCGCAATCGGCTTCACCCAGTCCGATGTGCTTGCCTTCCGCGCCGCCTCCGATCCGTCGATTGCGGAGAACATCACCATCATCCGCAACGATGTCGGCGTGGAATGCCTCTACGCGGTGGCGACGGAGGAGAATGCCGCGCGCCTGGAGAACTGGGGCGGGGTGCGCGGATTTGCCCGCCGGCTGCGCATCGCCACCGGCCCTGAAACGTCGGGTGCTGCGATGACGCTGCGCTTCCTGCAGTCCATCGACCCCGACCTCGCCCGGGCGCGCAGCATTTCCTACATGGAAAGCGTGGATGCCGCGATCCAGGCGGTGATCGCCGGCGAGGCCGACGTCGCCTTCTTCGTCCAGTTTGCCGACACCTCCAACCAGCGCTTCGAGGACATCAACGACGCGGAGCTCGCCTTCATCCCGGTGATCGACCGCAACATCCTGCGCCAGGAGGTGAACGGGGAGCGGGTCTATGTGGCGCAGGAAGTGAAGGTCACCAGCGCCGGGCTGCTGAGCTGGAGCGGCGTCACCCAGATCGTCACCGCCTGCACCCCGCTCGCCTACATCACCGGCAACCCGGAGCGGCTGCCGGTGGGCAGCAACGAGCGGCTCGACCTGGAGGACGTCATCGCGATCGTCGCCGGTGCCGACGTGTCGGAGCTGCAGCCGGAGGAAGACTGGTTCCAGGCGCTGGTCGACCAGGCCGCGACGATGACCGACAGCGCGCTGGAATCCACCCTGCAGCAGATCGAGGAGACGTCGCAGCGCGTCTTCGAATAGGCGGGATCACGGCCGGGCGGAGCGCAAGCCTCTGCCCGGCCCGCCAGACGACCCGCCGGCCTACTGGCAGGCGTAGGTCGCCTCGTAGCGGTCACCCTGCACGTCGCGGCTGAGCAGCACCGCGTCCTTGCCGTAGGTGTCGCTGCAGTATTCCGCCGCCGTCGAAGCGATGTCGTCCACATCGTCGGCGTCGGTGTAGGCGTAGCTTACCGTCGGCTGGGTCGCCGCGGTCTGGTGGACGCCGCCCGCGCACGCGCCGAGCGCGACCGTCGCCGCTGCCCATGCCACCATTGCCAGCTGGCGCATGATCTGTCTCCTTCTTGAGCCCTCTCCTCGCCCCCGGTGAACCGGCGAGTCGCCGCCGCGTTCCCGGCCGGTTGCCGGATTGTCATCGAGGTGGATCATGCAGGACCCAGCCACCCTTCCCGGTCTCGCCGAGCGCCACGCGCTGGCGGAGGCGGTCGCCCGCGAGGCCGGCCGCTATGCGCTCGGGCGCTTCCGCGACCGCGGCGCGCTCACCATCGGCCGCAAGGGCCGGCATGACGAGGTCAGCGACGCCGACCGCGAGACCGAGGCGCTGATCCGCGCCCGCATCGCCGCCGCCTTCCCCGGCGACGCCATCCTCGGCGAGGAAGGCGGCTTCGGCGAGGGCGGCGGCGACGCCGGCGAGTGGCTGTGGGTGCTGGACCCGATCGACGGCACCGCCTGCTTCGTCGCCGGCATCCCGGTCTGGTGCGTGTCGGTGGCGGTCGCCCATGCCGGGCGGCCGGTGATCGGCGTGGTCGAGGATCCCAACGTCGGCGAGACCTTCTCCGCCCGCGCCGGCAGGCCGGCGACCGTCAACGGCATCCCGGTCCGCGCCAGCGACGCCACCGATCTCGGCGCCGGCAGCGTCGCGGTCGGCTATTCCACCCGCGTGCCGCCGAGGGCGGCGCTGTCCGCGCTGGCCGCGCTGCTCGAGGCCGGCGGCATGTACCAGCGCAACGGCTCCGGCGCGCTCAGCCTCGCCTATGTCGCTGCCGGCCGGCTGATCGGCTACTACGAGCCGCACATCAACAGCTGGGACTGCCTCGCCGCGCTGGTGCTGGTCGAGCAGGCGGGCGGCTGGCACAACGACTTCCTCGCCGGCGACGGCCTCCACCGCGGCAACACCCTGCTGGCGGCGGCCCCGGGCGTCGCGGACGAGCTCCGCCGCCTGTTCGGCGTCGCCTGAGGCGCCTCAGTCGCGCCGGCCGAGCTGCTTCACCAGAGACTTCGGCGCCACCGCCCGGTAGCTCTCGTCGATCCAGTCCTTCAGCGGGTCGAGCGGCGGCGCCACGCCCGGCGCAAAGGTGGCGGTGACCCAGCCGCTGCGGCCAGGCCACGGGCTGCGGGTGCGGGCGCCCGGGCAGCCGAGGCCGTACACGCGCAGTTCGTGCAGCGCCGCATCCGTCAGCGCCTGCCCCGTCGGTTCCATCCGCCGCCGCCCTTCGCCGTTGCAAAAACATCACAACGGGCATCTCGGTCTGGCGCACGCCCTGATCACGCTTTAAGCTTCTGCTCACGACACTGGCAACAGTGCAACCGCAGCCGTCCCGGGGCTACGGGCTGCCGCCTCCTCGGCGGGTCCGACAAGCGACTGCAACAGGCGGTCGCTTCGTCCCGGTCGGCCGCGAGTCGCCGTGGCGGCCTTCGCCACGCATTTGGGGAGGTATCGAATGACCGCACGCATCTCCGCCGCCCTGGCGGCAATGACCGTTCTGGCCGGGCCGGCGCTGGCGCAGGAGACCATCACCTACGAGCTGTGGTCGCGGCAGGACACGTCCGGGCCGCTGCGGCCGGGCAACGTGGTGAAGGCGGCCGACCGCCTGAATGCGGAGCTGGAGGCCGAGGGCTCCGATCTCAGGGTCGCGGTCGAGATCAAGGAGACGCCGGCGCCGGGCTTCGACGAGGACGCGCTCCAGCTCGCGCGGGTCTACGGCATCGGCGAGGGGCCGGACATGTTCATCCAGGCCCACGAGTGGATCTGCACCTTCCAGCAGGACGGCTTCCTGCTCCAGCTCGACGACTACATCGCGCAGTATCCGGAGCACTTCGGCACCATCTTCCCGTCGCTGTGGGATTCGACCAGGTGCCAGGGCGGAATCTACGCCATCCCGCAGGACGCCGAAGCCCGCATGTTCTTCTACAACAAGCAGCTCCTGCGCCAGGCGGGCTACGACGAGGAGTTCATCCAGTCGATGCCGGAACGGACCATGGCCGGCGAGCTGACGATGGATGACGTCATCGACATCGCGAAGACCGTGATCGACAACACCGACGCTCAGTACGGCGTGCTGCACCGGCCGTCGATCGGGCCCGACTACCTGATGGTGTTCCAGACCTACGGCAACGACTTCGTCGATCCGGAGAGCGGCGACCTGCTGCTGGACCAGGCGGCGCTGGAGGCTGCGTTCGGCTGGTTCGAGCGCGCGGTCCAGGCAGGCGTGATCCCCGCCAACAACACGTCGATGGAGTGGGACGCGATCCGCGCCGAGTTCTATGCCAACAACAACGCCGCCTTCTGGATGTACGGCATCTGGGACCTCGGCAGCCGCGCCTTCCCCACCTACGGCCTGCCGGAAGACGAGGAAGCCTTCTTCGCCGACTGGGGCTGGATCGCCGCCCCCGCGGCCGAGCAGGGCGGCAAGCCGTCCACGCTGACCCATCCGGTCGTCTATGCGATCTCGGCAGACGTGGAGCATCCGGACCTCGCCGTGCGGCTGCTCGGCCACGCGTCGGCCGCCGACCTCAACACCGACCACGCGGTGACCACCACCCACATCGGCATCCGGCAGGAGCAGCTCGACGACCCGCGCTACCAGGAGGCCTGGCCGCTGGCCCGCGCCACGGAGCTGCTGGAGATCGCGAAGTACCTGCCGAACAACCCGCAGTTCGGCGACCTGAACCGGATCATCTACACCGGCATCCAGGGCGTCGAATCGGGGCGGCTGTCCGCTGTCGAGGCGGCCGAGTTCGTGATCGACGAGGCTACCGGCACGCTGGAGAACGTGATCGTCCGGTAGCGGGCCGCAGTGGGACACGCCAGCCTTCGTCCCGCCGGAGTGATGTCCGGCCCGGTGCCGGGCATCACCGCGCTCGCGGGGCCGACGCCCCACAGCCGGAGCCGACCCGGCCGGCTCCGCCCGCGGCCAGGGGCAATGTCATGACCGCCCTCGCCGAGGAGGCGCTGATTGCCCGCGGCCTCGCGCGGAAGGCCGCGCGGCGCCGTCGGGCGAACTTCATCATCTTCCTCGGCCCGGCGATCGTGCTGATGGTGATCTTCTTCATCGTCCCGGTGCTGATCGACATCGCGGTCTCCTTCACCGACCTCGGCCGCGCACTGCGGATCACCGAAGTCTCGACCGCGAACTACGAGCGCATCTTCGCCGGCGATACCCGGCTGACGCAGGTGGTCGCGCTGACCGCGATCTACGTGTTCGGCACGCTTGCCCTGTTCAACGTCGGCTTCGGGCTGCTGCTCGCGCTGGTCACGGCGCCGCTCAACCCGGTCTCCAGCGGCTTCTTCCGCGGCGTGTGGCTGCTGCCGCGGATGAGCCCGTCGGTGCTCTACATCCTGCTGTGGCTGTGGGTGGTCGATCCGTCGCCAACGGGGCTGCTCAACCAGATCCTGCTGACCGTGGGCGTGGTCGACGCGCCGCTGGACCTGAAGACCAGCGCCCCGGTGATGCTGATCATCATCTCCAACGGCTTCATCGGCGCCTCGCTGGGGATGATCATCTTCACCTCCGCCATCAAGGGCATCCCGGTGCACCTGTTCCACGCCGCCCGCGTGGACGGCGCCGGCTCGCTCTCCATCGCCCGCCACATCACGCTGCCGGCGCTGCGCTGGCCGATCAGCTTCATCACCATCTACCAGGCGCTCTCGCTGCTGGTGAGCTTCGAGTACATCCTGCTGCTGACCGAAGGCGGGCCGTTCTACGACACCACGGTCTATGCGCTGTACATCTACCGGCGCGCCTTCGAGGGCGGGCAGTACGGCTACGGCGCGGCGCTCGCGCTGTTCCTGATCGTCATCGGCATCGTGCTCGCGCTGCTCGGCTGGCGGTTCTTCGACATGAAGAAGCTGCTGCAGAGCCCGCGGATCGAGGTGCACTGAAATGACCGCGGTCGACTGGGACGCCCTCGCCCGCCGCGCGCGCGTCAGGAACCGCGCCAGGACGACGACGCTCTACGCCTTCCTGATCGCGGTCTCGGTGCCGATCATCCTGCCGTACATCTGGCTGGTCACCATCGCCTTCTCCGCCCGGACCGGGGTCGCGGAGACCCACGTGCTGTGGCGCTCGGTCCTGATCCTGGTGCCGACGGTGATCGGCTGCTGGGTGGCCGCCGTCGTCGCCGTCACCCGGCGGCAGATGTGGATCGGCATCCTCGGCGTCGCCGCGATCGGCATCGCCGTGTTCGCGATCGTGGTCGGGCCCGACCTTCACCTGCGCAACTTCATCTTCCTGGTCGAGCCGGACTTCGCCTCCGTCGTCCGCTCCCGCGTCGGCGAGGTGAGCGGCGCGGTCCAGTTCCCCAACGTCTGGAAGGCCTTCCTCAACTCGCTGCTGCTGGCGGGCTCCCAGACCGTCATCGTGGTCACGGTGGCGAGCCTCGCCGGCTACTACCTGTCGCGGTTCCAGTTCCCCGGCCGGGCCGGGATGCTGCGGGCGCTGCTGGTGCTGCACGCCTTCCCGGTGCTGACGCTGATCGTGCCCCTGTTCCTGATGCTCTACTACATCGGGCTGCTGGACACGCTGCTGGGCGTCATCCTGGTGCTGGTCGGCTTCGAGCTGCCGTTCGCCGTCTTCATCATGAAGGGCTTCTTCGACGCGGTCCCGTGGGACATCGAGATGAGCGCGCTCACCGACGGCGCCTCGCGGCGGCAGGCGTTCGTCCAGGTGGTGCTGCCGCAGGTGACCAACGGCATCATCGCGGTCTCGGTGTTCTCCTTCATCCGCGGGTGGGAGGAGTACATCTTCGTCTTCACCTTCCTCATCTCCAACGCCAACTGGACGATGAGCCTGTACATGTTCTTCGTCCGCGACGACGTGATGGGCGTGGATTACGGCGTGGTCTCGGCGGTCGGCGTCTTCTACCTGGTGCCGAGCCTGCTCCTCTACGCCGCCGCGCAGCGCTACCTGATGCAGATGACCATCAGCGGGGTGAAGGGGTGACGGGGGTGCG
>CALKHQ010000022.1 GCA_937988735.1 uncultured Alphaproteobacteria bacterium
CCCGCCTCGCCCCGCGCCGCGATCGCTGACGATGGACGCGGCGCTCGCCGTCGAGGACCTGGCGGTGCGCTTCCCCGGCGCCGGCTGCACAGGCGACGTGCTGGCGGTGGACGGCATCTCGCTCGCCGTCGCCCGCGGCGAAATCCAGGCGCTGATCGGCGAGAGCGGGTCGGGGAAGAGCGTCACCCTGCTTGCGCTCGCCGGGCTGCTGCCGCCAACCGCCCGGATCTCCGGCCGCATCTGGCTGGAGGGGCGCCCGCTGCACGACCTGCCGGCGCGCGCGCGGGCGGCCCTGCGCGGACGCGGCATCGGCATGGTGTTCCAGGACCCGGCCGGCAGCCTGAACCCGGTGCTCACCGCCGGCAGCCAGCTCGACGAGGTGGTGACGGTGCACCAGGGCCTGCGCGGGCGCGCGGCCCGGCGGGAGAGCGAGGCGCTGCTGGCCCGCGTCGGCATCGGCGACCCGGCCCGCCGCGCCCGCGCCTTCCCGCACCAGCTCTCCGGTGGGATGAAGCAGCGGGTCGCGATCGCGATGGCGCTCGCGGCCCGGCCGGCGGTGCTGCTGGCCGACGAGCCGACCACGGCGCTGGATGCCACCGTGCAGGCACAGATCTTCGACCTGCTGGTCGGGCTGGTCGAGGAGGAACGGCTGGCCCTGCTGCTGGTGACCCACGACCTCTCGGTCGCCGCCGCCGTCGCCGACCGCATCGCGGTCCTCTATGCCGGCCGCATCGTCGAACAGCGCCCGGCCGCCAGCCTGGTCGTCACCCCGGCCCATCCCTACACCCGCGCGCTGACGCAGGCAGCGCTGCCGTTCCGGGCAGCAGCGAATCGCGACCGCCGCCTGCCGGGGCTTCCCGGTTCGACGCCGGCCGCCGGCGGCAGCGGATGCGCCTTCGCCACCCGCTGCCCGCTTGCCGTCGCCCGCTGCCGATCGGAAGCGCCGCCCCTGGAAGGCCATGCGGACGGCACGGTCGCCTGCTGGCGGGCCGGCGAGAGCGCGCCATGACGGCGCTTGTCCTCACCGGCATCCGCCGCAGCTTCGTCACCGCCGGCGGCCGGGCCCGCGCGGTGGACGGCGTCGATCTCGCGCTCGCCCGCGGCGAGGTGCTGGGGCTGGTGGGCGAGTCCGGCTGCGGCAAGACCACGCTCGCCCGCATCGCCGTCGGCCTCGACCGTCCCGACGCCGGCAGCGTGCTCCTCGAGGGCCGGCCGGTGCAGGATGCAGTGGGCCGCGTCGGTCCCGAGCTGCGGCGCCGGCTCCAGTACGTGTTTCAGGAGCCGCTCGGCTCGTTCAACCCGCGGCGATCAGTGGGGAGCGCGATCGCGCTGCCGCTGCGGCTCCGGGGGCTCGATGCGCGCGCAGCGATGGCCGAGGCGCAGCGCCTGATGGCCCAGATCGGGCTGGACCCGGCCCTGGCGGATCGCCGCCCGCACATGCTCTCCGGCGGCCAGCTCCAGCGGGCGGCGCTCGCGCGGGCCCTGGCGCCGCAACCCGAAATCCTCGTCTGCGACGAGCCGGTGGCCTCGCTGGACGTTTCGGTGCGGGCGCAGGTGCTGAACCTGCTGCTCGACCTCTGCCGCTCCCTCGGGATCGGGATCCTGTTCGTGACCCACGACCTGGCGGTGGTGCGCGCGGTCGCCGACCGGGTGGCGGTGATGTATCTCGGCCGGATTGTCGAGAGCGGCCCCAGCGAGGCGGTGTGGTCGCGCCCGCGGCACCCCTACACCCGCGCCCTGGCGGCCGCCGTCCCCTCCGGCGTCGGGAGCTGGCGCACCGCCACGCCGCCGCCGCGCCTGACCGGCGAGCCGCCGAGCCCGTTCGCAATCCCGCCCGGCTGCCGCTTCCACCCGCGCTGCCCGCTCGCCATCGCGCGATGCGTGGTCGAGGACCCTGCCCCGCGCGCCTTCCCGCCCGGCGTCACCGTCGCCTGTCACCGGGCGGAGGAGGCATAGCCCCCTGCCAGAACTTCCACCACGGTCTGCGCCTGCCGGAGTCCCGGCCGTGGGGCGAGCCCGGGAGGGCGACGTCATCCGCGGCGCATGGGGCGACATCAGGCGCACGCGCAGGGCCTCGAAGCGCAGGTCCTCCACGATGCGGTCGTGCCGGAAGCCCGTCAGTTCCAGGCCAGGTCGGCGGTAACCTCGTACAGATGGTCCACCTTGCCGCCGTCCCCGTCCTGCTCGTCCTTCGCCTTGGCGTACAGCCGGTGGAACTCCGCAGGGATCTCGCCCTCCAGCTCGAACGGCTCGCCCGACTCGTAGAGCCGGATGCGCCAACGGGCCCGGCCATCGGCCACGCAGCCCATCGTCGTCATCATCGCGGTGTCGTAGCCCATGAAGTGCATGGCCTCGTTCGGCAGCGCGGGCCTGGCCGCATGGTCCTCGTTCAGGTTGCTGAGGGGGGGCCCCGGCCATTCGCGAACACCAGGTGCATGCCGTTCGGCAGCTCCGCGCCCGCCAGCTCCATGTCGAAGGGATGGTCGGCGTACTGTCCCGTCCGCCCAAGCCCATGGCCCCGCAGGCCTCGACCGCTGTCACCCCCTTGATTGCGACCCAGGTCACCGAGAATCCGGTCCCATTGCCCCTAGACTACCTATGAGAGCATTACCCCAGAAGCTGTTGTTGTTTCAGTGGCAACATGGCATCGCGCGAAATGTGCCGCGATTGCTGACGGCGGCTGCGCGTGGCGGCGGCGCGGACAATCGCCTATAGCAGCTTCACCGCAGACGGACCGGGACCGCCGCCACGATGACCACCTCCGTTCCCCAGCGCGACCCGCGCTACGACATCCTGTTCGAGCCGGTGCCGATCGGCCCGGTGACCGCGCGCAACCGCTTCTTCCAGGTCCCGCACTGCAACGGCATGGGTCACCGCTATCCGAAGGCGATGGCGGCGATGCGCGGGGTGAAGGCGGAGGGCGGCTGGGCGGTCGTCTCGACCGAGGAGGTCGAGGTCGACTGGCATTCCGACATCAGCCCCTACATCGAGGGCCGGCTGTGGGACGACCGCGACATCCCCTACCACGCGGCGATGGTCGAGGCGGTGCACGCGCACGGCGCGCTGGCGGCGATCGAGCCGGTGCACCAGGGCCTCGCCTGCTCCAACCTCTATACCCGCGAGCACGTGCTGGGCCCGTCGGGCGGGCCGGGCCTGCAGCACCACCCGGTCGCCGCGCGGGCAATGGACCGCGAGGACATCCGCAGCGCCCGTCGCCGCCATCGCGACTTTGCGGTCCGTGCGAAGCGGGCCGGCTACGACATCATCTATGTCTATGCCGGCCACGACCTCTCGCTGGCGATGCACTTCCTGCTGCCGCGCTACAACCAGCGCACCGACGAATATGGCGGCAGCCTGGAGAACCGGGTGCGGTTCCTGCGCGAGCTCCTCGAGGACACGAAGGAGGCCGTCGGCGATACCTGCGCCGTGGCGCTCCGGATCGCGGTGGACGAGCTGCGCGGGCCGGACGGGCTCCGGTCCGACGGCGAGATGCGCGACGTGGTCGGGCTCCTGGCCGAGCTGCCCGACCTGTGGGACGTCAACGTCTCCGACTGGTCGAACGACAGCCAGACCGCGCGCTTCGCCGGGGAAGGCTACCAGGAGCCGTACATCGGCTTCGTCAAGGCGATGACCTCGAAGCCGGTGGTCGGCGTCGGCCGCTACACCTCGCCGGACCGCATGGTGTCGCTGGTGCAGAAGGGCGTGCTCGACTTCATCGGCGCCGCCCGCCCCTCGATCGCCGACCCGTTCCTGCCGAAGAAGATCGAGGAGGGCCGGATCGAGGACATCCGCGAGTGCATCGGCTGCAACATCTGCGTCTCCGGCGACATGACGATCAGCCCCATCCGCTGCACCCAGAACCCGACCATGGCCGAGGAGTGGCGCAAGGGCTGGCATCCGGAGCGGATCGCGCCAGCCGCGAGCGACGACCCGGTGCTGGTGGTCGGCGCCGGCCCGGCGGGGCTGGAATGCGCCCGGGCGCTGGGCCAGCGCGGCTATCCGGTGGTGCTGGCGGAGGCGACCGAGATGCTCGGCGGCCGCTCGAAGCGCGAGGCGCTGCTGCCGGGGCTCGCCAGCTACGGCCGGGTCGCCGACTGGCGGATCGGCCAGCTCCGGGTGATGCCGAACGTCGAGATCTACCGGGCGAGCGCGCTCACCCCCGACGACGTGCTCGGCTTCGGCTTTCCGCACATCGTCATCGCCACCGGCGCGGAGTGGCGGCGCGACGGCATCGGACGGACGCTGCGCACCGGCGTCCCGATCGAGGCGGGGGTGCCGCTGTTCACCCCCGACGACGTGATGGACGGCCGCCTGCCCGAGGGCGGCCGCGCCCTCGTCTACGACGACGACCACTACTACATGGGCGGCGTGGTGGCCGAACGGCTCGCGGCGGCGGGGCTTCGGGTCACGCTGATGACCACCGACCCGGTCGTCTCCTCGTGGACGGTCCATACCCTTGAGCAGCGCTGGATCCAGCGAGGGCTGCTCGAGCGGGGCATCGCGCTGCTGACCAACCGGGTGCCGGTTCGGCTGGGCCGTACGACGGAGCACGCCTGCGTCTATACCGGCGCGCGCGCCGAACTCGAGACCGACGCACTGGTGCTGGTGACGAGCCGCATTCCGCGCGACGGCCTCTACCAGGCCCTGCGAGCAATGCCCGACGCGCCGTGGAAGACGCTCCACGTGATCGGCGATGCCGCCGCGCCGGGCACGATCGCCGCCGCCGTGTACGCCGGCCACAACCGCGCCCGCCTTCACGACGCGCCCCCGCACGATGGCGTCCCGTTCGAGCGGGAGTAGCGGCAGAAGGCCGCGCCAGGCGGTGTTTGAAGCTCCCTAGAGCGCGAACTGCAGGTTCTCCGACAGCACCAGGCCGGCGGCCCCGCGGAGGGTGGCGCGGTCCTCGATGTCGCCCAGCGCGAAGGTGAGCTCGCGGCCGGGGCGGGGCGGCACGAGCTCGCGCACGTGGCGGGCGATGGCGTCGCGCATGGCCGTGCCGCCGCCGACCACATCGCCGTAGAGGACATAGACCTCCGGCGACATGGTCTGGTGCAGGTTGGCGATGCCCACCGCGACGTTGCGGGCATAGCGGTCCATGAGCCGTGCGGCCGCGGTGTCGCCCGCTACGGCAAGCTCCGCGAGACGGCTGGAGGTGACCGCGTCCGGCTGCGGCAGGCCGGCGGCGCGCGCCTCGCGCCGCAGCCAGCCGAGGGTCGCGATCGTCTCCCAGCAGCCGCGGCGGCCGCAGCGGCAGAGCTCGCCGTCGAGCTGGACGAAGGTGTGCCCCAGCTCGCCGCCGCCGCCGCCCGGGCCGCGGTAGAGATGGCCGTCGAGGTAGAGCGCGCAGCCCAGCACCTCGCCGGTGTAGATCGCGGCGAAGGTGCGCAGCCCCCGCCCGATGCCGAACCAGCGTTCGCCGAGCAGCATTGCCCGCGGGTGATGGTCGATCGACACCGGCAGCCGGAACCGCCGGCCAAGCTCCTGCCCCAGCGGATAGCGGGCCAGCACGGGTGCCAGGTTGACGGCGACGATGGTGTTGCTGTCGGTGTCCACCATGCCGCCGACGGCGACGCCGATGCCGAGCGGCGGCCGCCCGGCGGCGGCCAGCGTCCGCGCGAGGCAGTCCGCGAGCCCGTCGATCAGCGGCCCGGCCGAGGCCGGATCGGGGTCGAAGCGGCAGACGTTTTCGGCAAAGATCTCGCCGGTCAGCGACACCAGCGCCGTATGCGCCATGTGCGGCATCAGCATCGCGGCGCAGATCGGGGCCGCATCGGGCGAGAACCAGAGCGGACGCGCCGGCTTGCCGCCGGTTACCGCCGCCGGCAGCGGCGCGCCCTCCACCAGCACCCCCTGGTCGAGCAGCGGCTGGACGATGCCGGAGATGGTGGTGCGGTTGACGCCGGCGTAGCGGGCGAGTTCGGCCCGGCTGGTCGGGCCCAGGTCGAACAGCGCCTGCAGCACGCGGCCGCGGTTCACCGGGCCGATCGCGGTCGGCGACAGCAGCGGCCGAGCGCGCGCCGCCGGTCCGCGCCCGATGAGGCGTGGCCGCGCCTGTTCTCGCGCCGGCTCGGCCGGCGCCTCGCGTTCGTCACGCATTTCCGGCCCTGTCACCGCAGTCCCCGGCTCCGACTGCTAGCCGATGCTGCGGCGAATTGACAGCCCCCATGGTATGTGCGAGCCTCGAACATAGCACGACGAGGCCGGAGCGTGCGAGCGAGGATCACAGACGGGCGGTTGCTTCCCCGCGAGCCCAGCCCGGTCATCCCCGCGGCGCCGCTCCAAGGCCTTGTGGCGTGCGCGAACGGAACGGTGCCGCCACCGGCCGCGCCGGCCAAGCCAGGGGGAGATTCGATGCGTCCAGACCAGCGTTCATCCATCAGCCGACGGACCCTGCTGAAGACGGGCACCGGCGCCGCCATTGCCTCTGCCGCCGCGCCCTACGTGTTCAGCCGGAGCGCCCGCGCCCAGGCCAGCTCGGTGCGGGTGCTGGTGGTCGAGGATCCGTTCTTCTTCGCCCTGAAGGAGGTGGTGTCGGACTTCGAGGCCGAGACCGGGATCGCCGTCGAGCTGGAGAGCCTCGGCTATGACGCGCTGCAGGCCCGCCTCGTCTCGTCCTTCGTCGCCCAGACCTCCGACGCCGACGTCATCACCGTCGACCAGATGTGGTCCGGTCAGTACACCGACAACGGCTGGATCACGCCCGTCGACAAGTTCGCCCGCGGCGACAGCGAGCTCGACATCAACGACTTCATCCCGCAGGTCCTCTATTCCCAGAACCTGTGGCGCGGCCAGCTGGTGACGCTGCCGATCGCGGCCTATGCGCAGGGCGTCATGTACCGGGCCGACCTGTTCGACCAGTTCGGCATCTCCGCTCCGCCGACCGCGACCGACGAGAGCTGGACCTGGGAGGCCTACATGGAGGTGCTGAACGCGCTCTCCGGCAAGGAGGCCTCCGGCGGCCGGCCGCTGTTCCCGACCGTCGTCTGCGGCGCGCAGCCGGCGCCGGTCGTCCACATGTTCACCCAGCTTTCCGGCAGCCTGGGCGCCCGCTGGTTCAAGCAGTTCCCCGAGGCGCCGTGGGACTTCGAGCCGCAGATCGACAGCCCCGAGTGGGTGCAGGCGCTCGAGACCTACAAGGCGCTGTACAAGCTCTCCCCGCCCGAGGCGATCAACTACACCTGGTTCGACGCCGGCACCCGCTACTCCCAGGGCGACGTCGGCATGTTCTGGTGGTGGACGCCGTACTTCTACCTGATCAAGAACAACGGCTACATGACCGGCACGCCGTCGGAGATCATCGACAGCTACCGGGTGGCCGCCCTGCCGAAGGCGCCGGGCGTCCCGCAGACCATCAGCATCGGCGGCTGGAGCCTCGGCATCCCGTCGAGCTCGGCCAACCAGGAGGCCGGCTACCGGTTCGTCCGCTGGGCAACCTCCGCCGCCACCCAGAAGAAGATGGCGCTGGTGCCGAACTACAACTACCAGTTCTCCGACTTCGCCCGGAAGTCGCTCTACGCGGACGAGGAGGTGAAGGCGATCTATCCGTTCCTCGATGTGCAGTTCGACCTGATGAGCCAGGGGAACGGCAAGGTCACCCGGCCGCCGATGCCCAGCTACGCGGCGCTGGAAGGCGTGCTCGGTCTCCAGCTCAACCGCGCGCTGTCCGACGATGCGGACGCGGCGGCGACGCTGGCGGACACCAGGCTGCTGTTCACCAACATCCTGCAGGGCAACTTCATGCTGCCCTACCAGCTGGAGAGCTACGACGACACCTTCGCCAACGCCGAGGCGACGATCGCGTCGATCGCCGGCTAGGCGCGGGCTCTCCGCCCGTGCGGAGACACCTCATCGGGCGGCGGGCAAGCGCATGCCCGCCGCCCGGATCCGCAAGCCACCAGTCCAGGTCCGATGCCGTCTGACATCGCCGTCGCCGCAGCGGCCCGCCGGGTGAAGCCGGCGCGGGCCCGCGTGGGGGTGCTCCCTTACGCGCTGCTCCTGCCGTCCGTGCTGCTGCTGGGCACGCTGATCGCCTATCCGCTCGCCTTCGCGCTCACCAACAGCTTCCGCTTCTGGAACCTGGCGGTGAGCCCGGAGCCGATGATGGGCGTCGGCTTCGACAACTACGCGATGATCCTGGACAGCCCGGATTTCCTGCGGGCTCTCCTCAACACCGTGATGCTCACGGTCGCGGGCACGGCGGTCGAGTTCGCCCTCGGCTTCGCCATCGCGCTGGTGCTGTCGAGCGCGCTGCCCGGCATGTCGGCGGCGCGGGCGCTCCTCATCCTGCCGACGACGATTGCGCCGATCGTGGTCGGCTTCCTCTACCGCTACATGTACGACCCCAGCGGCGGGCTCGCGGTGTTCATCCTGCACACGATCGGCCTGCCGCCGCCGGCGGAGGGGCTGCTGGGCAGCGCCAACACCGCCCTCATCAGCGTGCTGTTCGCCGACGTCTGGCAGTGGACGCCCTTCGTCGCCATCATCCTCTACGCCGGGCTGCTGTCGGTGCCCCAGGAGGTGCTGGAAGCGGCGCGGCTGGACGGCGCCTCGCGCTGGACCATGGTGTGGCGGATCAAGCTGCCGCTGATCCGGCAGACGGCGCTGATCGTGGTCATGCTGCGCTTCATGCAGCTGTTCAACACCTTCGACCTGGTGCTGGTGCTGACCAGGGGCGGGCCGGGCACCGCCACGCGCACGCTCGGCTACTCGCTCTACGAGCTGGGAATGGTCCAGTACAACATCGGCATGGCCAGCGCCATGACCTGGATCATCGTCATCCTGGTCAACATCTTCATCGGCATCTTCTTCTACATCGCCTTCAAGGGGCGGGAGCTGTAGATGGTCGGCGAGAACACCGCCCTGACCCGGGCCCTGCTCTACGGCTGCGCGCTGCTCGCGCTCGCCTTCTTCATCGGCCCGATCTTCTGGTTCGTGCTGCTGGCGATCCGGCCGCCGGACACGGCCTTCGCCATGCCGCCGGTGCTGTTCTTCGAGCCTACGCTCGCCGCCTTCCGCCACACGCTGGTCAACCCCGGCGTGAACGCACCGCAGGCAGTGAACAGCCTCGTCGTCGCCCTGTGCACGGTGCTGCTCAACCTGCCGTTCTCGGTGCCGGCGGCCTATGCGCTGTCGCGGTTCCCGATCCGGGCCAAGAAGCACATCATGCTGTGGTACCTGGGGCTGCTGATGGCGCCGCCGGTGGCCTTCCTCATCCCCTATTTCGTGCTCGCCACCCAGATCGGGCTCGCCGGCAGCTACCTGATGATGGTGCTGGTGATGCAGACGCTCACCATCCCGTTCTCGGTGTGGCTGATGAAGAGCTTCATCGACGAGGTGCCGGTGGAGCTGGAGGAGGCGGCCCGCATCGACGGCGCCCGCTGGCACCAGGTGATGCTGCGCGTGACGCTGCCGATCGTCCGCCCGGGCATCATCGTCACCTCGATGTTCGCCTTCGTCTTCGCCTGGAACAACACCGCCTTCCCGCTGGTGCTGAGCTCGCGCAGCACCGCGACGCTGCCGGTCGGCACGCTCGGCTATTTCGCCACCGCCGGCGTCACCTGGAACTACATCGCCGCCGCGGCCGTGATCGCGATGATCCCGCCGATGGTGATCTTCCTCGTCTTCGACCGCTACGTGGTCCGCGGCCTGACCTTCGGGTCGGTCAAGGGCTGAAACTCACCGAGGGACCTGAGATGGACAAGCTTCGCATGGGCGTGATCGGCGCCGGCCTCTGGGGCAGCAACCACGCCCGCGTCTTCACCACGCTCCCCCAAACCGAGCTGGTCGCGGTCTGCGACCAGGACGAGGGCCGGGCCCGCGCCATGGCTGCGCAGGCTCCCGGCGCCAGCGTCCACACCGACTACCGGGCGCTGATCGACGACCCGCGGGTGGATGCGGTCTCGGTGGCGACGCCCGACTTCACCCACACCCCGATCATCCTCGCCGCGCTCGCCGCCGGAAAGCACGTGCTGAGCGAGAAGCCGCTGGCGACCACGCTGGAGGAGGCGGAGCAGATCGCGGCCGCGGCGAAGGCATCGCCGGCGAAGCTGATGGTGGACTTCCACAACCGTGCCAACCCGGCGCTGGTGGCGCTCCATGACGCCGTGGCCGCCGGCGAGATCGGCCGCCCGGTCCACGGCTTCGCCAAGCTCAGCAACACCACCTTCGTGCCGCTGTCGATGCTGAGCTGGGCGGCGCGGTCGTCGGCGCTGTGGTTCCTCGGCAGCCACCTCGTGGACGTGCTGCGCTACATCCTCGGCGACGAGGTGAAGCGGGTCTACGCCGTCGCCCGCAAGGGGGTCCTCGAGAGCCGCGGCGTCGGCACCCACGACGTCCACCTGTCCACGCTGGAATTCGCCGGCGGCACGGTGGTGACGATGGAGAACAGCTGGATCCTTTCCGAGCTGAACCCCATGGTCTTCGACTTCCGCGTGGACCTGGTCGGCGACAAGGGCCAGATCTCGGCCAACCCGTCGCACAACGGCGCGGTGACGAAGATGGGCGCCGCGGGCCTGCGCTATGGCGACATCATCGGCGTCACCCCCACAGGCCACGGCCGCATCGGCGGCTTCGTGCTCGAGGCGATCGCGCGCTTCGTCGACATGGTCCTCCACGACGCCCCGCCGCTCGCCAGCGTCGAGGACGGCCTCATCGCCACCCGCATCCTCGCCGCCATCGAACAGTCCGCCGCCTGCGGCCAGCCCGTGGACCTGTAGCGGCCGCGGCCTCTCACGCTCCCGTCTTCCCATGAAGTGGTCGCCATGGCCGGGCCTGACCCGGCCGTCCTTTCGGGAAGTGCGCACCCGACGGGAGAGGCCCGGCACAAGAC
>CALKHQ010000023.1 GCA_937988735.1 uncultured Alphaproteobacteria bacterium
GGAGGTCGGCGCGCCCCGACGGCGCGGGGCGGACGGCGGTCAGGGGCGTGGCCGGCACAGGATCTCTTCGAGCGCCGCCGCCACCCGGTCCACGTCCGCGTCGTCCATCGCCGGGAACAGGGGCAGCGAGAGCGCGCTGCGGTAGTAGGCGTCGGCGCCGTCCAGCCGCAGGTCGCCGTAGCGGCGGCGGTAGTAGGGCTGGCGGTGCAGCGGCAGGTAGTGGACCTGGGTGCCGATGCCGCGCTCCGTCAGCGCGCGCATCACGGCCGCACGGTCGCGGCCGGCGCGCGCATAGTCGATGTGCGCGACGTAGAGATGCCAGGCCGGGCTGCCCGGAACCTTCGGCATGGCCGCGACCACGGGCGCCAGCGGGGCGAGCGCGGCGTCGTAGCGCGCGACCAGCGCCGCCCGCCGCCGGACGAACCGCTCCAGCTTCGCGAGCTGGCTCGCGCCGAGCGCGGCGTGGATGTCGGACAGCCGGTAGTTCAGCCCCGGCTCGTGCATCTCGTAGTACCAGGGATTGGCGCTGCCGTCGGCGGCGGTTGCCTGCGCCGTCTCGGTGAACTGCGCGGGGTCGCGCACCATGCCGTGGCTGCGCAGCAGGCGCAGCCGGGCGGCCAGCGCGTCGTCGGGCGTGGTGACCATGCCGCCCTCGCCGCAGGCGATGGTCTTGACCGGGTGGAAGGAGAAGGCCGCCATCCCGCCGCGGCTGCCGACCGCGCCGCCGTCGGCGTAGCGGCCGCCGACCGCGTGGCAGGCGTCCTCCACCACGGCGATCCCGCGCTCCGCCGCCCACCCCTCGATCGCGGCCATGTCGCAGCACTGGCCGTTGAGATGCACCGGGAACACCGCCCGCACCGCCCGGCGCCGGTCCGCGTCCAGCCCGTCCCACGCCGCCTGCAGCGTCGCCGGGGTCATCAGCCCTGTCCGCGGGTCCACGTCGGCAAAGACGATCTCGGCGCCGGCGAGCCGCGGCGCGTTGGCGGTGGCGAGGAAGGTGACCGCGGGCACGATCGCGATGTCCCCCGGCCCCAGCCCCAGCGCCAGCGCGGCGAGGTGCAGCGCGGCGGTCCCGTTGGCGCAGCTCACCGCGTGGCGCGCGCCGGCGGCGGCGGCGAAGGCGGTCTCGAACCGCTCGACCGCCGGCCCGGTGGTCAGCCAGTCGCTGCGCAGCACGTCGGCGACGGCGCGGACGTCGTCCTCGTCGATCGCCTGGCGGCCGTAGGGAAGGAAGCGGCTAATGGGTCGGGCCCAGCTCGGCCAGCATGGCGGACAGCCGGTCGGCGTCCAGCCATTCGTCGTTGCTGTCGCTGGCATAGATGAAGCCGTCGGGCACGGGCCGGTCGTCCGGCCGCACCATGCTGTCGCCCCGCCACTGCGAGAAGGTGGGCAGGATCACGTAGCGGTCGCCGCGGTCCACCGTCACCCGCGCGTCGTCGGCGGAGATCATCGCCTCGTGCAGCTTCTCGCCCGGACGGATGCCGACGACGTGCTGCGGCAGGTCCGGGGCCATGGCGCGGGCCAGCTCGGTGACCAGCATGCTCGGGATCTTCGGCACGAAGATCTCGCCGCCCTCCATCATCTCCAGCGACGACAGCACGAAGTTCACGCCCTGGGAGAGGGTGATCCAGAACCGGGTCATCCGCGGGTCGGTGATCGGCAGGCTGGGCGCGCCCTCGGCGATCAGCTTGCGGAAGAAGGGGACGACGCTGCCGCGCGAGCCGAGCACGTTGCCGTAGCGGACGACGGCGAAGCGGGTACCGCCGCTGCCCGACAGGTTGTTGGCGGCGACGAAGATCTTGTCGGAGGCGAGCTTGCTCGCGCCGTAGAGGTTGATCGGGTTGACCGCCTTGTCGGTCGAGAGCGCCACCACCTTCTTCACTCCGGCGCGGATCGCGGCCTGGACCACGTTCTCCGCGCCCAGCACGTTGGTGTTGATGCACTCGAACGGGTTGTATTCCGCCGCCGGCACGTGCTTCAGCGCCGCGGCGTGGACGACGATGTCGATGTCGCGCAGCGCCATCTCCAGCCGGCCGCGGTCGCGCACGTCGCCGATGAAGAAGCGCAGCGGCCCGCGCCCCTCCGTCTGCGCGCCCAGCGCGTTCGCCATCTCGTACTGCTTCAGCTCGTCGCGGGAGAACACGACCAGCCGCCGCGGGCGGTAGCGGTCGAGCACGGCGCGGACGAAGGCGTTGCCGAACGAGCCGGTGCCGCCGGTGACGAGGATGTTCGTGCCGTCGAGGCTGGGGAGAGGCGAGGTGAAGTCGCGCATCATGGTTCCGGCGTTGCGATCCGAGGCTATTGCGCTGCCAGCCGCTCGGCCGCCTGCAGGTCGCCGCCCTGCTTGACGAAGGCCTCGGCGTACCAGCCGCCGGCGCCGAGCAGGTCTTCGTGCCGGCCCTCGTCCACGACCCGGCCGCCTTCCATCACCACGATCTTGTCGGCCAGGGTCACCGTCGACAGGCGGTGCGCAATCACGATCACCGTGATCGAGGTATGGTTGCGGATCCGTAAAAGCGCGTCGCGGAACAGCGCCTCGGAGTCCGCGTCGAGGTTGCTGGTCGGCTCGTCCAGCAGCAGGATCGGCGCCTGGGCGACCAGCGCGCGGGCGAGGTCGAGCCGCTGGCGCTGGCCGCCGGAAAGCCGGCCGCCGCCTTCGCCGGCGAGCGTCGCATAGCCCTCCGGCAGCGCTTCGATGAACCCGGCCGCATTCGCCAGCCCGGCTGCGCGCCGGACCTCCTCCTCGGTGGCGTCCGGCTTGCCGTAGCGGATGTGCTCGATCAGCGGCACGTTGAACACCTGCGGCGACTGCGGCGCATAGGCGATGCCGCGGCGCAGGCTCGCCAGGTTGAATTCGGCGATGTCGGTGCCGTCGGCCAGGATGCGGCCGGCGGTCGGCCGCCGCAGCCGCGGGATCAGGTCGAACAGGGTGGACTTGCCGGCCCCGGACGGCCCGACGATGGCGGTGAGGCCGCCGGCCGGCACGGTCAGCGTGACCCGGTCGAGCACCGGATGGTCGGGGCGCGACGGGTAGGCGAAGCTCACCCCCTCGAAGCGCAGGCCTTCGGCAAGGCCGGGGAACGGGCGGGTGCCGCCCGGCACTTCCCGCGCCGCCTCCATCTCCTCCAGCCGCTCGGCGACGTGACGGAACGAGGCCTCGGTGCCGCGCATGGTCTGGCGGGTGCGCGCGGTCTCCTTCAGCACGGGCAGCAGCCGCATCACCAGCAGCAGGAACAGCCCGACATATTCCAGCGGCATCGCGAACACGGAGACGCTGACGTAGAACACCAGCAGCGCCGCGCCGACCACGATCGGCTCGACGATGATCTCCAGGTTCGCGAGCAGGTTGAAGATCCGCACCATCCGGCTGCGCTGCCGGTCGGTGAGGCGGGCCATCTCGCGCGCCTCCACCGCCTCGGTGCCGGCGAGCCGGATCAGGCGGGCGAGCTTCAGCCGCTCGACGAGGAAGGCGGAGGTGTTGCGGTTCGCCTCGACGATCTCGCGGCTCACCACCACGGTCTTCTTGAGCTGGCCGCGCATCGCCACCGCCGCGACGCCGAAGACGACCATCGCCACCGCGGTCAGCGCCGCGGCCACCGCCAGCATCACGGCAAGATAGGCGGCGAAGATCACCGCAAGCCCGGTCAGCATCACGCCGCTGAACAGGTACTGGACCGCGCGGTCCAGCTCGGTCGTCAGGTCGTTCACCACCCGGCCGGGGCTCTGGGCGTCGTGATAGGCGGCGTCGGCGCGGACATAGGCGGCGAAGCCGCGCGCCCGGTTCTGCGCCAGCAGGCCCTCGCGGATCCGCACCTGGTGGCGCAGGCGGAGGAAGACAAAGCCCTGGCGCAGCAGCAGTGCCACCATGCTCGCACCCAGCAGGGTTTCCAGCGACAGCGGGATGCCGGTGACCGCGCTTGCCTCGGCTAGGATGGCCCACAGCCGCTGCTGCGCCACCAGCCCGGCGACATCGCCGCCCGCCTGGACGTACTGCACGACCGGCACGAGGGCAGCGAGGCCGGCCAGCTCCATCGCCGTGCCGCCGAGCTGGAACAGCAGCAGCATGACGATTCCGCGCGGCGGCAGGCCGAGCCGCCCCGCGTCGCGGAACAGGCGCCGGGTCACTTCGCGTCGCCCGGCGGCGCGGCGCTGCTGTGCAGCCGGTCGGCCGCGTCGAGGTCGTCCGGGCGGCCGACGTCCACCCAGTATTCGTGGATCGGGAACAGGCCGATCTTCAGCCCGATCTCCCGCGCCCGGTTCAGCACCTCTGGCATGTCGGTCGGTTCGCCCGGCCGCACCAGCGCGGTCAGCGGCGGGGTCAGGTAGTAGATGCCGGCAGCGATGAAGTGCGAGATGCGCGGCTTTTCCTCGATGCCGGCGAACAGCCCGTCCGGGCCGTAGCGGACGACGCCGAACGGGATCTCGACGTGATGCGGCGTCACCGCGACGGTGGCGTCGAGCGCGTGGCGGTGATGGAACTCGCACAGTGCCCCGATGTCCACCCGGGTCAGCAGGTCGCCGTTCACCACCAGCACCGGCCGGCCCTTCTGCTCGTCGGGCAGGAGGTCGAGCGCCCCAGCGGTGCCCAGCCGCTTCTGCTCGCGCAGCGGGATGGTCTGGGCGATGCTGAGGCGCCGGGCGAGGAAGTCCTCGATCTGCTCGGCGAGGTAGTTCACCGAGACGAAGATGCGGCGGACGCCGGCCTGCTCCAGGTTGGTGAGCACGTGGTCGAGGATCGGCCGTCCGCCCACCGGCAGCAGCGGCTTCGGTGTCGTCTTCGTCCGCTCGCCGAGCCGCGTGCCGAGCCCGCCCGCCATCACCAGCGCGGTCTCGATCGTGCGGTTCGAGCGGCCGTAGAGGATCTCGACGACGCGGCCGTCCCCGTCGAGCAGCGGCAGGAAGGGAATGGTGCTGCCCAGCGTCTCGAGCAGGCGCGCGTTCTCGCGGTCGGCGCCGACGCGGCCGTAGCGCGGAGTGGGGAACATGCACTGGCCGGCGGGCGTGTCGAGGCTGGATCCGTGCAGCATCGCGCGCCGGATGTCGCCGTCGGTGATCGTGCCCAGCAGCCGCCGCTCCGAATCGACGACGATCTGGAACAGGTAGGGCGACGAGTCGATGCGCGCGAGCACCTGGCTGAGCGGCGTGTCCACGCCGCACATCAGGGCGTCGAGCTCGGTCAGCCGGATCAAGCGGTCCCCCGCGCCAGGATGGTTTCCGCCAGCATCCAGTCCTGGATGTCGTCCACATCCACCGACTCCGCCGCCGGCATCTCCAGCGGATAGGTGTGCGGCGGGACGAAGCTGCGGTGATGGCGCAGCGCCCGGGTGCGGATGGCGTACACCGCGCCGTTGAGCCTGTAGATCGGCCCCTGGTGGTGCATCCGCACCGGCGTCAGCCCGTGGTCCGACCGCACCATCAGATACTCGGACGAAGGCGCGGCCTGGGTCACGCCCACCACCGCGTCGAAGGCCTCGTTGCCGTTCAGCAGCTCCACCGCGGCCGCCAGCCGCTCCGGCCGGCGCAGCGGCGAGGTGACCTGCACCAGCAGCGTGACCTCCGGGTCCGTGCCCCGGTCGTCGCGGAACCACTCCAGCGCGTGCAGCACCGCGTCCACCGTGGACGCGCGGTCGTCGGCCAGCGCGGCGGGGCGCAGGAACGGCGCCGACCAGCCCAGCCGCCGGCCCGCCTCTGCAAGTTCCGGGCTGTCGGTGGTCAGCAGCACCGTCGCCGACAGCCCCGACTCCGCGATCTGCCGCGCTGTCCGCTCCAGCAGCGTCTGCCCCAGCAGCGGCCGCACATGCTTGTCCGGCAACCGCTTCGACCCGGCTCGCACCGGCACGACGATCAGAAGGGGCATGGCAGAGCCCGAAAGGCTGGTGACGGGCGCAGGGAAGAAGGCGTGCACGGCGGGTATGTCCTGGCAGTGGTCGGCAGGGCCAGCGACGGCAGGGGTGACCGGAAGGGCATAGCGGCGGCCGTCACCAAAGGCAAACTGCACGGGAAAGGTTGCCCAGCCATTGCCATGGGTCGGCCGGTGGTTGCAGCCGTGGCGCCGGATTCGGGAGTCCGTCGGGAGGCGGCCCGATCCTGCGCGTCAGGGGAAGCCGCGCGCAATCCGGATGCACCCGTCATGGTCGGGCCGGCCGGGAGGCTTCCGTCGCCGCGGGAGCGAACGCGAGGAAGCGCCGGAGCAGGTGCAGACCGGCCGGTCCGCTCTTCTCCGGGTGGAACTGCACGCCGACGATGTTCTGCCGGTGGACGGCGACCGGGATCTCGCGGCCGTTGACGGCGATGGTCGCGGCGACATGCGCCGGGTCGTCCGCCATCGGCGCGTAGGAGTGGACGAAGTACATCATCACGCCGTCGGGAAGGTCGCCCAGCACCGGGGCGCCCGGGCGGACGGCCAGCCGCCGCCAGCCGACGTTGGGAATGCGGATCGCCTCCGGATCGCCCGGCTGCGGCGCGGGCAGGCGGGCGACGGTGCCGGGGATCAGGTCGAGGCCCTCGTGGGCGCCGAACTCCTCGCCGCGGGAGAGCAGGAGCTGGCAGCCGACGCAGATGCCGAGGATCGGCACGCCGCGCGCGGCCGCCTCCTTCAGCGGCCCGACCAGCCCACGCTGGCGCAGGCCCTCCATCGCGTCGCCGAAGGCGCCGACGCCGGGGAACACGATCCGCTCCGCCGCGGCCACCCGCGCCGGGTCGCCGGAGACCTCGAAGTCGGCGCCGACGTGGCGCAGCGCCTCGCCGAGGCTGAACAGGTTGCCGCGGCCGTAGTCGAGGACGAGGATCATCGCCGCACCTCGATCCCCGCGGCCGCGAGGCGATCCTTCAGGTCGGGCAGTGGGCAGAGCCCGTAGTGGAACAGGCTGGCGCAGGCGACCGCGTCGAGCCCGTCGTCGCGGACCGCGGCGATCACGTCCTCCGCGCTGCCGGCGCCGCCGCAGCCGATCACGGGGATCGACACCCGGTCGCGCACGGCGCGCAGCAGCTCGTGGTCGAAGCCCTTTCGCGTGCCTTCCATGTCCACGGAGGTGATCATGATCTCGCCGGCGCCCAGCGCCTCCGCCTCCGTCACCCACTCGATGACGTCGCGGCCGCTGTGCTCCCGGCCGTTGTCGGTCAGCGCCTCCCACCCGCCGCCGGGGCGGCGCTTGGCTTCCACCGACAGCACGATGCACTGGCTGCCCAGCGCCTCGGCGATCTCGCGGATGAGCTGCGGCCGGGCGATGGCGGCGGTGTTCAGCGCCACCTTGTCGGCGCCCGCCCGCAGCGCCGCCACCACGTCGTCCACCGAGCGGATGCCGCCGCCGACCGTCATCGGCACGAAGATCTCGCGCGCCGCCTCGCTGACCACGCCGAGGATGTTGTTGCGGCGGTAGAGGGAGGCGACGGTGTCCATGTAGATGATCTCGTCCACCCCCTGGTCGTAGTAGCGGCGCGCCATCTCGCCGGGCTTCCCGACCACGCGCAGCCCCTCCAGGTGGATGCCCTTGATCACGTTGGGGCCCTTGATGTCGAGGCGGGCGATGATGCGCGGCGCGGGCATGTCAGGCGTATCCGCGTGCGGAATCAGGCATCGTTGGCGAGCCGCCAGCGTATCACCGCCTCGATGGCCGCGTCCGCGTCCATCAGGTGGCACGTCGCATCGCCGATGGTGCTGCGGGCGATGACGCCCTCGGCGACGAGGCTCTCCGTTGCGGCGTTGAACCAGCGGTTGGGATAGTCGTAGTCGCGGAAGCTCACCCACTCCTTCCGTCCGTTGCGCAGAAGCGGCGACCGGTTGGTGATCATGCGTCCGCCCGGGACGTAGTGCTGGCTGAGGTAGAAGAGCGAGCAGGTCTGGGGCGGGGCGCCCAGCAGCAGCGTCTTGCCCCGCAGCTTGCGCAGCTTGCCCAGCGGCGACGCCGGCCCGAAGCGGAAATCCAGCGGGTGGTCGTCGACCAGCCGGGCCGCGTGCCGCCCCCATGCCGCGAACGAGCTTTGCGGATGCGGGCTGCGGCGGACCCCCGGATAGTGGCGGAACAGCTCCGGGATGACCCCCATCCGCCGTGTCGGGGTGAGCTGCGGGTCATAGGGCGGGGTTTCCTCCCGGATCGGCTCGATCCACTCGGGCGGCACCGGCGGATAGATCCAGTTGGCCGGGTCGGTGAGCTCGCCCGAATAGGTCGGCATCATGATCGTGCCGTCCGGGCCCACCGCCTCGCACAGCGCCTCGATCACCGTGCGCGCCGCACCGACGACGAAGCCGAGGCGGGACAGCGAGCTGTGGACCAGCAGCACGTCGCCGGGGGCGATGCCGATCCGGTGCAGGTCCCGCACCAGCGACGACCGCGTCACCATCGTCCGCCGGTCCACCTCCAGCGGCGGAGGATTTTCCCACTCCGGGCGCATCAGACGGCGGCGGCGTACGGCGTTGCGGGGGGCGCTGCGCTGCGGGCGTCGGCAGGGAGGCTGGCCACGAGCGAACGGACCGCCGCCTCCAGTTCCGCCTCGCCGATCACGTCGGGCTTCCACGGCGAGAAGGCGCCGAGGTCGAAGGACATGGCGAAGATCGCCCTGAGGAAGCGCTGGCCGTCCGCCTTCGCCTGCGGATGCGGCTCGAGCAGCGCCCTGCGGAGGTATTCCTTGAGCTGCACCTCGTCCGTGACGGTGTAGACGTGGGGCAGGTGGCGATAGAGGTTGTGGCGGCCGAAGGCGATGACGGGCTTGCCGAGAACGGCGGCCTCGAGACCCGCCGTTCCGGAGATGGTCGCCACCGCCGCGGCCTCGCGGACGACGTCGAGGCCGGGCTCGTTCATGTCGATGAACCGGACGTTCTTGAATTCCGCGATCTGACGGTAGAAGTCCCGCGGCCGCCGCCCGACGCCGGTATGGTGTTCCTTCACCACCAGCAGGTAGCCGGCCGGCAGGTCGCGGCAGATCGAGGTGATGCAGGCGAGCTGCGACAGATACTCCGGCGACAGATGCTGCAGCGCCGCCTCCGGCTCGGCGGCGAGCGGGAAGAAGACGAACGGCCTGCCGCGCACGCTGTCGAGGGTGGGCAGCCGGGGCGCGGTCATGGCGAGCGTCGCCTGGCGCTGGCGCCAGACGAAGCCGAGGTTCTCGCGGAGGAAGTAGACCTTCGCCTTGTCGTAGCCCCGGAGCCGCCAGTAGGCGTGCCGGACGCCCATGCTCAGCATCCGCCTGACCGTCCGGAGCAGCCGGATGTCCTTCTCGAACTGCTTGCGGTAGCTGGTGTAGGCGGCATAGGGCTCGTCCATCGCGGGACCGGCGCCGTCGTCGTCCGCCGGCGGCAGCGTCAGGTCCGCGGCGGGCTCGAAGAACTCGTTGACCGCCCAGTAGTAGTAGGTCCGGTAGCGTGAGCCGGCGAGGACGCGGGTGGGGATGCCGCGGCTGCGCGCGAGCACGCTCAGCACCTTGCCGGCGTTCAGCACCAGCGCCGGGTGCTTCGCGTCCAGCTCCGCGCGCCAGAAGGCGATCACCCGGTTGTAGCCGTGGAGAAGGCCGGCATAGTCCGTGTTCTCGGAGATCCGCGAGCGCGGGTGGCGGAAGCCGCCGAGGGCAAAGCCGCGGCCGAGATGCCGGTCGGCGACCGCGAGCTCGCCGTAGGTGACACCGAGGTCGCGCTCGTTCGCCCGCGCCTCTGCCGCTGCTGCCTCCGGGTCGGTCACGCGCTCCTGGCAGGCGGCGTAGAGTGCGCGCTCGACCGTGATGCTGGCGAACAGGTCGGGGTGCCGTTTGCGGTAGAAGTCCGCCTCCTGCGCCGTGGTGACGTAGAGGTGGATCGGGCAGCCCCAGGTCTCGTGCAGCCGCCGGGCGACGCCGATGTAGACGGCGCGGTACTGCGAGTGGGCGACCAGCAGCACCGGCGCCCCGTCCTCGAGCCGCTGCGGGACCGGCGCGTTCACAGCGGCGCCACCGGGCGGCCGCGCCAGGCGGCGAGGGCGGCGATCACCCGCGCCTGCTCGTCGGCGGCGAGGTGGCTGGAGCAGGGCAGGGAGACCACGGTGCCGGAGAGCCGCGCCGCCGTGCCGGCCAGCGTGTGCGGGAAGGCGGCATAGGGCGCCTGGTCCGACAGCGCCTCCCAGAACACCCGCGCCTCGATGCCGGCCCGGTCGAGCGCCGTCACCAGCGAGGCGGCTGCGTCGCGGTCGGCGCAGCGCACGGAATAGAGCCAGCAGGAACTCTCCGCCCATCCGGTGCGCGGCATCGGTGCCAGGTCGTCGCGGCCGGCAACCGCGGCGTCGTAGCGGGCGGCGATCGCCCGCTTGGCGGCGACCATCTCCTCCAGCCGCTCGAGCTGGGCGAGGCCCAGCGCCGCGTTCACGTTGGGCATGCGGTAGTTGAAGCCGGCCTCGACATAGCGGTAGGCGCCGCCGGCCCGCGACTGGGTGGAAAGCGCGCGCGCCCGCGCCGCCCAGTCCTCGTTGTCGGTGACCATCACGCCGCCGCCGCCCGCGGTCACCGTCTTGTTGCCGTTGAAGCTGAAACAGGCGGCGTCGGAGAGGCCGCCGGCCGGCTGGCCGCGGTAGCGGGCGCCGATCGCCCCGGCGGCATCCTCGATCAGCACCACGCCGTGGCGGGCGCAGAGGTCGCGGATCGGGTCCATGTCCGCCGGCTGGCCGAGCACGTGCACCGCCATGACGGCCGCGATCCCGTCGCGCCCGTCGCCCAGCACCTGCGCCAGCAGCGCCGGGTCCAGCGTCCAGCTCTCCGCCGTCACGTCCACGAAATGCGGCACCGCGCCGGCCGCCAGCACCGCGTTCGCGGTGGCGGCGAAGGTGTAGTCGGGCACCACCACCCGCGCGCCTGCGCCGACTCCGGCGACGCGGAGCGCCAGGTGGAGCGCGGCGGTGCCGTTCACGGTGGCGACGGCGAAGCGGCGGCCGGTGAGCTCCGCCATCCGCGCCTCGAGCGCCGTCACCGCCGGCCCGGCCGACGACACCCAGTTGTCGGCGACGCACTGCTGCAGGTACAGCGCCTCGTTCCCGCGCAGGTCGGGAATGGCGAGCGGAATGCGGCCGCTCGTTGCGGCGCTGGCGGAAGGGGCGGCGGTGGTCAAGGCTTTGTCCGGTCGGGAGAAGGCGGCGCGGCGGAAGGCGCGCAAACTACCGCAGGCCGGGTGAATCGCTCCGCCCGGCAATGTCGCGAAAGATCAGGCACGGCCGCACCAGCGCAGCCGGGGCACACTGTTCACATTTTGAACAACAGTGTCAACGGTGGCCCGGCCGGCCCGGAGCGGCGGCTCTTTGCCCGCCGGCGAAGGGCTGGTAAGACGTGCGGGCCCGGGGGTGCCGCGGGCGCAGACGGGAAGGGGACATGGGCTACAGCGGAAGGACGGTGCTGGTGACCGGAGCCGATGGCTTCATCGGCTCGCATCTCGCCGAGGCGCTGGCGGCGGCCGGAGCCCGGGTGACGGCGCTCGCCCAGTACAACCCGTTCGATTCCCACGGCTGGCTCGACGACCTGGCGCCGGAGGTCCGCGACTCGATGCGGATCGTGCGCGGCGACGTGCGCGACCCGGGTTTCGTCTCCCGGCTCGTCCGCGGCCACGAGGTGGTGTTCCACCTCGCCGCGCTCATTGCCATCCCCTACAGCTACCACGCGCCCCAGTCCTATGTGGACGTCAACGTCACCGGCACGCTGAACGTGCTGGAGGCGGCGCGGGAGGCGGGGGTCGCGCGGCTGGTCCACACCTCGACCAGCGAGGTCTACGGCACCGCCGTCACCACGCCGATCACCGAGGACCACCCGCTGCAGGGCCAGTCGCCCTATTCGGCGAGCAAGATCGGCGCCGACATGATGGTCGAGGCCTTCGTCCGCTCCTTCGACCTGCCGGCGGTGATCCTGCGCCCGTTCAACACCTACGGCCCGCGCCAGAGCGAGCGGGCGGTGATCCCGACGGTGATCCGCCAGGCGCTGGATCCGGCGTGCACCGCAATCCGGGTCGGCGACGTGACGCCGAAGCGCGACTTCAACTTCGTCGCGGACACCGTCCGCGCCTTCCTCGCCGTGGGCGAGGCCGAGGGGCTGGAGATGGGCAGCGCCTACAACGCCGGCTCCGGCGTCGCCCACACGGTGGCGGAGATGATCGACGCCGTCGTCGCCATCACCGGCTGCAACAAGCCGGTCGAGACCGAGGCGGCGCGGATGCGCCCGGAGAAGTCGGAGGTGCGCGTCCTGCTCGCCGGCTCCGACCGGCTGCGCCGGGCGACCGGCTGGCAGTCGCAGGTGGACCTGCGCCGCGGGCTGGAGGAAACGGTGGCCTGGTGGCGGGAGCGGCTGGCGAAGGGCGCCGTGCGCCGGGGCGCCGGCTACGCCATCTGAACGGCCGCACTCAGGCCGCGGGGTCCGTCACCACGAAGCGGGCGGTGCCGGTGAGCGTCTCGCCCGGCGCA
>CALKHQ010000024.1 GCA_937988735.1 uncultured Alphaproteobacteria bacterium
TCCCACTCGATCGTGCCGGGCGGCTTCGAGGTCACGTCGTAGACGACGCGGTTGATGCCATCGACCTCGTTGATGATGCGGGTGGCGACGCGGGCGAGGAAGGCGTGGTCGAAGGGGTAGCTGTCGGCGGTCATGCCGTCGGTCGAGGTGACGGCGCGGAGCGCGCAGACGCGGTCGTAGGTGCGGGCGTCGCCCATCACGCCCACGGTGCGCACCGGCAGCAGCACGGCAAAGGCCTGCCAGATGCTGTCGTAGAGGCCGGCGGTGCGGATCTCGTCGAGGAAGATCGCGTCGGCCTTGCGCAGGATGTCGGCGGCCTCGCGCGTCACCTCGCCGGGGATGCGGATGGCGAGCCCGGGGCCGGGGAACGGGTGGCGGGCGACCATGCTCTCCGGCAGGCCGAGGGTGCGGCCGAGCGCGCGCACCTCGTCCTTGAACAGCTCGCGCAGCGGCTCCACCAGCTTCATCCGCATCCGCTCCGGCAGGCCGCCGACGTTGTGATGCGACTTGATGGTGACGCTGGGGCCGCCGCCCGGTGACACGGATTCGATCACGTCGGGATAGAGCGTGCCCTGGGCGAGGAACTCGGCGCCCCTGATCTTCGCCGCCTCCTCCTCGAACACCTCGATGAAGGTGGCGCCGATGATCTTGCGCTTCTGCTCCGGGTCCTCGACCCCGGCGAGCCGGCCGAGAAACAGGTCCGATGCGTCCCGGTGCACCAGCGGGATGTTGTAGCTGCCGCGGAACAGCGCCACCACCTCGCGCGCCTCGTTCTGCCGCAGCAGGCCGTGATCGACGAAGATGCAGGTCAGCCGCTCGCCGATCGCCTCGTGGATCAGCACCGCCGCCACGCTGGAATCGACCCCGCCGGAAAGCCCGCAGATCACCCTGCCCTCCGGCCCCACCTGCGCCCGGATGGTGGCGATGGCCTCCTCGCGGAAGGCGGCCATGGTCCAGTCGCCGCGGCAGCCGGCGACGTTGCGCACGAAGGTGGCGAGCAGCCGGGCGCCGTCCGGCGTGTGCACCACCTCCGGATGGAACTGGACGCCGTAGATGCGGCGCGCATCGTCGGCAATGGCGGCGAAGGGCGCGCCGCGGCTGCGGGCGACGACGCGGAATCCGGGCGCGAGCTCGCTGACGTGGTCGCCGTGGCTCATCCACACCGGATGCTGCTCGCCCGCGCGCCACACGCCGTCGAACAGCGCGCAGTCGGCGACGATGGTGACGTCGGCCCGGCCGAACTCGCGGGTGTGGCCGCGCTCGACCACGCCGCCGAGCTGGTCGCAGATCACCTGCTGGCCGTAGCAGATGCCGAGCACCGGGACCCCGAGCGCGAACACGACCTGCGGCGCGCGCGGCGCCTCAGCGCCGGTGACCGAGGCCGGACCGCCCGAGAGGATGATCGCCCGGGGCGCGAAGGCGCGGATGCGGTCGGGGTCGGCGTTGAACGGCCAGATCTCGCAGTAGACGCCCGCCTCGCGCACCCGGCGGGCGATGAGCTGGGTGAACTGGCTGCCAAAATCCAGAATCAGAACGTGGTCGTGCTGCGACACGGCCGTCATCGGCACATCCTCACCAGGGAATCGGCTGCGGCTGGCTGCTCGATACGCCCTCGCCCCGGCTCTGGCCAGCGCAAATGCGCGCCCGGCCGGCTTCGCGCGCAGGACGGCCCGTCCCGCCCCCTCAGGTGGCGCTCCAGCGGTAGAACATCACCCGCAGCCGCCGGCCGGCGAAGTGGTGGTAGCCCTGCCCCACCAGCCGGGCGCCCACGGCGGAATAGAAGTGCCGCGACGGGTTCTCGGCCAGCACCTCCACGTCCACATGCCGGTAGCCCTCGGCGAACAGCCGCTGCAGGGCGACGCTGACCAGGCCGCGCCCCAGCCCCTGCCCCTGCGCATCCGGCGCGACGTAGAGCGCATAGATCTCGCCCACCTGGCCGCCGCGCACGTGGCGGGCGCGGCCGAAGGAGGCGAAGCCGACCACCTGGTCCAGCTCGGCGACCAGGGTCGTCTCCCCGGACGGGCTGCGACCGCCGGCGCCGATGCGCCACACCGACTGCCGGGCGCCGGCCTGCACCAGCTGCACCAGATAGGCATTCGGCAGGATGCCGGCGTAGGTGTCGCGCCAGGTATCGACGTGGATGCGCGCGATCGCCGCCGCGTCCTCGGGACGCGCCGGGCGGATCAGCGCCGACGTCATATCGGTGGTCACGGCCGTGGCTCAGCCCTTCACAGCTCCCAGGGTCAGGCCACGAACGATATAGCGCTGGGCGATCAGAGCCAACAGGACCGGCGGCACCATCGCGATCAGCGAGCGCACCGCGACGAACCAGAACTGCACGCCGCGCGTGTCCGCGCCGCCGGCGATATGGGTCGGCATCACCGACGCCTCGGTCAGGCTGAGGATCAGCGCGAACAGGTACTCGTTCCACGCGAAGGCGAACATGATCAGGCACGAGGCCGCGATCGCCGGCGCGGCGAGCGGGACCGCAATGCGGAAGAAGGCGCGCAGGTGCGAGGCGCCGTCCACCAGCGCCGCCTCCTCCAGCTCGATCGGCAGGTCCTGGAAGGTCTGGCGCACGATCACCACCACGAAGGGCAGGATGAAGGTGGCGTTGATCAGGATCAGCGAGATCAGGCTGTCCTGCATCCCGAGGGTCGTGAACACGAAGAAGAACGGCACGGCGGTCGCGACCGGCGGCAGCACGCGCTGGGACAGGAACCAGACGGTGAGGTCCTTGTTCGGGATCGTCCGGAAGCGGAACCGCGCAAGCGCATAGGCCGCCGGCAGGCCGAGGAGCAGTGCCAGCAGGGTCGAGACCGAGGAGACGATCAGGCTGTTGGTGAAGGCGTTGTAGGCTTCCTTCACCTGGATCTCGGCCAGCCAGTTGTCCAGCGTCGGCGTGAAGTCGAGGAACGGCACGCCGAGGCCGGCGACAGTGAAGGTCTCCGACGGTCGGCGCAGGCTGTTCGAGATCGCCCAGTACAGCGGGAAGAAGAAGATCAGCGTGATGACCAGCGCCAGCAGGGAATAGAGCGCCGTCGCGAAGGACGACTGGCGCATCCCGCCTTCCATGCTCCGCCTACTCATAGGTCCGCCTCAGGAAACGGAAGAAGAAGGTGACGATGACCATGACGACAATCAGCAGGAGGAAAGCCAGCGCCGAGGCATAGCCGTAGTCCTGCAGCTTGAAGCCGGCGGTATACGCGTAATAGGTGTAGGACTGGGTCGCGGTGCCGGGGCCGCCCTTGGTCAGCGTGGCGATGATGTCGAAGAGCTTCAGCGCCTCCGCCAGGCGGAGCAGGCCGACAATGATGATGATCGGCTTCAGCGCCGGCAGGATCACCGTCTTCCACAGGTCCCAGTTCGAGTTGCTGTCGAGACGCGCGGATTCGATCTGCTCGTCGGGAATGCCCTGCAGCGCCGCCAGGAACACGAGGAAGCAGAACGGCGTCCACTGCCAGATGTCGACCAGGATCACCGAGATCTTGGCCATCGTCGGGTCGGAGAGCCAGGGCAGCCCGGTCCATTGCAGCGGCCCGCCCTCCTCGTAGAACACCGTGAAGAACAGGTAACCGATCGCGATGGGCGTGGCGAAGATCGGCAGGATCATGATCGAGCGCATCAGGCCGCGCCCGATGATCGGCCTGTTGAACAGGTAGGCAAGCACGAGCCCCAGCACGATCTCGATCACCACCCCGGCCACGACGAAGATGCCGGTGAACACGGCGGCGTCGCGGACCTGACCGTCGCGGAAGGCCCGTCCGTAGTTCGCAAAGTCGTTCCAGGTGAAGGTCCGGTTGAGCTCGCGGATCACCTCGGTCCGGGTGCGCGGCTCGCCGTTCGGCTTCAGCACCGGGTTGCCGTCGGCATCCAGCACCGGCACCTCCTCGCGCCCGACCACCTCCACCTTGGAGGTGACGTTGTGCAGGCTGAGGTACAGCGAATAGCCGAGGGGGAAGATGGTGAAGACCAGGACCCAGATCACCGCCGGCAGCAGGAACAGGCTGCCAACCTTGCCTGACCAGCGCATCTCAGGCGCCGCCCTGCCGTCTGGTGGAAAACGCTGCGTTCCGGATCATCGTCGCGAAGGCTCTCCGTCGTGCCCCCTCACCGGCAGAAACCTGCCGGGCGGCCGTGGCCGTCGAGGCCGGCTCGATACGTGGATCGGAAGGCCCGGCAGGGCTTCCTGCCGGCTGGACCGAGGCAGCCGGCCCCCCGCGCACGCACGGTCGGAGGGCCGGCCGGAACCGGGTGCTAGTGCTTGTACCCGATCGCCGTCTGATAGGCCTCGAGCTGCTGCTCGCGGCCCAGGCGGTCGGTGATCTCCTCCCAGGCCGCCGCCGTGTCATCGAGCGCCTCCTGGGCCGTCTTCTCGCCGCTCATCGCCGCGGACAGATTCTTGTCCATGATGTCCCAGTACTCGGGCGCACCCTGGATCCGCAGGTAGGTCAGGATCGTCGGCGCGTTGTAGTTCTGGGCATAGGCCTCGAGGTAGGTGGTGATGTCGTTCTCGTGCCAGCCGGCATCCAGGTACGCCTGAAGGTCAGCCGTGCCGTACGGCGGAACGAACTGGTAGGAGTAGCCGGGATCGACGCCGTTCCAGCCATAGGTGCCGAGCCAGGCCGACGACTCCTCGATGGCCATCAGCGACAGGAAGGAATAGGTCGCCTCCGGCGCATCGGAGAAGGCCGAGATGATTCCGTGCCACGAACCGCCGGTGGTGTTGCCGACGAAGCCGGGCTCGTCCGTCTCAATCCAGGTCTTGTTCTCGTGGTCCCAGTACCGCTCCGAGCTCGGCAGCACGGCCGCAGCGCAGTTGCCGCGGATGACCGACCGGCTCTCGTCCTGGCACAGCGCGCCGACGTCGCCCCAGGAGAAGACGAACACCGACTTGCCGCGCAGGAAGTAGTCCCACGCCTCACCGAGGCTCCAGCCGACCTGGGCCGCGGGGCCGGTTGCGTGCAGCTGCTGCAGGAACTCCAGCGCCGCGACATGGCCCGGGCTGTTGATCAGCGGTGTCATGTCCTCCGGATCGAACCAGTAGACATTGTGGTAGCGGTCAAGCTCCGGCCCGGGCGTCATGGCGAAGGACGCCGAGAGCGACTGGAAGTGGTAGTGGCCCTGCTCGCCCACCTTCAGGTGCAGGACCATGCCGCTGTCCGGCTCGTCGTCGTGGTGGTCCCAGTTCTTGCCGTTGAAGTAGGTCGCGATGTCGAGCAGCTGCTGCCAGGTCCGCGGCGGCACCGGCATGGGGTAGCCGTACTCGGCCTCGAAGCCGGCCTGGTGCTCCGGATCGTTCAGGACGTCGCTGCGATAGTACAGCACCTGCCCGTCCGCGTCGTTCAGCACGCCGTAGCCCACGCCGCCCCAGGTATAGAGGTTGCGGAGCGAATCCGGCATCACGTCGTACGACCACTGCGGGTACTCGTCGCTCGCCATGTAGTCGTCGATCGGGATCATGTACCCGTTCGCGACCAGGTCACCGTAGAAGAAGGCGCCGACGATGATCGCGTCATAGAGGCCGGTCCCCTGGTTCAGGTCCAGCATCATCTTGGCGTACAGATCGGTGATCGGCGTCAGCGCGATCTCCAGCGTGCCGCCGGACAGCTCCTCCCAGATCGGGCGGAACATGTGCAGCGGGCCCGAGATGCCGCCCATCGGGCCCGAGTCCAGGGTCAGCACCGTGACCGTCTCGCCCTCGAACGGCTTGTAGTCGGGGGCGAACAGGGTGCCCAGGCGCTCCCGCGGTACCGTGATCTCGAACTTGTACTCGGGGTCGGCGCGAAGCGTGACGGTGCCGTCGTCGTTCCACGTCACATATTCGACGCCCTGTGCAAATGCGACACCGCAAAGGGCCGTCGTCGCGAACAATGCGGCGGCTCCCGCCGCCATACGGACGCTCATTATAACCCTCCCCATGAAAGACAACCCGTTGGACCGGGCTTTTCGGCGACCGGCTGCTCAGTCGGACAACTGTGCATCCGCATCACTCGGCCGTTACCGTAGGAGCGGGCTTTTCGGCAAGTCAAGTGTTTACCGGGGGTTACGTTTGTTCGACGACCCCGCGGGAAACGAGAAAATCCATCACCCGCTCGACGGCGCCGTAGCGGTGCAGGTCGACATGCGCGCCGTCGTCGAACGCGGCGAGCTCGGCGCGACCTGGGGCGAGCCGGGCCAGGCTCTCGCCCATGCTGAACGGTACCACCGCATCATGCCGCCCGTGCAGGATCAGGATGGGGCAGGTCACCCGGCCGATCCGGCGGTCGGTCTCGAACCGGTCCTTCACCAGCCGGCTCACCGGCAGCCACGGATAGCGGAGCTGGCCCATCTTCACGATCGACAGCGGCGGCGCCTCGAGGATCAGGGCTGCGACCGGCCGCTCCGCCGCGATCTTCGTCGCGACGGCGGTGCCCAGCGATTCGCCGTAGAGGATGAGGTCTTCCGGCCCGTGGCCGAGGGCGGCGAGCCTTGCGATCGCCGCTTCCGCGTCGCGGTAGAGCCCCTCCTCCGTCGGCTTGCCCGGGTTGCCGCTGAACCCGCGCCAGGCCAGGGCGAACACCCCGAGCCCGCTGTCGAGGTAGAGTCGCAGCTTCTCGGTCCGCTCGTCGAGCAGGCCGGCGTTGCCGTGGAACAGCACGAGCACCCGGCGGCCGCGCGCCGGCGGCGCGTACCAGGAGAGCAGGTCGAGCCCGTCCTCGGTCCGCACCACGACCTCGCGCATCCCCGGCAACTCGTGCGGGTTCAGCT
>CALKHQ010000025.1 GCA_937988735.1 uncultured Alphaproteobacteria bacterium
ATGCCGAGGTTGAGCACGCCGGCGCGCTCGCAGATCAGCTCGCCGAGGGTGCCGAGGATCAGCGGGGGCGCGATCCGGATCGCCGCCGCCCAGAAGCTGACCGAGATCAGGATGTCGATCGCCGCGTCCATCACGCCCTCTGCCCGAGCCGGATGCGGTAGCGGACGAACAGGCCCGCGATCAGCATCGTCAGCAGCGCCGCGGCGACGATGAAGTCGGCGAGGTAGCTGGAGACCCCCAGCTCGCGGCTCATCGAATCCGCGCCGACGAAGACGGCGGAGAGGAAGAGCGCGGAGGCGATCACCCCCAGCGGGTTCAGCTGGGCCAGCATCGCCACCACGATCCCGGTGTAGCCGAAGCCGGGCGAGAGGTCGCTGGTCACATAGCCCTTGGCGCCGGCCACCTCGACGGCGCCGGCCAGTCCGGCGAGTGCCCCCGACAGCGCGCCGACGCCGATCATGACCCGCCACACGGGGATGCCGGCGAAGGCGGCCGCCCGCTGGTTGAGGCCGACGGCGCGCACCCGGTAGCCCCAGACCGAGCGGGAGATCAGCACCCACATCATGAGCGCGAAGGCGACGCCGATCAGCAGGCCGACGTGAAGGCGCGTCCGCGCCACCAGTTTCGGCAGCTCGGCCGCCTCCGCCACCGGCACCGTCTGCGGCCAGCCCATGCCCATCGGGTCCTGCATCGGCCCTTCCAGCATCCAGCCGACGAAGAGCAGGACGATGAAGTTGAGCAGCAGCGTGGTCACCACCTCGTCCACGCCGAGGTTGAGTTTCAGCAGCGTCGGGCCGAGCATCATCAGCGCGCCGGCCACGGCACCCGCCAGCAGGGACGCAGGCACCATGAACCAGGCCTGGGCACCGAGGGAGTCCGGGTCCGCCGGGGCGAAGGGGTCGGCTGGGCCCAGCGCCATGGTGACGGCGACCGCGGCCAGCGCGCCCATGTAGAGCTGGCCCTCGGCGCCGATGTTCCACAGCCGCGCACGAAAGGCGACCGCGGCGGCCAGCCCGGTGAAGATCAGGGGCGTCGAGCGGGTCAGCGTCTCGGTGATGGCGAGGTCGGTGCCGAGGGCGCCGTGGTACATCAGCCCGAAGGCACGTCCGATATCCACTCCCGCCCAGGCAAGCGGCATGGCGGCGATGATCAGGGCGGCGACGCCGGCGGCGATGGGCGCCAGGAGCGCGAGGGCGAACGGGGTCTGCGCCCGCGGTTCAAGCCGCATCGCCCACCCCCCAGCCGTCCACCGTCTTGCCCGCCATCAGCAGGCCCAGGGTCGCCCGGCTCAGGCCCGTGGCGTCGGCCGGCGCCGTCAGGCGCCCGCGATAGATCACGGCGATGCGGTCGGAGAGCTGCAGCAGCTCGTCGAGATCCTCCGAGATCAGCAGGATGCCGGCGCCGCGCGCCCGCGCGTCCAGCAGCCGGCCGTGCACATAGGCGACCGCACCCACGTCGAGGCCGCGGGTCGGCTGGTTGGCGAGGATCATCGCCGGCGACAGGGCCATCACCCGGCCCAGGATCAGCTTCTGCATGTTGCCGCCGGAGAGCAGCCCGACGCGGATGCCGGGCCCGGGGCAGCGGATGTCGTAGGCGTCGATCAGGGAGCGCGCCCGGCGCGTCGCCTCGGCGCGGCGCAGCAGCCCGAACCGGCGGAAGGCCGGGGTCGCGTGCTGCTCCAGGATGGCGTTCTCCCAGAGGTTCATGTCGGCGATGACACCGTCGCGGTGGCGGTCCTCGGGAATGCGGCCGACGCCGGCGCGTGCCATGGCCGCCGGGCTCCCGACCGGCGCCGGCGCCTGGTTCAGCCGGACGGTGCCGGAATCCGGCCGCGCCATGCCGCTGATCAGCTCCGACAGCGCGAGCTGGCCGTTGCCGGAGACGCCGGCGATGCCGACGATCTCGCCCTGGCGCACCACGAGCGACAGCGATTCCAGCCCGGTTCCGCCATCGGCGGGGCGGTAGGTGACATCGGTCAGCTCCAGCACCGGCGCGCCCGGGGCCTGCGGCGTCCGCTTCGGCTGGGTCAACGCCTCGCCGACCATCAGCCCGGCGAGCGTCGCCGCATCGGCGTCGGCGGTCCGGGTCTCGGCGACGACGCGGCCGCGGCGCATCACCATCACCCGGTCGCTGATCGCCTGCACTTCGCCCAGCTTGTGGGAGATGAAGATCACGGCGAGCCCGCGCGCGGTGAGCCGGCGCAGGATGGCGAAGAGCTGCTCCGCCTCCTGCGGGGTCAGCACGGCGGTGGGCTCGTCGAGGATGAGGATTCGCGCGTTCCGGTAGAGCGCCTTCAGGATCTCGACCCGCTGGCGTTCGCCCACCGACATCCGCGCTACCTGGCGGTCGAGGTCGACCTTGAGACCCGAGCCCTCCATCAGCTCGGTGAGCTTGGCGCGCGCGGCCCGGATCGCCCGCGCCGGCCGCCACAGCGATTCCGCCCCCAGGGTAATGTTGTCGAAGGCGCTGAGATTGTCCGCCAGCGTGAAGTGCTGGTGGACCATGCCGATGCCCGCCTCCAGCGCCGCGTGGGGTGAGCCGGCCTTCAGCGGCACCAGCGTGCCGTCGGGCCCGGCGCATTCCACCGTGCCGGCGTCGGCCACGTAATGGCCGAACAGGATGCTCATCAGCGTCGTCTTGCCGGCGCCGTTTTCCCCCAGCAAAGCCAGCACCTCGCCGGCATGCAGCACGAGGTCGATCCCGTCGTTGGCGACGACGGGACCGAACCGCTTGGTGACACCGGTGAGCTTGAGGACGACGGTCACGGCCGTCTCACTCTCCGCAACAGGACCATCATTCCGGGACCGTCACGCACGGGCCGTTCCGCCCGTGCCGCAACGCCCGGCATGGTTCACCGTCCATGCCCCGTCCGCAGGATGGCCGGGACGGGCCCGGCCATGGCGATGACGGGGAAGGGCGACGTGGAGACGTGCCGTCACCCGCGCTCCGCGCAGTTGCCGGACTTCGGCGCGGAGTCGTTGACGTTGACGCGGAACATGCCGGCCAGGATGTCCTGCTCCACCGCCTTCATCTGCTCGGCGACCTCTGCCGGCACGATGCTCTCGTCATAGACGACCGAGCCGCCGCCGTAGGACATGAAGCTGTACTGGCCGAAGTCGGCCGCCTCGAACGTGCCTGAGGCAACCGCCTGGATCGCCCGCTCCGCGGTCGGCTCGAAGTGCCACAGCGCGCTCGCCACCACGGTGCCCGGATACTCGGACTGCGTGTCGATGACGTTGCCGATCGCGAGCACCCCGCGCTCCGACGCCGCGTCGGAGACGCCGTAGCGCTCGGCGTACATCAGGTCGGCGCCGGCGTCGATCATGGCGAAGGCGGCTTCCTTGGCCTTCGGCGGGTCGTACCAGCTGCCGATGAAGGTCACCAGATACTCGATGTCCGGGTTCACCGCGCAGGCGCCATCGAGGAAGGCGTGCATCAGCCGGTTCACCTCGGGGATCGGATAACCGCCGACCATGCCGATCTTGTTGGTCTGGGTCAGCGCGCCGGCGATCACGCCGGTGAGGTAGGACGGCTCGTGGATCCAGTTGTCGAAGACCGCGAAGTTCGTGCCGCTCGGTCCGAAGCTGGAGCCGAACAGGAACGCGGTCTCCGGATAGTCGGCGGCGACGTCCCGGGCCGCGCGCTCCCACGAGAAGGCCTCGCCGACGATGAGGTCGGCGCCGGCCTCCGCGTACTCGCGGGTGACGCGCTCGTTGTCGGTCTGGGCGACGTTCTCAGCCCACTGATAGACAATCTCGCCCCGTTCCTGGGCGGCGAGGAACGCCTTGTGCAGGCGGCTCACCCACTGCTGCTCGACCGGGACGGTATAGATCGCCGCCACGTTGACCGGTTCCTGGGCACTCGCCGCCGTTGCCGTCAGCAGTGCCGCGACGCCGGCTGCCAGTCTCCAACGCATCTTCATGCCCCTTGCTCCCCTGTTCTGCTTGCGGGACTGCCGTCGCGCGGGCGGACGGCGGTGCGGCTCAGTGGCGGACGCTTTCCGCCGAGAAATCTATGCTACGGACCGCATTGCCGAGAGTCACCACGGATGCGCGCGGCGGGCTGCTCGCGATCTCGCGGCCCGCGCGGATCACGTGCAGCCGGGTCGCCTTCAGCCGCACGGCCTCCATCGGCGACGACGCCTGCAGCACGACCATGTCGGCGCGCCGGCCCGGCTCGATGCCGTAGTCGGGCAGGTTGAGCGCCCTCGCGCCGCCGTAGGTGATTGCGTCGAACACCTGCGCCTTGCGCTTCTCGCTGAGCAGCCGCCCGAAGTGGATGGCCATGTGGGCCACATCCAGCATGTCCTCCATGCCAAAGGCGTACCACGGGTCCATCACGCAATCCTGGCCGAAGCCGATGTTGACGCCGGCATCCCAGAGTGCCTCCACCCGCGTCATCACCTTGAGGCAGGTGGCGCTGGTCATCGGGCTGACGATGACGTTGAGTCCCGCGTCGGCGATCTGCGGGATCAGCTTCATGGCGTAGTTGTCGTGAAAGGTGGTGAGCGACGTGCAGTGGCTGGCGCTGACCCGCCCGCCGAGGCCGAGGCGCTTGGTCTGGTAGGTCACGTGCTCGATCTGGCGCGACTGCGGGTCCAGCGTCTGGTCGGTGTGCATGTCCACCAGCAGACCGCGGTCGACGGCGATCTCGGCCAGCTCCCGCACCGACTCGTTGCCGAGCTGGGCGGTGAGCTCGAAGTCGGGGATGCCGCCGACGACGTCCAGTCCCATGTCCAGCGCCCGGCGCATCAGCTCGGTCGCGCCCTCGTAGCGGTAGTAGCCGTCCTGCGGGAAGGCGACGAGCTGCAGGTCGATGTGCGGCCGCATCTGGTCGCGGACGTCGATCAGCGCCTCCACCTGCGGCAGCCGGTGGTCGCAGATGTCGACATGGGCGCGGATGGCGAGCGTGCCCTGGGCGATGGCCCAGTGGCAGTAGTCGATCGCGCGGCGCTTGTAGTCGTCTGCCGACAGGGTGGCCTTGAGGTCGGCCCACAGGTCGATGCCCTCGTAGAGCTCGCCGCTCTCGTTGATCCGCGGGTTGCCGTGGGTGAGCACCGCGTCGAGATGCAGGTGGCAGTCCACGAACGGCGGCACCACCAGCCGGCCGGTGGCGTCGATGACCGTCCCGCCCTCGGCCGCAAGGCCCGGCTCGACGGCCACGATGCGGCCGTCCTTGCAGCCGATGTCGATTCCGGTGCGCCCGTCCTGAAGGGTGGCGCCCCTGATGATGAGGTCCAGCATGCGTTTGTTCTCTCTCCCCCGGGTGAGATATGACAGCAACAACCATGCCGGACAAAGTGGAAAGCGGGCGGCTTGACGCACCTGCACAATGAACGCGTCCGGGGGCTGATCGTGGCGGCGCCGCGCGCCGCTCGGCGGGCATGGCGGCGGAGGCTGGGCAACCGGCGGTGGATGATGCTAGCGATTTGACATGCTGCGCGCGATCGCCATCCGGCTGCTGATCGTGGCGACCACCTTCCTGGGGGTCACCACGCTTGCCTTCGCGCTGATCCACATGATTCCCGGCGACCCGATCATGCTGATCGCCGGCGAGCGCGGGCTGAGCCCGGAGCGGCACGCGGCGCTGATGGCGCAGTACGGCTTCGACCAGCCGCTGCTCGTCCAGTACGCGCGCTACATCCTCGATGTGCTGCAGGGCGACCTCGGCATCTCGATCAAGAGCAAGCGGCCGGTGCTGGACGAATTCCTCGCGCTCTTCCCCGCCACCGTGGAGCTCTCCTTCTTCGCCATGCTCCTGGCGGTGGCGATTGGCATCCCGGTGGGCGTGCTGGCGGCGGTGAAGCGGGGCACCATCCTCGACCACACGGTGATGGGCATCTCGCTCACCGGTTATTCGATGCCCATCTTCTGGTGGGCGCTGCTGCTGATCTGGCTGTTCTCGGTTACCTGGGGCCTGACCCCGGTGTCGAGCCGGCTCAACGTCATGTACTGGATCGAACCGGTCACCGGGTTTCACCTCATCGACTCGCTGCTGGCCGGTGACGGCGAGGCATTCTGGTCGGCCGTCTATCACCTCATCCTGCCCTCGATCGTGCTCGGTACCATTCCGCTGGCCGTGGTGGCGCGGATGACGCGCTCGGCGATGCTGGAGGTCCTGAACGAGGACTATGTGCGCACGGCCCGGGCCAAGGGCCTGTCGCCGGCCCGGGTGATCGGGCTCCACGCGCTGCGCAACGCGATGATCCCCGTGGTGACGGTGATCGGGCTGCAGGTGAGCGTGCTCCTCACCGGCGCCATCCTCACCGAGACGATCTTCGCCTGGCCGGGCATCGGCAAGTGGATGGTCGACGCGATCAGCCGCCGCGACTACCCGGTGGTGCAGGGCGGCGTGCTGCTGATCGCCACCACGGTGATCGTCGTCAACCTGACCGTGGACCTGCTCTACGGGGTGATCAATCCGCGGGTCCGCCGCCGGTGAACCGCCGCCATCGGCGGCCCGGACACTGTCCACAGAAATTTCGCGGAGGCCCGCCACTTGCCGCTTGCGGCCGGAATCCCGCTTTCATAGGGTGCCGTGTGTGGTGTTCCGCGCGCGTCGCGCCACAACATGTTGATTCCCGCCGGACGGTCCAGGCCGGCGGTACGGACGAAGGCAAGGAGGGTCCATTCTCATGGGGACAATCGCCGCGTTCCGCTCCGAGACCACAGCCAATCCGATCGACATGGTGGAAGAGCTGGTGTCGGCCAACGAGTGGCCCCATCATCGGCAGGGAGACGATGAGCTGGCGATCGAGGTCAGCGGCCAGTGGTGCGACTACCGCATCTACTTCGGCTGGTGCGACGAGCTGAGCGTGATGCAGTTCAGCGCCGCCTTCGACATGAAGGTCCCGAAGGCGCGGCGGGCGGCCGTGCACGAGCTGCTGTCCATCATCAACGAGCGCCTGTGGATCGGCCACTTCGACGCCAGTGACGAGGACGGCATGGTGATGTTCCGCCACGCCATCCTGCTGCGCGGCTCGCGCGGGCCCAGCGTGGAGCAGGTCGAGGACCTGCTGGATATCGCGCTGGTCGAGTGCGAGCGGTTCTACCCGGCGTTCCAGTTCGTGCTGTGGGGCGGCAAGACCCCGCAGGAGGCGATCGAGGCGTCGATGCTGGAGACGGTCGGAGAGGCTTGAGCGCGCACATCATGAGCGATGCATCCCTGCGCGAGGCGCGGGTCCTGCTGATCGGCTGCGGCCGCATGGGCGGGGCGCTGCTGCATGGCTGGTTCGACCACGGGCTGCCGCCGGCCAACGCGTTCGTGGTGGAGCCGGCGGTCTCGACCCTGAAGTGGGCGGCGGAGCGCGGCGCCACCTGCGTCGACGACAGGGCGAAGCTGCCGGAGGATCTGGCGCCGGACGTGGTGGTGCTTGCGGTGAAGCCGCAGACGATGGCGCAGGTGGCGCCGGCCTATGCGCCGATGGTCCGGGCCGGCGCGGCGGTGCTGTCGATCGCCGCCGGCACCCGCATCGGCTACTTCTCCGGCCTCTACGGACCCGAGGCGGCCATCCTGCGCGCGATGCCGAACACGCCGGCCGCGATCGGGCAGGGGATGTCGGTGCTGGTCGCGAGCCCGGCCGCGACCGCGGGCCAGCGCGCGCTGGCGGAGGCGCTGCTCGGCGCGGTCGGCGCGGTCGCCTGGGTGGATGACGAAGGGCTGATGGACGCCGTGACTGCCGTTTCCGGCAGCGGCCCTGCCTATGTGTTCCTCATGATCGAGGCCCTGGCTGTGGCCGGCGTCTCCGTCGGCCTTCCGGCCGACCTCGCCCAGCAGCTTGCCCGCGCGACGGTGACGGGGGCCGCGGCGCTGGCCGCGCAGTCGGACGAGCCGGCGGCGGTGCTGCGCGGCAACGTCACCAGCCCCGGCGGGACGACGGCGGCCGCGCTGGAGATCCTGATGCGCGACCGCGGCGGCCTCGGCGAACTAATGCGGGACGCGGTTGCTGCCGCCGCCCGCCGCTCGAAGGAGCTTGCCGGGTGAGCGGTCCTTCCGGCCCGGTGGGCAGCGCGGAACGGGTGCAGGCGGTGCTCGCGGCGGCAGGCGGCGAGCACAAGGTCGTTACCTTCGCCGAAACCACGCGCACGGCCGCGGAGGCTGCGGCCGCCATTGGCACCACCGTCGCCCAGATCGCGAAGTCGGTGATCTTCCGCGCGCAGGAGAGCGACCGGTCCGTGCTGGTGGTGGCGAGCGGCGTCAACCGCGTGGACGAGAAGAAGGTCGCGGCGCTGCTCGGCCAGCCGATCAGCCGCGCCGACCCCGATTTCGTCCGCAGTCGCACCGGCTACGTCATCGGCGGCGTCCCGCCCGTCGGCCACGCGACGCCGCCGGCAACCTTCATCGACGAGGACCTGATGGCCTTCGACGAGATCTGGGCGGCGGCGGGGACGCCGAACAGCGTCTTCCGGCTGACCCCGGCCGAGCTCGTCAAGCTGACCGGGGGACAGGTCGCGGCGGTCGCGAAGCGGGGCTGAGCGGCAGGCCCGCCTCAGGCTCCGGTCGCGCGGCGCAGCCGGTTCAGCAGTTCCACAGTCGGGAACCCGTCGGGGACGAGGCCCTGCGCCGCCTGGAACCGGCGCAGCGCCGCGCGCGTCGCCGGCCCGACGATGCCGTCCGGCGTGCCGGGGTCGTAGCCGAGGGCGGCCAGCCGCTCCTGCAGCTCGAGGTTCTCGCTGCGGCTGAGCGGCGCGAGGTCCCGCGGCCATGCGCCGAGGAAGGGGCCGCCGCCGGCGATGCGGTCGCCGAGGTGGCCGACGGCCAGCGCATAGGCGGTGGCATTGTTGTAGGTCTTGATCACGTCGAAGTTGCGGTAGAGCAGGAACGCCGGACCGCGCGCCCCGGCCGGGACGATCAGCGCCGCCTGCATGTCCTCCGCCGGCAGTGCGCTGCCGTCGGCGGCGGTGATGCCGAGGGAGCGCCAGTAGGAAAGCGGGCGCCGCGTCTCGCCGTCGGCGAGGCTGTAGTCGAAGCCGGCCGGCAGCCGCACCTCGCGGCCCCAGCGTTGCCCGGTCACCCAGCCCTTGTCATGCAGGTAGTTGGCAGTGGAGGCGAGCGCGTCGGCGGCGCTGCCCCAGATGTCGCGCCGTCCGTCGCCGTCGAAGTCCACCGCATACTGCAGATAGGCCGTCGGCATGAACTGGGTGTGGCCCATCGCGCCGGCCCACGAGCCCAGCATCCGGTCCGGCGTGATGTCGCCCGAGTCCAGGATCCGGAGCGCCGCCATCAGGTGACGCCGGAAGAAGTCGGTGCGTCTTCCCTCATAGGCGAGGGTGGCGAGCGACCGGATCACCGAGAAGTCGCCGAAGTTGGCGCCGTAGTTGCTCTCGATGCCCCACACCGCGACGACGTACTGCGGCTGGACGCCGTAGCGCCGCGCGATCTGGTCGAGGACGGCGGCGTGCCGCGCCATCAGCGCCCGACCCTGGGCCACCCGCGTCTCGCTCACCGCACTGTCCAGATAGTCCCAGATCTGGCGGGTGAACTCCGGTTGCTGGTTGTCGAGCTCGATGACCCGCGGATTGGGCTCGACGCCGGCGAAGGCTGCCGCCAGCGTCGTCTCGCGGATCCCGTTTGCCCGCGCCTCGGCCTTCACCCCTTCGAGCCACTGCACGAAGCTCTGGTTCTGGACGGGGGCCGCGGGGACGGCGGTGGGG
>CALKHQ010000026.1 GCA_937988735.1 uncultured Alphaproteobacteria bacterium
TAGGCCCAGCGCGCCGCGCGGAAGTGGTTGCGACAGGCGTCGATCCCGATCTCGACCGCATCGACGGCCGGCCGGCCCGTTTCCGCCGACTGGGCGGCACGGCTGACGACGCAGTTGAGGTAGGTCTGGGCGGCTTGATCGACCGCGGAGGTGTCGGCCGGAATGCTGGCGGCGGGATCCACCGAGGCCACCTGGCCGGCAACCGACGCCGCTCCCTCCGGCGCCGCGGCGGCCGTCACGTCGGTATCGGCGGGCGAACCGGGGCCAGCGCCTGGAGCGTGGCGGTGTCCTGGGCAGGCTCTCCCGCAACCTGCCGGGTTTCGGACGTGGTTGTGCACGCGGCCAGCGCGAGTGCGGACGCGAGGCCGATGATCAGGCGCGCCATGAGCTGTCTCCTGCTTCCCTGCCGGCTTCCTGCCGGTCGATGACATTCTCGCAAAATCCGCGCAAACCGGCAACACGTCACGGTTGCGCCGGCTGCGACCCGGCCCGGGTCAGCGTTCGAGGACGAAGGAGAGCAGCAGCGGGAGGGTGAGGAAGGAGATGACGGTGGAGATCAGCACCATGCCGGCGACGTCCTCCGGCTCGCGCGCATAGCGCTGGGCGAACAGGTAGTTGAACACCGCGACCGGCATCGCGGTCTGGATGATCAGCACCCCGCCCGAGACCCGGTCGAGATCCAGCGCCCAGGCGACCGCGACCCCCGCACCGAAGCCGAGCGCGAGCCGCAGGATCGCAAGGATGGTGCTGCGGCCGAGCCTGCGCAGGCCGAGGCGCGCGAGCGACACGCCGAGCGTCAGCAGCATCAGCGGGATGGTGACCTGGCCGATCAGCGCGATCGTCCGCGTCGCCCACAGCGGGGCCTCGTATTCGGTGACGATCACCGCCACGCTGAGCGCCACCGCCCAGATCACCGGGGTGCGCAGCAGGACCAGCGGCGACATGGTGCCGGACGCCAGCCCCACGCCCACGGTGAAGTTGAGGACCGAGGTGACCGAGAAGTAGATGATGGCGAGCGCCAGCCCCTGGTCGCCGAAGGCGAACAGGCACAGCGGCAGGCCCATGTTGCCGGCGTTGGAGAAGGCGAGCGACGGCAGGTAGGCGCCCCACGACAGCCGCAGCATCCGCAGCACGATGGCGCCCACCACCAGCATGGCGGCGACCGCGACCACGCAGGCGAGCGCCATGCTGCCCATCCGGTCGAGCAGCCCGCTGGCGCCGAGGTCCTGGCCGACGAGGGTCGAGAACACCAGTGCCGGGGTGCCGACGTTGGTCGCGAGCGTGGTGACGAAGGCGGTGTCGTAGGCGACCTTCAGCTTCACCCAGGTGAAGCCGATGGCGGCGCAGATGAACACGGGCGCGATGATCGCGATCAGCTGTTCGGTCATGGGGGCGCCCGACGGGGGCTACTTGCCGGCGGCGGGCTCGAGCGCCCGCGGCATCAGGCGCAGCAGCGTGATGCGGTTGTGCTGGCGGCGCAGGACCTCGACCTCGAAGCCGGCGATGGTGAAGCGCTGGCCGGGCTTCGGGATGCGCCGCACCTCGTGCAGCAGGAGGCCGGCGACGGTCGAGGCCTCCTCGTCGGGCAGGTTCCAGCCGAATTCGCGGTTGAGGTCGCGGATGGCGGTCGTGCCGGCGACGACGTAGCTGCCGTCCGGCTGGACGCGGACGCCGGTGATCGGCCGGTCGTGCTCGTCGTCGATCTCGCCGACGATCTCCTCGATGATGTCCTCGAGCGTCACGACGCCCATCAGCGAACCGTACTCGTCCACGACCAGGGCGAAATGCTCGCGCCGGCGCCGGAACATCTGGAGCTGGTGGAACAGCGAGGTGGTTTCCGGGATGAACCAGGGCTTGCCCGCGATCCCCTCGATCTGCTCGCGGGTGACCTCACCCCCTTGCTCGCGGACCAGCCGCAGCAGATCCTTGGCGTGGAGCAGGCCGATGATGTTGTCGGGCTCGTCGCGCCACAAGGGCAGGCGCGAATAGCTGCTGGCCAGCACCTGGTCGATGATCCGCTGCGGCTCCTGGTCGGCGTCGATCATCTCGACCTTGCTGCGGTGGGTCATCACGTCGGCAACCTCCAGGTCGCCGAGGTCCATGATGCCGCGCAGCATGGCGTGCTTGTCGTCCGGCGTGCCGCGGGACCCGTGGAGCTCGATGACCCCGCGCAGCTCCTCCTCGATCTCGGACGAGGTGAGCGTCGGCGCCATCGAGACGCCGAAGGCGCCGAGGGTGCCGCGGACAACCGCCTGGATCGCGACCAGCACGGGCGCCAGCGCGCTCACCACCGGCAGCAGCACCGGGGCCACCAGCAGGGCCAGCCGGTCGGCGTGGTTGATGGCGTAGCTCTTCGGCATCACCTCGGAGAAGACGAGGATGAGGAGCGTCATCGCCACGGTCGCATAGGCGACGCCGGTCTCGCCGAACAGGCCGATGAGAAGGCTCGTCGCCAGCGCCGAGGCGGTGATGTTGACGAGGTTGTTGCCGAGCAGGATGGCGCCGATCATCCGCTCCTTGCGCAGCAGCAGGCGGTTGACCTTCTCCGCCCGCCGGTCGCCCTGCTGGGCCAGCCGGTGCATCCGCGCCCGCGAGGCCGCGGTGAGGGCCGTCTCGGCGCCGGAGAAGAAGGCGGACATGACCAGCAGGACGAGAATCGCGACGAGTGTGATCAGCATGCTCGATGTGTGCGGTCAGGCCGCCTCGGCGAAATCCTGCAGCAGGCCGCGCACGGTTTCCGCCGGAACGTCGCGGTGCACCTCCGCCTGGCCGATGCCCCGGGCAAGAATGAAGGTGATCCGCCCGTCCTGGACCTTCTTGTCCCGGCTCATGTGATCCAGCAGGCGGTCCGGATCCCAGCGCACGCCCGGCACGTCCCGCGGGGAGGTCGGCAGCCCGACGGCGGCGAGGTGGCGGGTCACCCGCGCCACCTCCGCCGCGTCCGGCCCGAGCCCAAGCCGCGCCGACAGCGCGAAGGCCATCACCATGCCGATCGCCACCGCCTCGCCGTGCAGCAGGCGCCCGTCGTAGCCGAGCTCCGCCTCCAGTGCGTGGCCGAAGGTGTGGCCGAGGTTGAGGAGCGCGCGGCGGCCCGTCTCCCGCTCGTCCTCGGCGACGATGGCCGCCTTGGCGGCGCAGGAGCGGTACACCGCCTCGCGGCGGAGCCCGGGGTCGCCATCGAGCAGCGCACGGCCGTTGCGCTCCAGCCAGGCGAAGAAGCCGGCATCGCCGAGGAGACCGTACTTCACCACCTCGGCATAGCCGGCCAGCAGCTCGCGGCGCGGCAGGGTCTCCAGCGCGCCGATGTCGGCGAGAACGAGCCGCGGCTGGTAGAAGCTGCCGATCAGGTTCTTGCCGCGGGCCGAGTTGATCCCGGTCTTGCCGCCGACGGAGCTGTCCACCTGGGCCAGCAGCGTGGTCGGGATCTGCACGAAGGGCACGCCGCGCAGCAGGATCGAGGCGGCGAAGCCGGTGAGGTCGCCGACGACGCCGCCGCCGAGGGCGACGAGCGTGGTGCTGCGTTCGGCGCGCCGCGCGATCATCCCGTCGAGCAGGCGCTCGAGCGTGGCGAAGTCCTTGCTCGCCTCCCCGGCCGGCACCGTGAGCGTGTCGGCGGCGATGCCGGCCTCGGCGAGGCTGGCGGCGAGCGCGCCGGCATGCAGCGGCCCGACGCTGGTGTCGGTGACGACAATCGTCCGCGGCGCCGGAAGCACCGGCCGCATCAGCGCGCCGGCGCGGGCGACGAGGCCCTCGCCGACCAGGATGTCGTAGCTGCGCTCCCCGAGCGCGACCGGCAGGCGCAGCGGTTCCGTCGGCCTGTCGGTCATGCGGATGCCCTGTAGTTCTCGATCGCCTCCAGCACCCGGTCCACGGTCGTCTCCAGCGGGCAGTCCTCGGTATCGACGGTGATGTCGGCGAGCGCGTAGACGGGGTAGCGCTCCTCCTGCAGCCGCTTCAGCACCTCGGCGTGATCCTTGCCTCGCAGGAGCGGGCGGTTGTTGCGGCGCATGGTCCGGCGCACCAGCACCTCGTGGTCGGCGCGCAGCCAGACCGAAAGCCCCCGTTCCGCCGTCTTGGCCCGGGTCTCCGGGTCCATCCACGCGCCGCCGCCGGTGGCAAGCACATGGGGCGGGTCGTCGAGCAGGCGCGCGATCACCCGCCGCTCGCCCTCGCGGAAGGCCGTCTCGCCGTGGCGCGCAAAGATGTCGGAAATGCTGCAGCCGGCCGCCGCCTCGATCTCCTGGTCGGCATCGACGAAAGGCATGCCGAGCCGGGCCGCCAGCCGTTTGCCGACCGCGGTCTTGCCCGCCCCCATCAGGCCGATGAGCACGATCGTCCTGGTCAGCGGCGCGTGCTGCCGCGCCGCGGTGCCGCGCTGCGGCCTGTCACCGTCCATCGGCGTTCGGCCTGGCGACGACGCTGAGATTGAACCTGCCCATCCCTGTCTTTACACTTCGCCCGATGCTGAGTCGGAACCCGCTCGCAGACGGATTGCGGTGACATGGGCGCCGCCGGTGAGTACTTGCTAGCGCTACAATACGGTCAGTCCGCCGTTGCGACAACGATTTGACACGCGTTCCGGCCGCAGCCGGTTTGTCCGGGTGCTGCTGGTCCTGGTCCTCCTCGTCGTCGTCGGCGGGGGTGTCTTCCTGAGTCAGTGGGACATCCCGCCGCCCGGAGGCGAGATCGAGAAGATCATACCGAACGAGCGGTTCTTTGGCACCAGCTGACCGCGGGACGGCGGCGCGCGCCCGGTCCGTGCCGGACTACCGCGTGGAGGCGTTCCTCGAGATGCTGGCGGCGGAGCGGGGAGCAGCGGCCAACACGCTCGCGGCCTATCGCCGCGACCTCGATGCCCTCGCCGCCTTCCTGCGCCACCGGGGCAGCGGATTCGACGCCATGGACACCGCCCTGCTGCGCGAGTGGCAGGCCGGAATGGCGGCAGAGGGGCTCGCTCCGTCCACGATCGCGCGGCGCCTGTCCGCGGTGCGCCAGTTCAGCCGCTTCCTGCTGGCCGAGGGGGACCGCGACGACGACCCGGCGCTGGACCTCGATGCGCCGCGCCGTGGCCGGCCGCTGCCGAAGACGCTGAGCGAGGAGAAGGTGTCGCGGCTGCTCGACGCCGCCGCCGACCTGCCGGGGCCGGCAGGGGTGCGGCTGGTCGCGCTGCTGGAGCTGCTCTACGCGACGGGCCTGCGCGTGTCGGAGCTGGTGGGCCTGCCGCTCGACGCACTTTCCCGCGACGGGCGGAGCCTGATCGTCCGCGGCAAGGGCGGAAAGGAGCGGATGCTGCCGCTGAGCGCGCCGGCGAGGGCGGCGCTGGCCGCCTATCTGCCGCTGCGCCCGGCCTTCGCCGGCCCGAATGCGGCCGGCAACCGCTGGCTCTTCCCGTCCGCCCGCCGCAACGGCGCGCCGCTGACCCGCCAGCGCTTCGGCCAGATGCTGAAGGAGCTGGCCGTCGCCGCCGGCATCGACCACCGCCGGCTGAGCCCGCACGTGCTGCGGCATGCCTTCGCCAGCCATCTGCTGGAGCACGGCGCGGACCTGCGCGCCGTGCAGCAGCTGCTTGGCCACGCCGACATCGCCACCACCCAGATCTACACCCATGTGGTGGCGGAGCGGATTCGCCGGCTGGTCGAGACCGCCCACCCGCTGAGCGAGCGGCGCATCCGCCGCTGAGCCGGCGCCATCAGGGGAGGACCGAGACCCGTGACCGCCTATCTGATCGCCAACATCCCCTTCTCCGACTCGCCCGCCGCCCGCACCTACCGCGAGCGGGTGCCGGCGGTGATTGCCGCCTACGGCGGCCGCTACGTCGTGCGCGGCGGGCCGATCGAGGTGCTGGAGGGCCGGCCGATGGACGACCGGCGAATCGTGGTGGTGGCCTTTCCCGACCGCGATACGGCGCGGCGCTTCTACCATTCGCCGGAGTACCAGGAGATCATCGCGCTGCGGCAGGAGGAAGCCGGCGGCGACCTGGTGGTGGTGGACGGCTACGAGGGCTGATACCCCCGCGGCAAAGAGGCGGTTGCCGGGCGGGCAGCAAGACGCTATAAGCCCGCCCGTCGGAGTGTAGCTCAGCTTGGTAGAGCACCGTCTTCGGGAGGCGGGGGCCGGTGGTTCGAATCCACTCACTCCGACCAGCTCTCCCATGAGCAGCAGCACCCTCCGCGCATGCGTTGCCGCCCGCCGATGCGGGCCCGCGAACGAGGGTCACCCTCCGGCCACGCCTGTGCTATGCCGTCCGCGATGGACAGCCGAATCGCCCAGCCTTCGTTCCCCGTCTGCCGGCAGCCCGGCAGCGGCCAAGTGCGCGCCGGCGGCCGATGACGATGGCGTTCAGCCTGCAGGAGCGCGAGCGGCGCCGGCGGCGGAAGCTGTGGTCGCGCATCTTCCAGATCTTCGCCTTCTTCGCGATGCCGGTGGCGACCCTGCTGATCGGCTACGGCGTCGGCCTCGACCTCGACGAACGCCGCGTCTCGACGCTGCGGGAAGAGAACGAGCGGCTTCAGCTCGACCTCAGCCGGCTGCAGCGCGAGCGGGCGGCGATGATCCAGCAGGTGACGGCGGCCCAGGCCGCGTCGCAGGAATGGCAGATCCGCTACGAGCGGGACGTGCCGCTGGGCGACCGGGCGACGCTGATGGCGCTGATGGATGCCCAGCTCGAGAAGGGAGTCAGCGTGGAGCGGCTGGGCCGGTTCATCGAGGCGGCCGCCGCCCAGCGCGAGTGCGCCGAGCCCAGCAGCAAGCGCTTCCTGCTCGGCACCGACGTCAACCAGGGCCAGGCCCAGTTCGTCACCTTCGCCGGCGGCCAGGTCACCGTCACCGGCCATGGCACCGCGGCGCGCAACGACGCCAACCTGCCGCAGGGCTGGTTCGACCCGGCCCAGCCGGTGACCATCACCTTCACCAAGATCGGCGGCGAGCGGAACGAGGCGAGCGGCCTGCTGCCGCTGCACACGTCGGTGCTGCTCGGCACGTCCGAGATAAGGTTCACGATAACGGCGAGCGACGAGGTCCGCGGCTACGTGGAAGCGATCGCCGCGGTGTGCCAGTAGGCGGAGCCGCTCAGGCCGCGGCGCGCAAACCCATCCCGCTCAGGCGCTCGAGCAGGTAGTCGAGGTCATCGGGGGCGATGTCCTCGTACTGGGTGAGGATCCGTTCGACCACGCGGCGGCGGTAGCGCTCGCGGTCGCCGGCGTTGCCGTCGTAGTCGGTTTCGCGCATGACATCGACCGCGACCTTGATCGCGGGGAAGAATTCGGGCGGCAGCTTCGCGTGGTTGTAGATCGCCTTCAGCCCCAGCCCGCCCTTGTCGTGGATCAGCGCCTGCGCGTTGGCGAGCGGGATCCGGCACAGCACGGCGAGCGCCGCCTCCAGGAACTGGCAGTCGCCCATGCAGGTCGCGCGCAGGATGAGCGTCGGCGTCAGCCGGCCGTGGGCGGCGAGCTTTTCCACCAGCGTCATCACGTCGCGGATGTCCGAGCCCTTGGCCAGGCCGAGGATCGCGCGCTCGCGCGACTGGATCACCAGGTCGGCCGCCGTCTCCGGCCGGAGCTCGTGGCGGCTCACCAGCTGCTCGCGCAGGGTGTCGGAGACCACGGAGACCAGCCGCTCCGCAACGCCGAGCGGCAGCGAGCTCCGGGCGACCATCGGCCGCTGGATGCGGTCGCTGTCGCCGAAGCTGTCGATCACCCGGTTGAGCGACGCCTCGGAAATGGCGGCGCCGTCGTTGGCGACGAGCTCGGCGACGACATCCTCGTTCTCGGTCTCGACCAGCGCGTCGGCGACCTGCTCCGAGACCTGCTCGCGCCGGGCGATCGCCATCTGCTTGCTGGCGCCGCTGGCGCGCACGATCTCGACCAGATCGTCGTCGGTGAGCGCGGTGGACCGCTGCAGCACCGGCAGCGCCACCTCGTCCAGGTCGTTGGCGAGGCTCAGCGCCACGTCGCGGGGAACGACGCCGCTGTCGGCGAGCTGTTCGGCGAGCGCCTGGCGGACGCGGACGGCCGCGTCGCGGACCATGATGCGGAAGATCTCCTCCGCCATCGCCCGCTCGCTTTCGGACATGGCGGCGCTGGCATAATGCGCGGCGAGCTTCCCGGCGGTGTCGGCGCGGACGTCCTCGGTCCGTTCGGTCAGCAGCCGTTCGACATCGGCCTCGGTCAGACGCTGGGTCATCGTATCCACGCTCGAGCTCCTGCGGGCGCAGCCGGCCTGCGCGACCTCGACACAAGGGTCTCGGTGCGCCACTTTGCCGGAGCGGGCTTAAGCCTTGGTAAAACGCGCCAGCACCGGGGGAGTGACGCATGAAGCCACCGCGGATACTCGTGTTCCAGCACCTTGCCTGCGAGCATCCCGGCATCTTCCGCGACTTCCTGGCCGAGGACGGCATCGCCTGGGACGCGGTGGAGCTGGACGCGGGCGAGCCCATCCCCGACCTCGGCCGCTATGACGCGCTGTGGGTCATGGGCGGGCCGATGGACGTGTGGCAGGAGGACGAGCATCCCTGGCTCGTCGCCGAGAAGGCGGCGATCCGCGAGGCGGTGGGCGAGCGGCGGATGCCGTTCTTCGGCCTCTGCCTGGGCCACCAGCTGCTCGCGGAGGCAATGGGCGGCGCCGTCGGCCGGGCGAAGACGCCGGAGGGGGGGGTGATTGAGGTGACGCTGACCGACGTGGGCAGGGCCAGCCTGTTCCTCGCCGGTATCGGCCCGCGCGCGGAGGTGCTGCAGTGGCACGGAGCGGAGGTGACGCGGGCGCCGGAGGGCGCTGCGGTGCTGGCAGAGTCGCCGGCCTGCGCGATCCAGGCGCTGAGCATCGGCGACCACGCCTTCAGCCTGCAGTACCATGTCGAGCTGACACCGACGACGGTGTCCGACTGGGGTGCCATCCCCGAGTACCGTGCGGCGCTGGAGCGCGCGCTCGGGCCCGACGGGCTCGCCATGATCGGGGCTGCCTGCGCCGCCCGCATGCCGGCGTTCGAGGCGATGGCGCGCCAGCTCTACCGCAACATCATGGCCTCCATCGCCCGCGCCGGGCTGGCCGCGCACTGAAGGGAAGACCGGGGCGATGGCGCAACTGAGCGACGACTGCTTCGCCTTCGGCGGCGAGCTGATGCCGCTGGAAGAGGCGCTGGCGCTGCTGTGCGAACGGGTGGACTGCGTGGTCGGCACCGAGACCGTGCCGCTGGCGGCGGCCCTCGACCGGGTGCTGGCCGAGGACATCGCCGGCCGCCGTGCCGTGCCGCCCACCGACAATTCCGCCGTGGACGGCTACGCCGTCCGCTTCGCCGACCTCGCGCCCGACGGGCCGACGACGCTGCCGGTCGTGGGCATTGCCGCAGCCGGCCGCCCGTTCCGGGGCGTGCCGCAGCCGGGCGAGGCCGTCCGCATCTTCACCGGTGCCGCCATGCCCACGGGACTCGACACGGTGCTGATGCAGGAGGACTGCACCGAGGCAGACGGCCGGGTGGTGATCCCGCCGGGAATCGCAGCCGGCGCCAACCGCCGCTTCGCCGGCGAGGACGTCGCCGTCGGCGCGCCGGTGCTGGCGGCGGGCCAGCGGCTGCGGCCGCAGGATCTGGGCGTGATCGCGAGCCAGGGGCTGGCCCAGGTCGCCGTGCGCCGGCCGCTGTCGGTGGCGTTGCTT
>CALKHQ010000027.1 GCA_937988735.1 uncultured Alphaproteobacteria bacterium
TGACGATGCCGAGGCCGCGCGAAGGCTCGCCATCATCCAGACCGAGGCGAGCCGGGCGGTGGAACGGGCCGGCGACGCGGCGCGCGCGCTGCAGTTCGCCCGCCAGGCGCACAAGGCGGCCCCCGACTTCGTCCCGGCGGCGATCCAGCTCGCCCATCTCCACGCCGCCCGCGGCGACGTGCGCCGGGCCGCCGACGTGCTGACCCGCACCTGGGAGAAATCGCCCCATCCGGAGATCGCCGCCGCCTACCGCAACCTGTATCCGGCGGAGACGCCGACCGGCCTCTACCGGCGCCTGAGCAAGCTCACCGCCGGCGCCCCGGAGTCGACGGAGAGCCGGCTGGTGATGGCGCGGGCTGCGGCCGACGCCGGCCGCTACGACGACGCCCGCGCCCTGCTCGAACGGGTGGACGACGCCACCGGCGGCGCGCGCCGCTACCGGCTGCTCGCCGACATCGAGGAACAGCAGCACGGCGACGTCGCCGCCGCCCGGCGCTGGCTCGCCAAGGCCGCCGCGTTCGGCCAGCAGCAGGGCTGGATCTGCCGGGAGTGCGGGACGGCGAGCGCCGACTGGCACAGCCACTGCCCCGGCTGCGGCGCCTTCGGCACGGTGAGCTGGCACAACTTCGGCCCGGAGCAGCTGCCGCTGCTGATCGACAGCCTTCCCGCCGGGCCGCCCCGGCCGCCCGCCGGCGAGGGCCCGGCGGCGCCGCTGCCCTCGACGGCGACGGGCTGACGGGTTGTCGCAGTCAAATCCCGCTGTAAATTTGCTGGCGGATGGGCTATAGGGGCATCCGCCGTGGGCCGCCTTAGCTCAGTTGGTAGAGCATCGCATTCGTAATGCGAGGGTCAGGTGTTCAAGTCACCTAGGCGGCACCATCCTCTCTTTCCATGCCTGTCGATCGGGGCGCGCCGGGCCGTTGCAACGGTGCTGGCCCTCACCGTGGCGTGGGGCGGCGCGGCTGGTGCCAGCCGACAGCTCGACGAGGTCTGGCCCGCTGTCGATCCGTCGCTCCCCCGGGGCGTGGACGTCACCTTCCCCACCTCAGACCCCTACACCCTGCGGGATGCCGCGTCCGGGGCCGCGCCTGCGCGGGAAGCGCGGGCAACGCTGTTCATGCCGGAGGATGCGAGCGCCGCGGAGCCGGTGCCGGCGGTGATCCTGCTGCACGGCGCCAGCGGCGTGCGGCAGGAGCGCGAGATGACCTATGGCCGCCAGCTCGCCGCCCAGGGCGTCGCGGCGCTGGTGATTGACGTGTTCGGCGCCCGGCGCGACCTTGCCGTCAGCTTCATGGAGCGCGTGCTCGACATCACCGAGGCGATGTACCTGGCGGACGCCTTCGCCGGCCTTGCCTATCTCGACGCGCTGCCGGAGGTGGATGGCACGCGGGTCGCGCTGGTCGGCTTCTCCTACGGCGGCATGGCCGCGACCTATGCGGCCTACCGGCAGACGGCGGAGATCTACCGGCCCGGGGGGCCGTGGTTCGCGGCCCATGTCTCCTTCTACGGCCCGTGCATCGCCCGCTTCGAGCGCAGGGAGACGACCGGCGCTCCGGTGCTGATGCTGTGGGGCACGCGCGACGCGATCATCGACCCCGACGACTGCCGCGCCACCCTCGCCGACCTGGAGGCGGGCGGCAGCGAGGCCGGGTGGATCGCCTATGAAGGCGCCTACCATCAGTGGGACGGCGGCGTGGCGACGCCCCGCCCGATCGGCCGCGTGCTGTCCGACTGCGACTTCAGGGTGGAACCGGACGGGCGGATCCGCGAGGAGGACCTGGGGCTGGAGATGTCCGGCCGTCTGAGCCGGCGCGCCATTCTCGCCCTCTGCGTCCGCGACGAGCCCTACATGATCGGCGCGGACGACGCCGTGCGCGCGCGCTCCACCGCCGACCTCAGCCGCTTCCTCAACCGCGTCCTCTGGCCCGCCACCACCGAATAGGCGCCGCCGATCCTCACCCAAGCGTGATCGGTGCGGTCTTGCGCCGGCAGGCGGGACTGCGCCCAACTGGTGGCAGCCCGACAGGGAGAGCGGATGCGCATGCGGACGTGGGCGGCAGCAGCAGCGGTCGCGGCGGCGATGGCGCCGGCGGCGGCCCGGGCGGAGTTCGAGCGCTACGCCATCGATCCCGCCCATTTCTCGATCGGCTTCCTCACCGAGCATCTGGGCTACGAGAAGGTGCTGGGCATGTTCCTCGACGCCTCCGGCAGCTTCGAGTACGACCCGGAGGGTCCGGCGGTGCGCGCGATCGAGATCGAGGTGCAGGCGGCGAGCGTCTTCACCGGCCACGACGCCCGCGACGGCCATCTGCGCAGCCCCGACTTCCTCTCCGCCGAGGCACACCCAACCATCCGCTTCGTCGGCACGCATGCGGAGCAGACGGGCGAGAACACCGGCATCGTCCACGGCGACCTCACCATCCGCGGCGAGACCCGGCCGGTGTCGTTCACGGTCACGCTGAACAAGTCGGAGGAATATCCGTTCGGCGCCGGGCCGCCGTTCGTGCTCGGCGTGTCGGTGCGCGGCACGGTCCGGCGCAGCGACTTCGGCAGCACCTACGGCGTGGCCAACGGCTGGGTCGGCGACGAGATCGAGCTCATCGTCGAGTTCGAGGCGATCCGCCAGGACTGAGGCTCAGCCGAGCTTCACGAGGACGGCGCCGCCGATCGCCATCAGCACACCAACCACCCGCAGCAGGGAGATCGGCTCCACCGGCACCGACAGCAGGCCGATGTGGTCGATCACCAGCGAGGCAATAAGCTGGCCGGCGATCAGCCAGGCGAAGAAGGCGGCGGTGCCGATGATCGGCGTCAGCCAGATCGAGCAGGCCACGACGCCGGCCCCGATCACGCCGCCCAGCAGCAGCCACGGCGGAAGGCCAGTGAACTGGGCCAGCGGAAAGCGGCCGGCGGCGCCGGTCAGCGTGATCAGCACCAGCGTCAGCAGGCTGACCGCGATCGAGGTCATCGCCGCCCACAGCGCGCTGCCGGTACTGCGGCTGATCTCGACGTTCAGCACCGGCTGGATCGCGAAGGCAGCGCCGACCAGGGCGGCCGCGAGGCCGGAGAAGAGTGCAGCCATGGCAGATGTCGTCCGGGTCCTGAGGATGGGGTCGTGACGGGGCGCGGATGCTCACGCCGGCCGGAGGAAAAGGCAATGCGGCGGCGCGGCATGGCAGCCTTGCGCCCGCGCGATGGCGCCGCGGCCCCGCCCGCGATGCGGGCGCGCAACGGCGCCGGGCTCAGGCATCCACGACCGGAACGACGCGGGCCGTGTTGCGCTGTCGCGGGTCGAGCTCGCGGGTCAGCAGCACCGATGCAACCTTCGCCTCGGGCCTGACCAGGCGCTGCAGGGCTTCCGCCCATCCCAGCGCCGTCGCCGCCGCGGCGGCATCGTCCTCCGCCCCGCCGCAGATCACGAGGATGAGGATGCGGTCGTGCAGGTAGCGGCGCACCGGGTCGCTCAGGCCCAGGAGGAAATTTTCCGGCGGGCCGGCGGGCACGTCGTCGACGATGACGTGCGTCACCTCCTCCAGCGGCCAGACATCGAAGCTGAGGCCAAGCCGCCGGCGCGCCGCCGGCGCAGCCGCCAGCTCCTGCGCGAAGAACTCGTCCAGCTTCGCCGCCGCCACGTAGCGGAGCTTCGCCTTCGCGATGGCAAGCCGGGTGCCGATGCCGACCACCAGCGAGGTGCGGCCGGTACCGGGGCCGCCGAGCACCAGCAGCACGTCGCGGTCGCAGCGGTTGCAGCTCACGTCGGTGACCAGCGCCGTCCCGAGGTCGCGGTTGGGCCCGGCCTCGGTCAGCGCCCGCGCCTCGCCCTGGAACAGCGGCAGCCGGTAGTAGTGGGGCAGGCCGGAGAAGTCGAAGCGGTCGGCGCGCGGCAGATAGAACCCCGCCAGCAGTACCGCGACCGCCCCGAACAGCACGACGGCGATTCCCCACGCCAGCCAGCCCCAGTTCGCCGTCATGAGGAAGACCGCGCCGAAGGCGACAAAGAAGGTGTCGGCGAAGCCGTCGAGGCGGAGCTCCACGTTCTCGATCGCGAACTGGCGCCCCGGCACCTCCGCCAGGCGGTAGTCGGCCGTCTCCTTCACCGCGTAGAGGACCACGGTGAGGATCAGGGCCAGCACGTCCAGGATCGGCGAACCGACCGCATTGCCCTCGAGGCTGTTGAAGCTGATCCACGCCGCCACCTGACGCATCAGCACGTAGAGTGCTAGCCCGATGGTGAAGTGCCCGAACTGGTTGGCGAGCCAGGTGTAGTGGGTGGTGGCGCCGACGAGGACGTCGGAACCGAACCAGCGGGTCCGCAGCCCTTCGGGCAGGTAGCGCACCAGCGCGGCCACCGGCGTGAGGCCGCGCCCGATCAGGATCGCGATCGCGTTGGCGAGGCGAACGAGAAAGGTGGTCATGGTGCCGTCTTCCCCTGCGGGAGCGCGGCCATTGTTCGCCCCGACGGAGAGTGTGCGCAAGGCCCGGCGCGCGTCGATCCCGGTTCCGGCTCCGCCGGCAACCGGGCTACGATGCAGGAAGGCCGGGGGAACGGCATGGTCGCGAACGGGAGGAACGGATGCGGGCTGCAGTGCTGCACGGGGCGAAGGATCTTCGCGTCGAGAATGTTGCGGAGCAGGAGCCGGGGCCCGACGAGGTCAGCGTGCGGTTCCGCTCCGGCGGCATCTGCGGCTCGGACCTGTCCTACTATTTCAAGGGCCGGGTGGGAGATTTCCACGTCTGCGAGCCCCTGATCCTCGGCCATGAGGTCGCCGGCGAGGTGATCGGGACCGGGCCGCTGGTCGAGCATGTGAAGCCGGGCGACCACGTCACCATCAACCCCAGCAGACCGTGCCGCACCTGCGACTACTGCCGGGCCGGACGCAGCAACCTGTGCCGCAACATGCGGTTCTTCGGCAGCGCGGCACTCCGCCCGCACGTCCAGGGCGCGTTCCGCGAGGTGGTGATCGCCCGCGCCGACCAGTGCCATCCGATCCCCGAGCACCTGTCCTGGGCCGAGGCCGCCTGCGCCGAACCGCTGAGCGTCGCGCTGCACGGGGTCGCCCGCGCCGGCAACCTGTTCGGCAGGACGGTCATCATCGCCGGCGCCGGGCCGATCGGCAGCCTGATCGCGGTCGTCGCCAAGCGGGCCGGCGCCCACGTCACCATCACCGACATCGTCGATCCGCCGCTCGAGACGGCGCTGAAGCTGGGCGTGGACGAGGTGATCAACGTGGCGGCCGCGCCGGAGAAGCTTGCGGCCTGCGAGGCGAACAAGGGCCACTTCGACGTGGCGCTGGAGGCGACGGGCGTGCCGTCCGCGCTGGCCCAGCTGTTCCGCGTGGTGCGGCCGGGCGGGCGGGTAGTGCAGCTCGGCATGATGCCGCCGGGCGAGATACCGCTGCCGGCAAACATGCTGATGGCGCAGGAGATCGACTATGTCGGCGCCTTCCGTTTCCACGAGGAGTTCGGGCATGCGGTGCGGCTGCTGTCCGACCGGCTGATCGACATCCGCCCGATCCTCTCCGCCGAGGTGCCGATGAGCGAGGCCGACGAGGCCTTCCGCCTCGCCGCCGACCGCACCCGCGCCCTGAAGGTGACGCTGGTGTTCTGAGCCGGCCCCGACCGGGCGGGCGTCCGAAACATCAGACAATTGGCCTTTGCTGTTGCGGCAGGCCGGTGATGCTGAGAAGATTCCCTTCATCGCATCCCACGAATGCGAAAAAGAACCTACCAGCCGGAGGCCGAGTGATGATCAATCGCAGGGAAGAGGAGTATCTGATCCAGCAGGCTGCGCGCAGGGAGCTGCTGGCCGGACGGATCAACAGGCGCGACTTCATCGCGCGCACCCTCACCTCGGGCCTTGCGCTGGCCGGGATCGGTGTCGCGGGCAAGTACGGCATCAGCGCCGCCCGCGCCCAGGACCGTCCGCTGACTCCCACCTTCTACCAGTGGATCGAGGACCTGCACCCGTCGATCCCGCAGGTGAACGCGCAGTTCCCTGGCATCAACTACCAGATCGCGCCGGTTGAGGGCTTCGGCATCGAGCGCTTTGTGGCCGAGGCGCAGGCGGGGCACAGCACCTGGGACGTCTATGTCGGCCAGACCCCCTTCGTCGAGATGTCGGCGATGATCGAGGCCGGCGTGATCGAGCCGTGGGACGACTACATCCCGCAGGACGTGCTGGATGACATGATTCCGGCGATCCGCGAGGAGAACACGATCGACGGCAAGCTCTACGGCTGGCCGTTCCTGCTCGACGTGATCGGCATGAGCTGGCATTCCGGCATCACCACCGAGGCCGGACTGCCGGACGAGGCGCCGGAAACCTGGGACACCTACCTGGAGAACGCCAAGGCGATCGTGGAGAGCGGCGCCGCCCCCTATGGCGCCACCTTCGACGCCCACGGCTGGCGGTCGCTGGTGCCGTTCGCCCACAGCATGAACCCCGACATCTACACGCCGGAGGGCCTGTTCGACTTCACCAGCGACGCCGCCGTCGAGGCGCTGATCCTGATGAAGAAGATCATGGAGGTGTCGCACCCCGACATCCTGCTGGCGGGTGCGTCGGACGGCGGCGTCAACGGCACGCCCGACGAGGTGGCGTTCGCCGCCCAGCGCGTGGGCTACTACACAAAGTACTTCAATGCACCGCTGCGCATGGCGCAGTACTGGGACAACCCGGCCGACCTGCACCTCGGGCCGCTGCCGAAGTTCGCGGGCGGCGCCGGCTCGACCGTGTTCTGGACCACCGGGTGCGCCCTGTTCAAGCACGGCAAGAACAAGGAGAAGGTGGCGGAGTACATCCGGGCGCTGACCTATGACCGGCAGATCTGGCAGGACTCGATCGCCGGCACCGAGACCAGCCATCCGGGCCAGTTGCCGCCGTACAAGTCGATCTACGCCGAGTGGGATGCCAACCCGCCGGAGTGGATGCCGCCGTTCGTCAGCCTGGTCCGCAGCCAGCTCGACCGGGCGCGGGCGATCAGCAACCACCTGTTCGGCCTGCAGCAGTTCGTGATCGGCCAGCCGATCTGGGAGGCCTACCTCAAGGGCGAGGAGTCCGACCCCAGGGCAGCGCTGCAGCGGGTCGTCGAGGCCGTCCAGGCGGAAATGAGCCGCGGCTGACGTGATGCGGCCGGCGGACGCGGTGCCGGACGGTTCCGGGTCGCGCCCGCCGGTCTCCGCCCTCGGCGCCCAGCCGAAGCCTGGCGATTGCAGCGGACGGACGACGAGATGAACCGCTTGGCGATGAACGGCGGCCGGCGCCCGCACCGGGTGCCGCCGGCGGGCGCGGGCCGATGACGGCTGTCGCGCAGCAGCGGTACGGGGCGGCGCAGGGCCGGTCGCTGTTCGGGCTCGGCCTGAACACCTGGCTCTTCCTCGCGCCCGCGCTGATCTTCTTCCTGTGGTACCAGGTCTACCCGATCGTCCGGGTGATCTGGATCAGCTTCACCGACTTCCGGTTCCTCACCGGCGAGCCGGGGCAGTGGGTCGGCCTCGACAACTACATCGAGGCCCTCTCCGACCCGCTGATGTGGACCAGCCTGTGGCGGGCGGCGCTGTTCACGCTGATGTTCCTGCCGGGGACCATCATCTTCCCGCTGCTGCTGGCGATCCTGGTGGACCGGGTGAAGAACCAGCGGCTGGCGACCTTCTACCGCGTCATCCTGCTGATCCCGGCCGTCATTCCCAGCACGCTGATCTTCGTGCTGTGGAAGTGGATGTACAATTTCCAGGTCGGCCCCGTAAACCTGCTGATCGAGACCCTGGGCGGCACGCCGCAGATGTGGCTCGGCGGCACCGAGCTCACGCTGCCCTCGATCGCGATCATGGAGATCTGGTGGGGGCTCGGCTACCACACGATCTTCTTCCTCGCCGGGCTGGCGGCCATTCCGAAGGACCTGCCGGAGGCGGCCCGCCTCGACGGCGCCAATGAATGGAAGATCTTCTGGTACGTCACCCTGCCGCGGCTGCAGCCGATCATGGCGATCCTCGTCGTGCTCCGCTTCGGCACGGCGATGGCGGTGATCGACGAGTACCTGATCTTCGGCGGCTTCAACCGCGACTTCCCCACCTACACCTGGACCATCTTCATGTACGACCAGGCGTTCCAGATCGGGCAGTGGCGCCAGGGTTTCGCCGCCGCCATCGGCATGATCGGTGCGATGGGGATGATGATCGTCGTGGCCGGCCTGCTGTGGATCTTCCGGCCGAAGGGATGATGCGATGACCGCCGACGCCCTGCCGCGCCAGAGATCGGTGGCGATCCCGCCGGAGACGTGGCTCTCCCGCCACCGCGGCGCGATCATCCGCCACGGGATCATCTGGCTGTTCCTGCTGATCATCGTCGCGCCGCTGGTGTGGGTGCTGCTGATGTCGGTCAAGACGCTGCCGGCATCGATGCGGCCGCAGATCTGGCCGGACTCGTTCGACTTCAGCCACTACGCCTACGTGTTCGAGAAGATCGACACGCTGCCGCACAACATGTTCAACAGCATCTACGTGACCGGCGGCACGGTGCTGTTCACGACGCTGTTCGCGGTGCTGGCAGGCTACGCGCTGGTCCACCTGCGGCCGCGGGGCGCGCGGGTCATCGTCCTCGCGTTCCTGCTGTCGCTCTATTTCCCGACCCGTGTGGTCTCGATCATCAGCATCTACGAGATCCAGAACTACATGGGGCTGATCAACAGCACCACCGGGCTGATCCTGCCGTACATCACGCTCAACCTCGCGATCAGCGTGCTGATCATGCGCTCGGTGTTCCAGCTGGTGCCGCACGAGCTGTTCGAGGCGGCCAAGATCGACGGCGCCGGGCCATGGAAGAGCCTGTGGATGGTGGGCCTGCCGATGGTCCGCAACGGGCTGGTGGTGGTGTTCATCGTGAACTTCGTCACCGCCTGGGGGGAATACCTGCTCTGCCTGACGCTGACCAACGACCAGGAAGCCCGCACCATGCCGGTGGTGCTGGCGATGGCGGCCGGCGGCCTCGGCCAGTGGGCGTGGCCGCGACTGGCGGCGGTCTACGTGATCGTCGTGCTGCCCGGCATCCTCGCGTTCATCTTCGCCCAGCGCCTGTTCTTCAAGGGCCTGATGGAAGGCATGGTGAAGGGATAGCGGCGCGGGCCCACGGCTCCGCGCCGCCCCATGCCGCCGGCGGTCAGTCTGCGGCGAAGCAGTAGAGCAGGCCGGCCCCGCCCGACTGCGCCAGCGCGTCCTGGCTGCAGCCCCGCGAGGGATGGGCGGAGTTCCACGACGTCGCCGTGGCGAGCGTGTCCGGGCCCATGCGGTCGTGGTGGCCGACGGTGGCGGCGCCATCGCCACTGGAGGTCCAGCCCGCGCAGTCGTCGCCGGAGAAGGTGCCTTCGGCGTTGGAGCCGGTCAGGATGTCGTGCCGGTTGGGGTCGTCGCCGCGGCCGCTGACCACCGCCCCCGTCTCGTCGAGCGCCGTCGCCTTGCTGATGGCGTTCTCCTCGCCGTGCAGCTCCGCCAGGTTGCTGGCGATGAGCGCGCCGTTGGCGCTGTGCCATGGCCCGTCACCGATGCGGTCGCGCGCATTCTCCTCGGCGGTGCTGAGATAGGCGCGCCAGGTCGCGTCGCCGCGGCCTGCCGCCTCGGCCAGCGCCTGGCAGTGCGCGTCCGCGCCCGCGAGACCGCCCAGGTTGGCGCCGTCGCCCGGGCCCGTGCTGGTGATGAAGAAGGTCATCGGCGCATCCTGCGCCTGCACCGAGACTCCCCCGGCGATCAGGGCTGCCACGGCAATGGCGGTCGTCCTCAGCATGCTTCGGTCCTCCCTGTCGTTCCGGTGCGCTGTCGTTCGTCTGCAGGCACCCGGCCGATGATGGGGGTGGGGCAGGAGGCTGCAAAGTAGCAAACGCGTGACAGGGCGCCCGTCGCGCAGGGCGGGGAGGTGCCAGCCGGCCGGCGGCTTGACCCTCTGCGACGGCCACGCCTAAATGGCCGCCCAATGTCCGGCGCGAGCACCCGTGGACAGGCGTGCGGCGCGAACGAGGGGAGCACCGATGTCGACGCAGACCCGATCCCTGCCCACCGTCATGAGCGTCCTGTGGCCCGCACGCGCGCAAGCCGAGGCGCGGCTGCTGCGCGCGCTCGTCCTGGTCGTCGCCGGCTCGGCACTGCTCGCGCTTTCCGCCCACATCGCCGTCCCGTTCTATCCGGTGCCGATGACGCTGCAGACCGGCGTGGCGCTGCTGATCGGCCTTGCCTACGGCTGGAAGCTGGGGTTCACGACGGTGGTGGTCTATCTCGCCGAGGGTGCGCTCGGCCTGCCCGTGTTCACCTACGGCGCCGGGGTCGGCTATCTCGCCGGCCCGACCGGCGGCTTCCTGATCGGCTTCGCGGTCGCCGCGGCGATCGCCGGCTATGCCTTCGAGAAGGCGCCCAACGCCATCGGACTGGTGATCGGCGTGGTGGTGGCGGAGATCGTGACCTTCGCCCTCGGCCTTGCCTGGCTCACCACGCTGATCGGCTTCGACGCCGCCATCGCCAACGGGCTGGAGCCGTTCATCTACGGCGACATCCTGAAGACCGCCACCGCCGCCCTGCTCGCCGTCGCCGGCCGCCGCTACGTGCAGGCCTGGCTCGGCCGGGCCGGCGGCTGATCGCGCGGACGGGGAGGAAACGATGGGCACGCAGGCTGCCGGCGACTACAACTTCTGGGCCGAGCTCAGCGACAAGGACCGCGAGATCGCCTACAGCCCGCGGCACGGGGTGCCCGATGTCGACGACATCATCAACGGCTGGCTGACGCGGTCGGCGCAGGTGGCGGCGGAGACCCCGCCGACCCAGATCGCCTATGGCGACGGCCCGCGGCACAAGCTGCACGTCTTCGCCCTCTCCGAGCCGCAGGCGCCGGTCTGCTTCTTCATCCACGGCGGCTACTGGCAGTCGCGCAGCCCTGCCGACTTCTACTTCCTCGGCCGCGCGCTGAACGAGGCCGGCTTCACCGCGATCATGCCCGGCTACGACCTGTGCCCCGACGTCCGGCTGACCGACATCTGCGGCCAGGTGGAGCGGGCCTTCGACACGGCCTACGAGCGGGTCGGCAAGCCGATGCTGGTCGGCGGCCATTCGGCCGGCGGCCACCTGACCGGGTGGCTGATGACCCGGCCGGACAACCGCGGGCGGATCGCCGCCGGCCTCCCGGTCTCCGGCGTGTTCGAGCCGGAGCCGCTGATCGGCACCTGGATCAACGACAAGGTGGGCATGGACCGGGAGGAGGCGGCGCGCTGCTCCGCCATGCGCGCGCCGGAGGTGGTGGCCTGCCCGACCCGCACCCTCGTCGGCGCCGACGAGAGCGACCAGTTCCAGCGCCAGGCCGAGCGGTGGACCAACAAGCTGAAGGATGCCGGCGCGGACGCGGACTGGATCTCGATCTCCGGCTGCAACCACTTCAACATCCTCGACCACGTCGCCGACCACGCCACGGGCGTGTGGCGCCGGGTGCAGGGCGGGCCGTAACCGGCCCTCACGCCGGCGGCGCGCAGGGCACCGGCCCGGCCGCCGCCTCCAGTGCGTCGTAGTCGAGGCCCGGCTCCTCCACCGCCCGCCGGGCGGCGAACTCGCGCCCCCTGACCAGCGCCGTCAGCGCCTCGTTCCACGGCACCGGCACGCCCAGCGCCGCCGCCTCGCGCACCAGCGCACCGTTCAGCGCGTCGATCTCGGTCGGCCGCCCGCGCTCGATGTGCTGCAGCATCGACGGCTTGCTGAACTTCGACCAGCAATGCTGCTTCACCGTCGCCCGGATGTCCGGATCGGGCAGGGTCAGCCCCTTCGCCGCCACCACCGCCAGCGCCTCGTCGAGGATCCGGTCCTGCAGGGCCGCAGTCGCCGGCAGCCGCGCCAGCTCGCCGAGCCGCAGCCCGGTGACGGCGCAGATCGGGTTGATCGCGATGTTGAGGATGAACTTCTGCCAGATGACCGCCTGGATGTCGGCGGCGACGCGGGTGTCGAAGCCGGCGCCCTCGAGCAGCGCCTTCAGCCGCGACACGCGCTCCGAGCCGCCGCCGGACAGCTCGCCGACCGTCGTCAGCCCCTGGTGGGTCTGGGTCACCCGGCCGGGGCCGCGCGTCGTGGCGCTGCACAGGCTGGAGCCGCCCACGACCCGCCCCGCGCCGAGCACCCCCGCCAGCGTCTCGACATTGCCGATGCCGTTCTGCAGCGTCACGGCATAGCCGTCGGGCGCGAGCAGGGTCTGCGCGGTCGCGGCCGCGTCGGCGGTGTGGTTGGTATCGACGGTGACGAACGCGAGGTCGAAGGGTGCGAGCGGTCCCGCGTCGGTCACCGCCGCCACCGGCACCCGGTGGCCGCCCGGGACGCCGTCGAGGTCGAGGCCGTCGCGGGCGATGGCGGCGACGTGCTCGGCCCAGGTATCAACCAGCGTCACCGAAACGCCCGCCAGCGCCAGCCGGCCGCCATAGGTGCAGCCCAGCGCGCCCGCACCGATCACGCAGATCCGCATGTCCCGCCTCCGTCTCCCTTGCCGTCATCATGCCCGGACGGCGGGGCCGCGGGCAATTTGCCGGCGGGGCCGGCAGGGCGCAGCGGCTTGCGCATGGCGCCGCGGGGCCAGCGCGCGAACCCCCAGGCCGCCTCGTCGGCCTGTACCTTCAGCAGGTCCGGCCGGTCGGGCCCGGGCACGAAGTCAGCGAAGCCGAGCCGGCGGTAGAAGGGCGCGTTCCATGGCACCTCGAGATAGGTGGTGAGCGTCACCTCGGCATGGCCGTCGGCCGCCGCCTGCGCTTCCGCCGCCGCAATCAGGGCGCGGCCGATACCCAGCCCCTGGTGCGCGCGCATCACCGAGACCTCGACGATGTGGGCGCGGCCGTCGCAGGGCCACAGCAGCAGGAAGCCGACGAGCCGCCCGCCCCGCTCCGCGACCAGAACCGCACCCTCGGCCAGCGCCCGCTCGTGCTCCTCCGGCTCGCGCAGCGGGCCGTCGGCGCAGTAGTCGTAGCCGACGGCGCGATAGCGCTGCTGCGCATCCCGCTCGATCGCCGGCAGCAGGGCGAGCTCCTCGCGGCGCGCCGGCCGTATGGCGAAGCCGCCGCTCCCTTCGGCCCCTCCCGGCGCGGCGCTCAGTGGAACCCCCGGGTCAGTCCCTGCACGAAATGGCGGTTCAGCACCAGGGCCAGCAGCACGATCGGCAGGGTCGAAAAGTGGGCGAGCGCGCCCATCGTCCCCCAGGTGATGTCCTTGGTGCCGTATGCGGTGAGCAGCGCGACCGACAGCGTCTTGGTGTCGGCGGTGGTAAGGAAGGCGGGGAACAGGAAGCTGTTCCACGACAGCATGAAGCAGAGCAGCGCACAGGCGACGGTGCCCGGCTTCACCATCGGCACCGCGATCCGGAGGAAGGCGCCGGTCTGGCTCGCACCGTCGACCAGCGCCGCCTCCTCCATCTCCGGCGGCAGCGCGCGGAACCAGGCGAACATCATCCACACCACGAAGGCGGTGTTGAGCGTGGTGTCGAGCAGGATCACCGCCCACCAGGTGCCGAGCAGCCCGATGTCGCGCATGAACAGGTAGAAGGGGATCAGGGTGGCCACCGGCGGCACCATGCGGAGGGCTAGGAAGAAGTAGGCGACGCCAACCGCCCCGCGCCACCCGGAGCGCGCGAGCGCATAGCCGCAGGGAATGCCGAGCGCAAGCGACAGCAGCGTGCCGACGCCGCTGATGATCAGGCTGTTGGCGGAAAGCTGCGCCACGTCGAAGAAGCGGAAGACGGTGGCGAAGTTGTCCCAGGTCGGCGTGAAGGAGAGCGTGGGCGGGAAGCTGAAGATCTCGCGCGCCGGCTTCCACGCGGTGGTCACCAGCCATCCCACCGGCGCGAGGAAGACCAGCAGCGCGAACAGGATGGCGCCGCGCTGCAGCGCCAGCACCGGCAGGGGCACCGCCCGTCCGCCCATCAGCCCAGCATCCGCCGGTCGGCGCGCCGGATCACCAGCACGAAGCCGGCCGCGATCAGCCCGATCGCGGCGAGCATCAGGTTGGACAGCGCCGAAGCGTCGCCGATGTTGAAGAACTCCAGCCCCTCCTTCACCGCGTGGAACATGAGCACGTTGGTGGCGTTGTCCGGCCCGCCCTTGGTGGTGACGAACACGGAATCGAAGATGCGGAAGGCGTCCATCGTCCGCAGCACCAGGGCGAGGAAGATCGCCGGCAGCAGCATCGGGACGATGACCAGCCGCAGCTTCTGCCACGGCGAGGCGCCGGCGACGTCGGCAGCCTCGATCGCCTCCTGCGGCAGCGCCTTGAGCCCGGCAAGCAGGATGAGGGCCATCAGCGGCGTCCACTGCCAGACGTCGATGAAGATCAGGGCGCCCATCGCGGAGTTGGGGTAGCCGAAGAAGCCGCGTTCGCCGCTGAGCCCCCATTGCGCGGCGAAATGGCCGATCATCCCGAAGTCCGCAGTCAGCAGTGCCCGGAACACCAGGCCGACCACCAGCGGCGTCACCGCCACCGGCACCAGCATCAGGGCGAGCGCCACCCGGTTGAACAGGCTGTCCCGCCACAGCAGCAGGGCAAGGCCGAGTCCGAGCAGGAACTCGATGCCCACCGCAAGCACGGTGAACACCAGCGTGTTCCACAGCGCCTGCTGCACCACCGGGTCGGAAATCTGCTCCAGATAGTTGTCGAGCCCGACGAAGGCGCGGCGGTCGGGCCGCAGCAGGTTGTACTCGAACAGGCTGAGCCACATGCCCTGGGCCAGCGGCACCAGCGCGACCGCGATCACGTAGAGGAGCGACGGCAGCCCCAGCGCCAGCAGGAACAGCCGCCGGCGCTGGCCGAAGGTCCCGGCGGCGAACGGCGCACCGGTCCGCCGCCGGCCGGCGGGCGTGGCCAGGCCGACGGAGGTCACGGCCGCATCGGCGGTGCGCCCGCCATTCCCGCCGCACGGGGGTGAACGGGTCCGGCCGCGGGCGGGGCTGGAACGCCCGGCGCGCAGCCGGACGCGACGCGCATGGGGGCCGTCATCGCACGAGGCTCAGAACAGCTCCATCGCCTGTTCCTGGGCCGCGTCCAGCGCCTCCTGCGGATCGACGTCGCCCGCAAGCACCGCGTTGACCGCGGTGCCGAGGATGTCCTGGATCTCCGGATATTCCGGAATCCGCGGGCGGTATTCGCCGTCGCCGTTGAGGAAGCTCTCGTGGATCACGGGCAGGAAGGGATACAGCGCGTTGAGGTCGGGATCGGCGAGCGTGCTCATCCGGATGTAGCCCCCGCCGCCCAGCTCCGCCATCTGCTTCTGGACCTCCGGGCTGGTCACCCACTTGATGTACTCCCAGGCCGCCGCCTGGCGCGTCTCGTCGATGTCGGCGTTGATGGCGAGCCCCCAGCCGCCGATGCCGTAGCGCGGCTCCATCCCCGCGCCCGGCGGCGCCAGCATCAGGGCGTTGTTGCCGACAACCTTCGACAGGTCCGGATTGTCGTAGCCGGCCGCGCCCACCGACCAGGTCTGCATGTTGGCGACCAGGCCCTGGCGGAAGCTCTCCTCGCGGCCGCCCCAGTCGTAGTCGACTGCCCCCGGCGGCGCCGTCTCGTCGAACAGCGTCTTGTAGACGGTGAGGCTGGCAACGTTCTCCGGCGAGTTGAGCGCGGGCATGCCCTCGGCATCGAGGATGGAGCCGCCCATCTGCGCGTTGTACTGCATCCAGTCCTGCGCCACCGCCGGGCCGCGCTGGCCGTTGGCGACCCAGCCATAGCGGTTGGCCTCGCGGTCGGTCAGCGCCCTGGCCGCCGCGACCAGCTCCTCCATCGTCTGCGGCGGCGCGATGCCGGCCGCCTCGTAGAGGTCGGGCCGGTAGGCCAGCACGTTGGCGTAGCCGGCGAAGGGAAAGGCGACCTGCGCGCCCTCGTAATTGCCCAGCGCCTGCATCAGCACCGGATAGATGTCGTCCACCCCGATTTCCTCGGCGTCGCGCGCGATCCAGTCGTTCAGCAGCACGGTGTGTCCGGCCTCGGCAAACTGGCCGGCCCAGACGATGTCCATGGTGACGACGTCGTAGCCGCCGGTCTCGCCGATGAAGTCGGCGGTGATCTTGGTCAGCAGCTCCGGATAGCTCAGGATGTCCACTTTCACCGCGATGCCCGTCTCCGCCTCGAACGAGGGCGCCAGAACGACGAGCGGCCCCGAGAACTGGTCGTTCATCGAGGCGACGTTGAGCGTGACCCCCGAGTAGGGCTGCTCCTGCGCGGTTGCGAACGGCGCTGCCAGGGCCATCGTCCCCAGCGCAATGCCTGCCAGACCTCTGTGATGTCTCATGGGAACAGCCCCCTGCCCGGTGGTGCAAACGGGAACTACCTGCGGTCGGCGGGACCGCAGGCAGACTCTACTCCCGGGCAGGGGCGGTTGAAAGCACGCCGCCGCGGCCGGCGGCCCCTGATTCAGGCAGAGAGCAGGCGGCCGATCCGATCGATCACCTCGGACTCGTCATAGGGCTTGGCGATGAGCCGTGCGTCGCAGAACGGATCGGCGGCGTCCGCGACGTGGGTGTAGGCGGAAGTCAGCAGCATGCGCACGCCGGGCCGGTTCTGGCGCACCCACTGCGCCAGGCCGACGCCGTTCATCGCGCCCGGCATCCGCACGTCGGAGAACACCAGGTCCACCCGGTGGGCGCCCATCACGGACACCGCCTCGCCCGCCGTTCCCGCCTCGAGCACCGCGAAGCCGCAGTCCCGGAGCTGATCGGCGAGAGACATGCGCAGCAGGCATTCGTCATCGACGACGAGAACCGTGCGGCAGCCGCCATCGGACCTGCGCACGGCCGGGTCCGGGGCTGACCCATTGTTCGCAAACTGGTGCATCGTGACCAGAAAACGCATTGGTCCCGCTCAGGTTCCGCTGCTTTCGTTGCGCTCCGCCGGTCACTCTGCAAGAATGACGCGAGGCGGCGCGCCAGGACGGGCGCAGTGGAGGGAGCGGCCTTTGACGGCGCTGCGTGGCACCCGCGTGCTGGTCGTCGAGGACGAGCCGCTGCTGTCCATGACCCCGCAGGACATGCTCGACGAGCTGGAATGCGAGGTCGTGGGGACGGCGGCGCGGCTGGAGCCGGCGCTTTCGCTGGCCAGCGAACTTGCGTTCGACATCGCCGTGCTGGACATCAACCTCGGCGGCCGGCGCATCGATCCCGTCGCCGAGGCGATCGCCGCACGCGCCCTTCCCTTCATCTTCGTCACCGGTTACGGCCAGGAGGGCGTGCCGCGTCACCTCGCCGTGCCGGTGGTCGAGAAGCCGTACGAGACCGGCGACCTGCAGCGCGCGCTGCTGCGGGCGCTGGGAACCGCCCAGTGACGCCCCGCGGCACCGCCGGCACGATGACGTCGGAACCGGTGCCGCGCCCCGAAGTCGCCGACGACGCCCGCCTGCAGCTCGCCCTCGAAGCCGGCCGGATGGGAACCTGGGACTGGAACCTTGCCACCGACCGGGTCACCTGGTCGCCGGGGCTGGAGGCGATCCACGGCCTGGCCCCCGGCACGCTCCAGGGCGGCTTCGCCGACTACCGGTCGGTGATCCATCCGGAGGACCGCGAGCGCGTCATGCGCGCGATCACCCGCACGCTGGAGGCGGGTGAGGACCACCGGGTCGAGTACCGCGTGGTCAGGCCCGACGGGGACATGGCCTGGATCGAGGCCCGTGGCAAGCTGTTCCGCGACGAGCACGGGGCGCCGACGCGGATGATCGGCGTCTGCATCGACGTGACCGAGCGGCGGTGGGCCGAGCTGCAGCTCAGGCGCAACGAGGAGGCGCTGCGGGCGAGCGAGGCCCGGCTGCGCGACGAGACGCAGGCGCTCGCCCGGCTGACGAAGGCGAGCTCCCGGCTGTGGCGCGCCCGCCGGCTGAGCAAGGGGCTGGACGAGATGCTGGCGGCCACCATCGAGCTGATGGGCGCCGACATGGGTCACGTCCAGCTGCTGGATCCGGCGCGCAACGTGCTGGTGGTCGCCGCCCAGCGGGGATTCGCGCCGGAGCTGGTCGAGCAGTTCCGCGAGATGACCCCGACCCAGGACTGGGCGAGCTCGCGGGCGCTGCGGACCCGCGAGCGGATCATCGTCGAGGACATCGAAACCGACGCCCCCTACGCCTCCTACCGCGCGCTCGCCCGCGCCGCCGGCTACCGAGCGGTCCAGTCCACGCCGCTCGTCGGGCGGGAGGGCAACGCGCTCGGCATGCTGTCCACGCACTTCCGCCGGCCCTACCGGCCCAGCGACGCCGACCTGCGCCGGCTCGACCTCTACATCCGCCAGGCGGCCGATTTCATCGAGCGCTGCCGGATGGAAGAGGCGCTGCGCGACAGCGAGCAGCGATTCTCGCGCTTCATGCAGCACTTCCCCGGGCTCGCCTGGATCAAGGACCTCGACGGCCGCTACGTCTATGCGAACGAGGCGGCGCAGCGGGTCTTCGGCACGCCGGACGGCGGGCTGTTCGGCCGCTTCGACACCGCCATCTTCCCCTCCGACACGGCCGCGCTGTTCCGTGACAACGACCGTCTGGCGCTGGAGAGCGACACCGGCATCCAGACGGTGGAGACGCTGAGGCACGCGGATGGCACCGTCCACAGCTCGCTGGTGGCCAAGTTCCCCATACCCGCCCCCGACGGCCAGATCGCCTTCGTCGGCGGCATGGCGATCGATGTCACCGACCGCATCGCGGCCGAGGAGCGCATTGCCGCGCTCAACGACGACCTGCGCCGCCGGCTGGAGGAGCAGGAGACGCTGCTGCGGTCGCTGCCGGTGGGCGTCTTCATCGCTCATGGCCCCGACTGCAGCGAGATGACGATGAACCCGGCCGGGGCGGAGATGCTGCGCATGCCGCTCGGCACCAACCCGTCCATGTCCGGGCCGGATGCGAAGAGCCTCGGGTTTCGCGTCTTCGCGGATGGGGTCGAGCTCCCCGCGGGGGAGCTGCCGATGCAGATCGCGGCACGCGAGGGGCGGCCGATCACCGGGATCGAGGTGGACATCGTCTTCGACGACGGTGGCGTGCGCACCCTCTACGAGTACGCCGCACCCCTGTTCGACGGCAGCGGCCGGGTGCGCGGCTGCCTCGGCGTGTTCGTCGACATCACCGACCGCAAGCAGGCCGAGCAGCGGCAGCGCCTGCTGGTGGAGGAGCTCAACCACAGGGTCAAGAACACCCTCGCCATCGTGCAGTCGATCGCGGCCCTGACCCTGCGCGAGACGCCCGACCCGGT